>NZ_CP070608.1:3519166-3837500 GCF_017068455.1 Fulvivirga lutea
TTATTTGGGCACCTGGGTATATGAGTAATAATATGTTCATTAAAAGAACGATCGACTTATGAAGCACGTTTGTTTGCTTAGAGGGGTAAATGTGAGTGGCTCGAATAAAATTAAAATGGCTGAACTAAGAGAAGCCCTGGAATCAGAAGTAGATTTAAACAACATTCAAACCTATATTCAAAGTGGCAATATTATTTTGGACAGTGAATTGAATAAAAATGAAGTAAGTATAAAAGTGCATCAATGTATTAAGAAGTCATTTGGATTTGATATGCCAGTTTTAACACTCTCTCAAGACGAATTAAAAGCTATAAAGTCAGCCAACCCTTATTCGGATTCAGATATTAAGAAGCAGTATTTTGTCTTTTTGTTTTCTATACCCGAAGAGGAACAGATTAAAAAAATGAATGCACTTTCATATCCCAATGAGGAATTTACAATCACTGATTCTGTGGTCTACTATCATCCAAAAGAAGGTTATGGCAAAGCCAAATTAAGTAATAATGCCTTTGAAAATAAGTTGAAAGTTAGGGCAACGGCCAGAAATTTAAATACGTTGGAAACATTGATTAAACTCGCTCAATAACTATGGATTTAGAAAAACTTCGTTACCCAATAGGTAAGTTAAGCTATGCCGGCTCACCAACTATCGATCAAAGAAATGGATGGATTCAAGACATTGCTGAGTTTCCTGATCAATTACGGGCTGCTGTGAAAGACTTAACCCAAGAGCAATTACAATGGCACTATCGACCGGAAGGTTGGACAATAAGACAAGTGGTACATCATTGTGCCGATAGTCATCTCAATGCACAATTACGCTTTAAGTTAGCTCTTACTGAAGGATTGCCTACAATCAAACCTTATAAGGAAGCTTTATGGGCTCAGTTGCCTGATATTGAGGAAGACATCAACGTATCCTTAGATTTACTGACGGCCTTGCACAAGAAATGGGTGTATTTGTTAGAACGCTTATCAGAAGAAGATTTTAGTAGACAGTATATTCATCCTGAACATAATAAAACATTCGATCTGAACTTTACAGTGGCCATGTATTCATGGCATTGCAGACACCATTATGCGCATGTATTGCAAGCCATAGAACATAAAGGTGAGTTCGCTTGAAACCCATCAACAGAATAGCAATAATCCTATTCGTCATCTTTTTGATGCCGGCATTATTTTTTAGTGCTTATGAAATTGCGTCACTCAACCAGGACGAAGAAGAAATCAACAAAATTTACGAGCAACAATTAGAGGCTTTCCTCTTTTCTGCCAACCAGTACGCTGATGACATTTTAAATACCTGGATAGCTAAACTTGAAGTTGGAATGCAACTTACCGAAGTTGACACCTCCTCTAAAGAGGTGAAAAA
Organism: Fulvivirga lutea; assembly: GCF_017068455.1. NCBI lineage: Bacteria > Pseudomonadati > Bacteroidota > Cytophagia > Cytophagales > Fulvivirgaceae > Fulvivirga > Fulvivirga lutea. Next base: position 3,520,542 of record NZ_CP070608.1, read on the forward strand.
ACTGATGGATCTAAACCCTTCTATTAATTCGCTCATTACTTATTACATTGATGATGAAGCGGCTACCATTATTCCTAGGGATACTTCGGTTGTTCAGTACATGAGTGAGATCAATAAATTATTAATTGAGAATAAAGACATTGGCAAAAGGCTCATAAAATATAGTAAGAGTGGCTTCCAGAAAATTGAACCTATCAGTTTTAATATAAATAAAGAATTAATTGTTTTTCTATTTCATCCGGGCACTAATACAGATGATGGATTAATCTATGGAATAGTTATTGACCCGGTTCTTTTCATTGAAGACGTGCTGGGCCCAAGATTACAATATATTGCCAAAAACCGATTTGCACTACAGGCAACTAAGGTGAATGAACCCTACCCTATTTATTCAACATTCGATTCCACTAATGTAGAGTCTATCAAACCTGTATTAAGCAAAGACTTATGGTTGTTGCCGGATTATAAACTGGGTATTTCTACGCGTGGTGGCTCTATTCAGTCAATTATTAAAGAAAGAACCTACACAAATTTAGTTTTGATTCTCGCCTTGGATGCGATCCTTATCTTAGGTGTTGTGCTCGTTTTCAGGAATGTGAGAAAAGAGGTGAAACTAGCACAAAACAAATCAGAATTTATCTCCAACGTATCGCATGAAATACGTACTCCTCTGGCGCTCATAAGCATGTTCGCAGAAACACTAGAACTTGGCAGGGTGCCTACTGAGGAAAAGAAAAAGGAATATTATTCCATCATCAATAAAGAAACCCAGCGACTCACAGGCATTGTAAATAAAATATTGAGCTTCAGCCAAATGGATGCGGGCAAGAAACGATTATCATTTGAATCTGTGAATTTAAAGCAAGTAGTAGAAAATGTGCTCGCCACGTATGAATATCATTTAGAAAAAGAGCAGTTTATAATTCAAACAGAGCTAGCAGAGGCAAATATAAATGGAGATAAAGATGCACTTACCGAACTCCTTATCAACCTTATTGACAACGCCATCAAGTACTCTGATAAGTCTAAACGTATTGAAATCAACTTGCTCAAAAAGGAGGGCAAAGCAATGCTAGCCGTTAAAGATTACGGTGTAGGTATTTCAAAAACCGATCAGAAGTATATTTTCGATAAGTTTTTCAGGGTGTCTACGGGTGACTTAGCTAAAAAACAAGGCACTGGCTTAGGGTTAGCCCTGGTAAAACAAATTGTTGATGCTCATAATGCTTCTATAGAATTAAAAAGTGATCTTGGAAAAGGCTCTACTTTTATCGTATCTTTTCCTTTAGAAAAAGTAAACAATGGCTAGAATACTAATTGTTGAAGACGAACCCGCCATGCAAATAGGATTGAAGGATAACCTTGAATTTGATGGTTATTCAGTAGAGGTTGCCAGCGATGGGCAAACCGGGCTCGATAAAATTCTAACTAACGAATATGATTTAGTAGTCTTAGATGTCATGCTCCCGAGTCTTTCAGGTTTTGATGTTTGTAAGCAGGCAAGAAAGGAAGGAAATGATACACCCATTATTTTACTAACCGCGAGAGGCGAAGAAATTGATAAAGTATTAGGACTTGAGTTAGGCGCGGACGATTACATGACCAAGCCTTTTAGCGTAAGGGAACTGCTGGCACGAATCAAAGCCAATTTAAGACGCTCATCAAAATCTCAGTCTAGTAATTCAGATACCATCAAAATTGGCAATTTGCAGATTCAGTTTGATGCTTACAAAGCATATACCCAATCTAATGAAGAAGTAAAGCTCTCGCACAAAGAGTTTGAAATACTTAAATACCTCCACGAAAATAAGGGCAAAGTGGTTTCGCGGTACGATTTACTGGAAAACATTTGGGGCTATGAAGATGATCAGCCAACCACACGCACAGTGGATAATTTCATTGCCCGGTTACGCCATAAAGTAGAGGTCGATCATAATTCCCCCGAAGTGATCCTCACCGTACACGGATCAGGCTATAAAATGATCGTTTGATTATTTCATTCTATAGGCCTTCATTTTCATCATGGTTTTCATGCTGCCATCTTCCTGTTTAAAATCCCATTTCCAATCGAATGAGTTTTCTTTTATGTTATAGAAGAGGATTTCCCACTTGCCAGACCCATCATGTAAAACCATATCACCACTTTCATTCTTATACGATTCCCAGGTGGCTGCAATGGAAGTTGACTGATTTTCAATCCATGCGCATTCCCACTTTTCTGTTTTGGTATTATAGATTCTAATATTGGTTCCTAAATAATTTTTACCAGTTTTTTCATTTGGGTTGTACCAAAAATCTTGAATGGCTGCACCGCCCAAGATATATCTGAAATCCCACATGGCTGAATCTTTAACCCAAACATCTTTTTGAAGGTTTTCCATTTTACAATCCCATACACCTACCAACCTGCCATATTGATCAATGGCTTCAGGTAGATTTTTAACATCATCTTGGCTGTAAAATGGCTGTGCAACTAATTGACTGCAAGTAATAAATATTAGCCCAACAATTAGAAAATTAAATTTTTTCATTTTGATCAGTTTTAGAACTAATCTATGGCTGTTTGGCTTTATAGTCGGTTAATCCTATAATTTTTGACTGATCTGCTGCGCTAAACCGCCCATTTTACATCTTATTTCCAACTTGTTACATTTTGTTACATTCTCTTACCAAGCTGTGACATCTGGCATGGCCCACATTGCGTCTTTTGTAGTGTAATCATCAATAACAAAACAACAACGACTATGAAAACTCAATTTGCAACCATCGCCCTGGCCATAATCTCTAGTGTAAGTGTAATGGCTCAATCTAGCACAACTGCAAAAGCTCGCATACTTCCTCACAATGAAGAAGGCTTTGTAAGACTGTTGATCACCGATCATAACAATGAACCGGTAGTAGTGAAATTCAAAAGTGGAAATACACTCATCTCCAAAAACAAGATAAATACCTCCAACAAAGACAATGGCTTTATCAAGTTATATGATATTAGAAATTTAAGAAACGGAGATTACACCCTTGAGATTGAGAACAATGGCACTGTAATAACTTATAATTTTACAACAGACGGTAACTTGCCTGTTTGGACCCAATATTGGAACGATCAACTCAATAACAACACCCGATTAGCTAAAAATGACAGCGCGGATTCGTCCAAGCTAGTAGCAGAGAACTAACAATATTGTTAATTTGGAAGAAATTATAACCATTGAAGAAGCTAGCGCCAATTTTCATAAGCTGTTTGGTTATGCTGCCGCAACTATCCAATGGCCAGTTGATAGATCTCAACGGTCGTTGGAAGTTTGCGTTAGGCGACCAAGGCAACTGGAGTTCCAAAGATTTTGACGACTCCGGATGGGAATCTATTCGCGTACCTTCACCCTGGGAAAATCAGGGTTTCCATGGTTATGATGGCTTTGCATGGTATCGGATAAAATTCGATGGATCCAGTTTACCTAAAGGCGTAAACCTTTTCCTCAATATGGGATATGTTGATGATGCCGATGAAGTATATCTTAACGGTCAGCTCATTGGTTTTTCCGGCTCTATGCCGCCCAACTATCAAAGCGCGTATAATACGGAAAGAAAGTACATTATCCCTCAAAACCTGATAAATTATACAGGAGAGAATACGATAGCTGTTCGTGTTTTCGATGCCACATTAGGCGGTGGTATCATGGATGGAAAAATTGGCATCTACCGGGTTTCTGCTGGTTCACCAATTCTGTTAGACTTGCGGGGCATATGGGACTTTAGCATTAGCGAAAGCGGGGCAAAACCAGCAGATAATGCACATTGGGATAAAATAAATGTACCCAGCTTCTGGGAAAAAGAAGGCTTTAGAAGATACGATGGATATGCCTGGTATCGTAAGTATTTTGACTTTACACCAGACTTGGAAAACGAGCAGCTTTTACTCATTCTCGGCAAGATCGATGATTTTGATGAAGTATATGTCAATGGAAAACTTGTCGGCAGAACCAGAGATAATCGTCATTTCCCACACAGTAAATCATACAGCGAATATCGTATTTACTATCTTCCATCCACTATTTTGAATAAAAATGAACCCAATCTAATTGAAGTACAGGTAGAGGACATCGGACTCGATGGTGGCATTTATGAAGGACCTATCGGCATCACCACAAAAGACAGGCTTTATCGACTCATTAATAAATAGTATTGCTACTTTTAATCAATGAGTACCATTGAGCATTTAACTATTACCACCCCCGACCAAGAAGAACTGGCCGCCAGATATTATTCTGGTTCAGAAAATAAACTAATCATCATTGCTCCGGCTGTGGGAATACCACAAGGTTACTACAAGCACATTGCTCATTATTTTTCCAACTTGGGTTATCAACTACTTACTTTCGATTACCGTGGCATTGGAGATTCAAGAAATATAAAGAACCCTGAAAGTTGCTCTCTTTATAATTGGGGAGATTTGGATTTAAACACTGTGATTGAATTTGTCAGAAATAACTATAGCAGTAATATCTACCTTATTGGACACAGTATTGCTGGGCAAGTATTTCCAATAGCTAAAAATAATACACATGTAAAACGAGCTTATTTCGCTGCCTCACAAAATTTATCCTATAGCAACTGGGAGGGATATCACAAATATTTAGTGAGTATATTTTGGCACATCATTATCCCCTTTTTCACAAAAATTAATGGCCCATTGCCGGGCTTCGCATACGGTGGCAACAAATCTTTACCAAAAAATGTAGCCAAAGATTGGCGGCTTTGGGGAATAACGCCTGATGGGGCTATTGGTGCAATTCCAGATGGTAAAGAGCGCTATGCCCAAATCACCACGCCAACAAAATTTGCGGCCATGACTGATGATCATCTCTTTGCGCCACCAAAAGCCGTAGAAACACTATTTCATTCTTATGGCTCCGCAGAAAAAGAATATCTGCTACTCAACCCAAAAGAATATAACATGAAAGAGATTGGACACTTTAACTTTTTTAAGAAGGATAAAAGCGCTCTTTGGGAGGACATTCACCTTTGGTTCGAGAAAAACTAACTGCCAAAAAATGCATCTGTTTTGCCGTTTGTAAAATAGATTCCACACTATTTTCTATTACATTTTTCAAGTAGTATCTTCAATGCCTGTTTAAACATCGAAAAATATGATCAGAAAGAATATCAGTTATTTACTAATTACAGCATTGCTGTTAACCACATTAGTAAGCTTTTCACAACGAAAGAGAAATTCCAATACCAGTAGCACATCAGCTTCAGCATTGGTAGATTCTGTTTTCTCGGGAATTAAACTAAGAAATATCGGACCTGCACTCATGTCAGGCAGAATTGCTGATGTAGCAATTCATCCGGAAAACGAAAGTGTTTGGTACGTGGCGGTAGGCTCCGGTGGTGTTTGGAAAACTGAAAATGCCGGAACCACATGGACACCCATTTTTGATGATCAATCATCTTATTCTATTGGCTGTGTAACCATTGATCCTAATAATCCACATACCATTTGGGTTGGAACAGGAGAAAATGTTGGCGGTCGTCATGTCGGGTTTGGCGATGGTGTATATCGCAGTGATGATGGTGGTGAAAACTGGTCAAACATGGGACTAAAGGCTTCTGAGCATATTTCTAAGATTATTGTTCACCCATCTAACTCCAACATTGTATGGGTGGCTGCTCAAGGCCCGCTATGGAAAAGCGGAGGCGAGAGAGGTCTTTACAAAACAACAGATGGTGGCAAAACCTGGAAGAAAACATTAGGTGACAACGAATGGACTGGTGTAACTGATATTTTGATTGACCCGCGCAACCCGGATGTATTGTATGCAGCTACATGGGATAGACATAGAACAGTTGCAGCATACATGGGTGGAGGCCCGGGCTCAGGCATTCACAAAAGTACAGATGGTGGAGAAACATGGATAGAATTGACTGATGGATTACCTACTTCAAACATGGGTAAAATAGGTTTGGCCATATCACCACAGCAGCCAGATATCGTTTATGCTGCTATAGAATTAGACAGAAGAACAGGAGGCGTTTACAGATCTTCAGACAAAGGAATGACCTGGGAGAAGCGATCAGATGCTGTTTCAGGCGCTACCGGACCGCATTATTATCAGGAACTGTATGCCTCACCACACGAGTTTGAAAAGTTGTATTTAGTGGATGTTAGGTTACAGGTTTCGGAAGATGGTGGAAAGAATTTTCACTTAATCAACTATGAACACAAGCACAGCGATAATCACGCGATAGCTTTTAAGAAGAGTGACCCTAACTATATATTGGTAGGTACAGATGGTGGTATCTATGAATCATTTGATAACACCAAAAATTGGAGGTTTATAAAGAACCTTCCTGTTACTCAGTTTTATAAAGTAGCTGTTGACGACAGCGAGCCATTCTATAATATTTATGGAGGGACACAAGATAATAGCACCCAAGGCGGGCCTTCAAGAACGGATAATGTACAAGGTATACAAAATGGTGATTGGAAAATTGTTTTGGATTGGGATGGCCATCAACCGGCTACAGAGCCAGGGAACCCTAACATCATGTATGGCGAACGTCAGGAAGGAAATATATCTCGTATTGATTTAAAAACTGGTGAAGTAATTGATATCCAACCTCAACCAGATAAAGATGAACCACACGAACGTTTCAATTGGGATGCACCGATTCTCGTGAGCCCGCATTCACCTTCAACTATCTACTTTGCATCTTACAGAGTTTGGAAATCTGAAAACAGGGGTGATAAATGGACCGCCATTTCAGGTGATCTCACTAAAAACCAAAATAGAATCGAATTGCCTATCATGGGCAGAAAGCAAAGCTGGGATAATGCATGGGATTTCCTTGCAATGTCAAATTACAACACGATTACTTCATTAGCTGAATCGCCTAAGAAAGCTGGTGTAATCTATGCCGGAACAGATGATGGCCTAATTCAAGTAACGGAAAATGGTGGCGAAAGCTGGCGCAAAATTGAAGTGGCTAACCTACCAGGTGTTCCTTCAACGGCTTTTGTAAATGACATTAAAGCCGACTTGTTTGATGAGAATACTGTGTACGTAGCACTCGATAACCACAAGTATGGAGATTTCAAACCTTACCTGCTAAAAAGTACTGACAAAGGAAGAACCTGGTCATCCATAACTGGCAATTTACCTTCCAAAACATTGGTTTGGAGAATGGTTCAAGACCATGTGAATCCACAGTTGCTATTTGCAGGGACAGAGTATGGTATCTATTTCACCATTAATGGTGGAAAGAACTGGGTAAAAGTAGCAGGCGCACCAACCATTTCATTTAGAGACCTTGCTATTCAACGCAGAGAAAATGATTTAATTGGAGCTTCTTTTGGAAGAGGCTTCTTTGTATTAGACGATTATTCTGTGTTGCGCGATGTAACTGAGGCTAAATTACAGCAAGAGGCTGCGTTATACTCAACAAGAAAGGCCTGGTGGTATATTCCCAGATCAGACATCAGCTTTGATGAGCCCAAAGGCTCTTTAGGAGCAGCACATTATGTAGCTCCAAACCCGGAATTTGGTGCAGTATTTACTTACTACTTAAAAGAAGAACTAAAATCTAAAAAAGATGCAAGGCAGGAAAGTGAAAAGCAAGCAGAGAAAACTAAGAGCAACATCAGTTTCCCAGGATATGAAAATGTGCTTGCCGAAGAAAATCAGCTGGAGCCTCAAATTTGGTTAACTGTTGAAGATAGTAGTGGCAAAGTAATCCGAAGAATAAAAGGTAATACAACCTCAGGTTTTCACAGAATTGCCTGGGATTTAAGACACCCACTACCTGAGGCCATCGCATTAGGGCAAGATCCATCTGAAGATGAGCCTGCCGGAATGCTTGCAGCTCCCGGAAAGTACAAAGTTTCGCTTTCAAAAGTGGTAGATGGAAAAACAACACAACTGGCAGAGCCTATTGAGTTTGATGTAGTTCCATTGAGAGAAGGTACATTAAAAGGTGCCAGCCCTGAAGTGGTTGCCGACTTTATGCGCAACTATGAAACAGCTTATGGTAGAAAAACTGCAGTAGACATTCGTTTGGAAAATCTGACTTCCAGAAGCAATGCAGTGGCAAAATCCATTGCAAACTCTAATACCAAACCTGGTGTGTTGGATACACGATATAACACAATAAGGTCCAAAATACAATCTTTAGAAACTCAGGTGAATGGTAACAAAGCTAAATTGCAGATTGGTGAAAAAACGAAACCCAATTTGGGTGAGCGCATCTTTGCACTTTATCGTGGCTTGAGTAATTCGACTTATGGGCCTACAGAAACTCACAAAAAAACGATGTCCATTATCACAGAAGAACTCGATTCTGTTGAAGGTAATTTGAAATCGTTAGAAGCTGAGTTAAGCGCACTTGTAAAAGATCTTCAAAAGGCTGGTGCCCCTTGGGTAGAAGGTATGGATTAGTAATGGTATAATTGAGAATGTCTCAAAAAGGATGCGTAATAATAAAGTCATTCTGACGAAGGAAGAATCTCACTAAGATGTTAATTACAAACTTTCAACTTAGTCAGATCCCTCGTTTCCTCGGGATGACTACCATTTTAAGATATTCTTTCATTATGTTTAGCGCGAGAGATTGAAATTAAAGTTGTAGAAATTATGAATTGGGATGATGTAATGAAATATGCTCAAAAGGGCACTCCGGCACCGGATAGAAGAGTAGAAAAAACAGAGCAGGAATGGAAAGATCAGCTAACCCCGGAGCAGTACCGAATTACCCGCTTAAAAGGAACGGAAAGGGCATTTACGGGCGAGTTATGCAATGTGTATGACGAAGGTAAATATGAATGTATTTGCTGTGGAGAACCGTTATTCGATTCCAGCATTAAGTTCGAAAGTTCCTCGGGCTGGCCTAGTTTTACCGACCCGATTAAAGAAAATGCTATCAAATATGAATTGGATAGGTCTTTTGGAATGACTCGCGTGGAAGTGATGTGCAATGTATGCGATGGACATCTTGGCCACGTATTCCCTGACGGACCGAAACCCTCAGGTTTGCGCTACTGCATCAATTCTGAGTCAATTAAGTTGACTAAATAGGTCTGCAGTGTTTTTAGCATGGTAATTGTTAATTCCATTACAATTGATTTAAATTCGAATAAATAAGAAGACAATGGCCAGATTTAACTACTTACTTGTTTTAATAACGATTTCAGCTTTCTCAATTTCATGTGATGTTGATAATGAACCTATTCCGGATAATGTGATTGAAAGCCCTACTGGCCTCAATATAGATCTGGAATGGAGCACTGGAGGTTCGGCAGTTCAGTCTACGGCTGATGTAGATTTAGATTTATTCATGTATAGTGGACCGGATGATGTTGCTTTTTCAGAAACCACTGATTTTGAACGAGTGAGGCTTGAGAACTTCTTCCGCAATGGAACCTATATCGTTAGAATCACATATTTTGATGGTATTTCTGATGTGAATTGGACTTTATATGTAGGCAGCCCAGACTCTGATAAGGATATTATTCTTAAAGATTTCTTCAGCAGAAATGATGTTGGCATACAAGTGGATTATATTGAGATTGTTAAAAATGGCACTACTTATACGATAAACTTATTGTAATTGGCACCTTTGCGGCCAGTTATAAATTAATCCATAATGAAATTTCATTTTGCCTTACTCTTCTACTTCTCTCTTTTTTTATTCTCTTGTGATGATGAGAATGAAACTGCAAATAGTGAACCTGTAACATCAATACCTAAGATTGAGTTTAGAGAAATAAGGTTTGTAGAAACCCCTGTCGATATGTCGGACTCACTTATCGTACGTATCAAGTTCAGTGATTTAGAAATGAATGTTGGTTTAGACGATATTGAATATATATATCCGTATAATCAGAAACACTACTTTAGCAATAAAACTGGACAGTATTTTGATTTTGAAAATGAAAGTCTTGATGATTTGCTTACAATAAAAAATATTGAAGAGATTGATACGCTCCCACCATTCGATCCTGACTTTAACACTTGCTTTTGGGATTTAAGCCCTGAAATATTTTTATCAGATGGTTTTCAGTTGAATGATACAGTGTATTATCAATTTAACAAGTACCATAATAATATTTTTGTTGATTATTGGTATAAAAATAATAGTGGAGAATATGAGTTTTTCGATTGGAGAGAAGCTTTTGAATGTGGACATAATTTTGACGGCCGTATTCCCAATTTAACTTCATTTAATCAAAAAGAACGATTCCCGATACAAATCGATAATTTTTCATTTAAAATAGTCATTACATCAAGATCATCTGGTTTTATTGAATATGGAATGACTTCTTTCGGATTTAAACCATTATTTGGAGGCAAAGATTTGAAATTAAGAATATCAATTGCAGATAGAGATTTGAATGTTAGCAATGTAGTAGAAACTGATATTATTCAAATTCCGTTATGAGTTAGATGAGCCATCACCACCATCACCATAGCGGTAATATAAAATTTGCTTTTTTTCTCAACCTGGGGTTCACCATTATTGAAATTGTTGGTGGTATCTTCACTAATAGTATGGCCATTTTAGCTGATGCCTTACACGATTTTGGTGATAGTGTTTCATTGGGTACGGCATGGTATTTCGATAATCTTTCTCATAAAAAACGTGATAAAAGCTATACCTACGGCTATAAACGTTTCTCACTCATTGGAGCAATTGTAAATGCTTTAATACTCCTCACAGGAAGTGTTTTTATAATTTCTGAAACTGTGCCTCGCCTATTCAATCCGCAAACTCCTGATACTGAAGGGATGATATGGCTTGCTATTTTAGGTGTTATCGTAAATGGACTAGCAGTTTTTAGATTAAAAAAAGGCCATACCATGAATGAAAAAGTGGTTTACCTTCACCTACTCGAAGATGTATTGGGTTGGATAGCCGTCTTAATAGGAGCTATTATCATGCATTTCTATGAGTTGCCCATTATTGATCCTTTACTGTCGATAGGAATTTCACTCTTCATATTGTTTAATGTTTTCAAGAGCCTGAAATCTGTATTTGGTATTCTCATGCAAGGTGTACCACAAGACACGAATACCAAAGAAATCAAAAAATACATCTTATCACTAGAAGGTGTTTTGGAAGTACATGACCTGCACATTTGGAGCATGGATGGAGATTACAATGTGCTCACTGCTCATGTTGTAATGGAGGGAAAACCTTCCATGGACGACCTCTCTCCTATTAAAAAAGAAATTCATGATAATCTACATAAATTTAATATTAACCATGCTACGTTAGAATTTGAAATGGAAGATGAAGAGTGCGTACTCGTGGATTGTTAATGAACATATCTCTAATCATAAGTTTTGCGTATATTTAATCATGGATTATCGAAAATTTTTGGAAATCAGGGCTGATAAGCGATTTGGAAAACCATGTATTAAGGGTACCCGAATTTCAGTTTACGATGTATTAAACTGGTTGTCTAATGGTATGACCCGTGATGATATAAAATCTGATTTTGAGGAACTAACCGATGAAATGATCGATGCTTGTCTGGCCTACGCAGCGGATAAAGAACGAAGGTTGATTACTTTCTCGTGAACCTTTTATTCGATCAAAACATATCACCTAGAATATTAAAAATTCTACCTCCACAATTTTCAAATTGCGAACAAGTACGGTTTGTTGGACTTGAAAACTCGTCCGATATTGAAGTTTTCCAATTTGCCAAGAAAAATAACTACGCTGTCGTTACCTTTGATTCTGACTTTGTAGATCTTAATGCTATGTACGGAACACCTCCTAAAATTGTATATCTTAATACTGGCAACCTCACTACCAAAAATATTTCTGAGCTTCTTCTGAACAATATCATGAGAATTAATCAGTATCTCAGCTCTGATTCAGACGATATTCTCGAACTGATAAAGGCTCATTAAATTCTCTGTTGAATAACCGCGAATTTAGAATTTATACGCTAATCAATGACTTCAAAGTCATTTTGGCTAAGCATGCGCATTCAACCTTTGCTTCTTCACCATTCAAAGTTTAACTTCATCCATGTTAAACCCAACCGAATTTTATGTCAAACACTGATTTAATTATTGAAGAACGCAGCCGAGATATAGGCGATTTTATGGTTGGCCGATTGATACCATTTCGTAAAAAGCGCATGGTAGGGCCTTTTATTTTTATCGACCATATGGGGCCTGCTGTGTTAGGTAATGGTAAATATATGGATGTGGATCAGCATCCTCACATTGGGCTTTCTACACTTACATATATGCTCGAGGGTGAAATTCAGCATCAGGATAGTATAGGAAGCGATCAACTCATTAGGCCTGGTTCAGTAAATTGGATGACGGCCGGCAGAGGCGTAACCCATACAGAACGGACTCCAATACAAAACAGGACACCGGATTTAAGAACAGTACACGGCTATCAGATTTGGGTGGCACTGCCAAAAGAGCTGGAAGAAATGGATCCTCAGTTTCACCACTTCGATGCAAAAGACTTACCTTATTGGAACGACAAAGGAGCAGATTTTAAACTAGTTGCCGGCAAGGGATATGGCAAAGAGTCTCCTGTACCTGTACACTCCGATTTGTTCATGGTAGAAGTAATTTGCAAGGAAGATTATGACCTTGACATCAGTGGCCAACTGGAAGGTGAAATAGGCATATGCATTGTGGAAGGTAGCATTCAAGCCTGCGATAACCACGTGGAAGCCGGTAATATGTTAATTTCTAAAATTGACAATCAGTGCGCTGTAAAAATGAAAGCAGGCACTCATTTGTTGTTATTTGGTGGCCAACCCTTTGAAGAAGAACGGTTTATCTATTGGAATTTTGTCTCATCCTCCAAAGAGCGATTAGAAAAAGCTAAGCAACAATGGCGTGAGAAGAAATTCCCAAAAGTACCTAACGATAATACGTACGTTCCACTACCGGGAGAATCTGTTTAAACAAGAAAGTTATGGGCAAGAAATTCAACGAACTAACTAGTGAGCATAAGAAATTCATAGTTGAACAAAAGATGTTTTTTGTCGGTACTGCCGCAGAAAGTGGACGAGTGAATATATCACCTAAAGGCGTGGATAGTTTTCGAGTTATTGATTCCAATAAAGTTGTGTGGCTGAACCTCACTGGCAGCGGTAATGAAACTGCAGCGCACCTTTCTCTAAATAATCGGATGACTATCATGTTCTGTGCTTTTGAAGGCAAACCACTCATTCTTCGACTTTACGGACAGGCCAAAATATATCATCCAAGAGATAAAGAATTTGAAGAATATATTTCCTTGTTCGATGAAACACCGGGATCGAGGCAAATCATAGTTATGGATGTTGATTTAGTTCAGAATTCCTGCGGTTTTGGAGTACCTATTATGGAATTCAAAGAAGATCGATCGCTTATTACTGACTGGGTGATAAAAAGAGGAAAGGACGGCCTAACAGAATATTGGAAAGAAAAGAATCAGACCAGCATAGATGGTTTTGAGACGCATATCTTAAATAATTAAGCGCACATCAGGTAACTTAGACCAAAACCAACTAACATGAAACTATACTTGGCACCGGTGCTTTTTAGCACTCTGTTATTTTGTTGTAAGCCTGTTTATCAGCAAAAATCAATTTCTTCGGAAGTTGTTCCACTTGCTGATAATAGTAGAACTTCTTTAGACTGGCCGGGAATCTACAGGGGAATTTTACCTTGTGCCGATTGCAGCGGTATAAAAACAGAGTTAACCATTAAAATCGATAATACTTACATTTTAAAAAGACAGTATCTGGGCAAAGATTCCAAAATTATTGAAGATGATGGTGCCGTTTTTTGGGATCAGACGGGTAGTAATATCACCTTAGATGTTGTTGATGATCAGTACAAAGTTGGTGAGAATGCCTTGTTTAAATTAGATAAGGAAGGCAAGCCCATTACAGGAAATTTAGCATCGGAGTATAGACTCCAAAAAGTAGATAATTCTATCACCAATAGAAACTGGGAATTAGTATCGATCGGTGGCGCTGAGATCTCTGCAGAAAAAATCCCAACAATAAAATTTGATGCTGATGCTAATAAAGTTCAAGGTTATGGAGGCTGCAATAACTACAGTGGTAGATTTGAATTAGGTGTAAACAGAAGATTAACTATATCAGGAATTATGGCAACTAAGATGATGTGCCAGAACTCTGTTGAAAATGAGTTTTTTGCAGCACTAAATAAAACCAGCAGCTATCAACTTGAAAGCAATAAATTGATTCTAAAAAGTGGAGATACCAGTTTGATCACATTTGAGGAACACTTTTTTGAGTAGTAGCAATGAACCGCATCGACCGACTTTCAGCTATTCTAATTCAGCTTCAGAGTAAGCGCGTTGTAAAGGCTGCTGAAATATCTGAAAGATTCGGAATAAGCCTGCGAACTGTTTACCGAGATATTCGTGCGCTGGAAGAAGCGGGCGTACCCATAGGCGCAGAAGCCGGTGTGGGCTATTTCATTATGGAAGGCTACAGCTTGCCTGCGGTAAAATTCAATAAAGAAGAAGCGGGTGCCATTCTCATGGCTTCTAAATTAGCGGATAAACAAACGGACGGATCGATTAAATCCAATTTGAATAGCGCCTTGTATAAAATCAGAGCAGCACTAAAAATTGAGGAAAAAGAATATCTGGAAAGTATTGAAAACAATATCGAAGTGCTGCACTCGCCTACTCCTACAAACAATAGTAAATTTCCAGATCACTTTCTTACCGATTTACAAAATGCGCTTTCAAAGAAGCGTATTATCAATTTTGATTACTACTCCAGCTACAACGATACTTTCACCAACCGGGATGTAGAGCCACTAAGCCTATGCTATTATTCAAGACATTGGCACTTAATAGGTTTCTGCAGATTAAGAAATGCTCTTAGAGATTTCAGATCAGATAGAATAATGAAACTTCTCATTAAGGATTCGTCCTTTGACCCTAAAAAGCATAAAGACTACAAAGGCTATGTAGAAAGTGTCATTCAAGGTGCTGCATTAACAGAGGTTGAAGTAAGCTTTGACAACCAGGCCGCCAGATATATTTCTGAGCAACGCTACTTTATGGGCTATATAGAAAGTGAAAAACTTGAAAATAGTGAGAAGATGAAGTTTATGACTTCAGATTTAGAATCATTTGCGCGTTGGTTAATCTCATTCGGGCAGTCTGCATTTGTTCACTCACCCGAAAAGCTCAAAAATCGTGTTATTGAGCTCTTAGAAGAAGGGTTGAAAAATTATTTGAAAAAAAATTAATTTTTCTATTTTCCTGCTGACATAGGGTTGTCACCCCACCCCGTTTACTTGCTTAAAATCAATTTAAAACAAGTAAAAATGAAACAGTTAATCACTTTAATCTTAACACTTATGACAACACTGGCAGTAACCGCAACCGAGACAACCACTTATGAATTGGTAGTTTATCGAATTAAAGCAGAATACAAAGACTCCTACGATGAAGTACTCAATGAGGCACGGGAACATATCATGAAATTTCCAGGAATCATTGAGCATCAAACATTCAAATCTTCGGAAGACGAATTATTATTTATGGATTTAGTAAAGTGGAATTCATTGGAAGAGGCTCGTGATGCAGCTCAAAAAGTAGAGCAAATGATGGAGCTGGCTCCATTTATGGCAGCATTCGAAGAAATCAAATTTATGGACCATTTTGAACTATTTAACTCCGAAACGATGAACAAACTAGACTTATCAAAAACTGACAAAGAGTACTATTTGGCTAAGAATGAACCACGAATAGTGAATGTTAAAAACTACAATTACCTGAATATTAGTGGCGTTTCTGCACCTGAAGATCCAATTTTTAACAGTGCGATAGAAGCCATTTATGCTGTGGCATATGGTGTTAAGTTTTCACTGAAGGAGCAGAATAAAGATTTTGTAGTTCCTAAAATGGAAGCACAATGGTGGGTGGAAGGCACTCAGCCTTTCGAGCAAACGCCAAGAAATGAGTGGCATTGGAATATTGTGATACCTATGCCTGAATTCGTGGTAAAAGCAGATGTGGAAGAAGCTGTACAAAATGCTATTGCAAAAAAAGGTTCAAAGCAGATTAGTGAAGTAGAATTTAAGCCATTGAATGAAGGTAAATCCATTCAAATACTTCATATAGGCAGTTATGAAGAAGAGGCCCCAACATTGGAAAAGCTTTTCACTTTTGCTGCTGAACAAGGTTTAGAAGTAAATGGCAAGCACCATGAAATTTACATTTCAGACCCGAGAAAAACCGCTCCTGAGAACTTGAAGACTATTTTGAGGTATCCGGTGAAGTAAAATATACTATTTACCTTATCGTCATTTCGTAGCATAGCAGAGAAATCCCTATCAGTAACATAGTATATAAACTTTCTGTGAGGCTAAGATTCCTCCACTTTGTTACGGAATGACACCCAATTATAATTTATCATTGCGGGTTTGCCTGACTTACTGCTGGCGGGACCCGCAATATAATGGATTATAAAAAAGAGATTCCGGCTCAATTCTACCCATAAGGCATAGCAAGCGAACCTCATCTCTCACCGCACCTAAACAGATGATTTTTATTATTTTAACTCTTAGTAGTATTGAAAAAAACTAAAGACCAATGAGCAGAAAACCTCAAAACGTTAGGTAAAAACCCTCAAATACATAGGGTAAAATACCTGATTCTGGTAAAACATGATACAAAGTGTCTTATATTTAGAAAATATGCTCCATGAATGGCGCAAGTACATTTGTTGGCAGTAATTGATAGTATACATTACTTTAAGTTTTACACAAACAGATAAAAAGTATATCATGTCTCATATCAATATTAAAGTTTTTTCGTCTTCTGATTTAGGCTTCTTTGTTAATTCAACAATTGTCTATGGTAAAAAAGATGCAATTCTATTTGACGCTCAATTACTACAAAGTGAAGCTCAAAAAGTAGTAGATATAATCAAGAACTTAGATAGACAATTAAAAACAATTTTTATAAGTCATGCACATGCTGATCATTATTTTGGATTAGAAACTTTTTTGAGAGCATTTCCAGATGTAAAAATCTATGCACATTCATCTGTGGTGGCTGATGCAAGAAAAACAACTGATCATCAAATTATCGGAATGAAGCAACTATATCAAGAATTGATTCCAGATTCTATTCCTATTCCAGAGCCATATGACGATTTGACTTTTCGTATAGAAGAAGATGACATTCAAATCATTCCTAATCTAGCAGGTGATATAGCTCCAAGCACAGCATATTTTATTCCGTCTGTCCAAACAATGATTGCTGGAGATGTTGTATTCAACAACATTCATCCTTGGACAGTAGACACTAATAATAAAGAGCGTGAGCAATGGATTGACTCACTTGAGAAACTAAAATCATTCAATCCTCAAGTTGTAGTTAGTGGACATAAAGACATAAATCAGCCAGACAGTCCAAGTTCATTAAACTTTATGATTAATTATCTTACGGAATTCAATCGAGCTATTAAGAGTTTTACAAACTCACACGATGTGATTAAACATATGCGACAAAAGTTCCCTGAAGCTAAAAAGACTGGTATACTTAATATAGGAGCAAAAAAGAATAAAGCTGAGAACTTTTCTTTCAAGGATTTTTTTGAAGACTAAAATATCTGAAGAATTTAAGAATGGATGTCAACTATTTTGTTCCATATTTAATTGGAGAATTCAACACCTAAAATAATCTCGGTTATTGAAATTTATCCAAAGGAGAATGATTAAATCAATAAATCTACTGCCAGCAATGGCTAAGAAAACATAGGAAAGACATGGCTTTCCGAAAGATTCGTTCACTTAGCAAATTTCGTTGGACTGACCTTGTTTCAACCAATTTTAGCCATTCTGCTTTCAATTTTGACAGTAATTGTATGCGGACTTGTCGGACTTCCTATCAGACTAAACAACCGAATAAATACTTGGTGGAGAATTCATTTCTACGTTCCAATTTTAATCGAATTTTTAGGGTTAGTTGCTTGTGTAATTTCTTTAATGCCAGGATTTGTAGAAGAAGTAACATATCGAATGGACGGAATGGATACGACTCAAACTGTTCCAAATCAAATCCTTTCTATTTCAGGTTGGTTTTTAATTGCTATTGGAAAATTACATGTTTATCCACCAATAATACTAGAGCAAAAGTTATTGGTATTATTAAATTCAGTAAAACAGTGTAATTTTAAGACATGAAATCTGACATAATAAAATCACAATAAAACAATTTTGAAGACCATTCACAGACGACTGAAAACGGAATTGAGTTTTGGTTTGCAAGAGACATTCAGCATTTATTGGGATATTCTGAATGGCGTAATTTCCAAAAAGTAATAGTTAAAGCAAAAACTTCTTGCGAAGCCACGGACAATAATATATCAGACCATTTTGTTGACGTCAACAAAATGGTCAAACTTGGCTCAGGAAGTGAAAGAGAGATTGAGGATATTATGTTGACAAGATACGCTTGTTATCTAATTGCTCAAAATGGGGACCCAAGAAAGGAGCCAATAGCATTTGCACAGAATTATTTTGCTGTACAGACAAGGAAACTTGAAGTAATTGAACAAAGAATAAAAGATTGGGAAAGACTTCAAGCAAGACAAAAATTGACTTTGTCAGAAAAAGAGCTTTCAGAATTAATTTATGAAAAAACGGGAAATGACAAAAATTTTGGACTGATAAGAAGTAAAGGCGACCAAGCTCTTTTTGGGAAATCTACTCAGCAAATGAAAAATTTACTTAGAGTACCAAAAGGCAGGGCTCTCACTGACTTCTTACCAACAATTACAATAAAAGCAAAAGACTTTGCCACAGAGATAACTGTATTTAATACAAAAGAAAAAGGCTTACGTTCTGAAAGACAAATTTCGGCTGAACACATAACCAACAACAGAGGTGTTAGAGACATTTTATTAAAAAGAGGAATTAAACCAGAAGAGCTACCCGCTGAAGAGGATATTAAAAAATTGGAAAGACGTGTAACTTCTGAACCAAAAAAAATCTTGGGAAAAATCCTGATAAATTGAAATAAAAAACGACACCACAACAATCGCTATAAAAACATGCCCTTCGGGACGCGTTTCATATCGGGAACGTCACCCCCTCCCACAAATCCCAACATAAGGACAGTACTCACAAACCTTCTTATCTTCTACCTGATCCAAGGGTATCCCCACCCCACCTAAACAGGTGATTTTTATTATTTTAACTCTTAGTAGCATTGAAAAAAAAGTAAAGACCACTGAGCAGAAAAGCCCAAAACGTTAGGTAAAAACCCTCAAATGCATAGGGTAAAACACCTAATTCTGGTAAAACATGCTACAAAGTGTCTTATATTTAGAAAATAGGCGCCAAGAATAGTGCATATACATTTGTTGTTCTTAAGCTTAAAAACAACCGAAACAGAAAGACATTGAATGAAAAAAATAGACCTTCATACACATACTATTTCGACAATTAGCGACTATCCTTTTGACTTTGACCTTTCAAAAGTCAAAGAGTATGTTGACAAGTTGAAAATTGATGCTCTAGCTATCACGAATCACAATGTTTTTGACTTAGCGCAATATTTACATATTAAAAACAACCTGACAATTACCGTTTTCCCAGGTATTGAAGTCGACTTAGAAGGCGGTCATCTTTTGGTAATAACTGATTCAGACGAATTTGAAATCTCAAACTTTGACGAAAAATGCAAGCAAGTTACTGCTTTAATTAAAACAAATACTGACACACTTACAATTGCACAATTCAAAAGCATTTTTACCGAGCTTCACAAATACATTCTTATTCCGCATTACGACAAAAGTCCAGAAATAAAGAAAGCAACAATAGCGGATTTGCAACCTCATATTACATCAGGCGAAGTAGCTAGTATCCCAAAATTCAAAAGAATGATGAAAGAACAGAACGGGCTTACGCCCGTCCTGTTTAGTGATATGCGTTTTAGTAGTAGCTTAGTTGACTTTCCGACAAGGCACACATTTGTTGATCTTAAAGAAATTTCCATAGCAGGAATTAAATCGTGTTTTGCAGACAAAACAAAAATCTCACTAACAAAAGAAAGTGGTAACAATTTTTTTCAAGCCACCGATGATGGTTTAGAGTTATCAACTGGTTTAAATATTATTTTGGGTGGTCGTTCTTCTGGTAAAACGGTTACTCTTGATAAAATAGCTGCATCATCGGGAAGTGCTAAATACATTAGACAATTCTCACTTCTTCAAAATGATGAAGAAACTTTTAATAGGACAAACGACACTAAACTAAGTATTGTGAATAACAATTATTTAACTGAGTTTAAATCGGTTGTTGAAGATGTTGTTCAAATTGACCTTAAACAAAACTTGCTGAGTATAGAAAGCTATTTAGAGTCACTTAAAAAATTTGCAACTGAGAGTGAGAAAAAAGACTTATACTCGAAATGCTTGTTATTTAGTGAAGAATTATTTTCATTAGAAGATTTCAAAAATCTTGATAAGCTTATTGAATCTGTAACGACACTTATTGAAAACAACGAGTATCAAGACATAATAGCCAAATACATCTCGCAAGAAAACCTGAAAGGGCTATTGAATGAGCTAATCCAAAAAGCTGTAATTTCAAAAGTTGAGAGCGAACAAAAAAAATGGTTGAACTCAATCATTAACGATGTTCAACGTGAATTGAGAGTTAAAACCACTAGCACTTTCATTGAAAATGTTGATTTTTATAAAATCGCAACGGATGAAATGAAAGTGGCAAAATTCAATCAAGTAGTTTCTGAGCTTAAAAAACCAAGAAATATACATCGAGAAGAATTAGGTAAATTTTCAATAATTACAACCGCAAAGCCACTTGAAAGTGCTTCAGATTTGCAAAAAATTGGTCGAGACAAAAAAATATATAGCACAGCACTTAGTAAGTATAATGAGCCATATTCCTATATTCAAAAACTAAGAGAGACAGGTGTTGAAGATGCAAATCTCTACAAGTTCTTCGTAAAAATTGAATCCGTTACTTTAAATAAGGACGGATTTAAAGTGTCAGGTGGTGAGCGTTCTGAATTTAACTTAATCCACGAAATAAAGGACGCTACCAAATATGATATTCTGCTAATTGATGAGCCTGAATCTTCTTTTGACAATTTATTTCTAAGAAAAGAAATAAATTGTCTAATTAAGGATATGGCACAACTAATGCCAGTTGTAGTAGTTACACACAATAGCACTGTTGGGGCATCAATAAAACCAAATTTTGTTGCAATCACTCATAAAAACCTTGAAGACGGAGAATTTGTCTATCGCATATTTACAGGTTATCCATCGGATAAAGAATTGACTTGTACTGACGGAACAAAAATTAAAAATTATGAAGCAATTCTTAACTGTTTAGAAGCTGGTGAAGATGCTTACACTGAACGTAAAACTCAAACTTATGAAATACTTAAAGATTGAAAATAATAAGGGTTTATATCGACTTGACACAACACAAGATATTTGGACAGACCTTGACCAAATCAACAAAGAACATTTATTGGATTTGCTGAAATTTGCATCAACAGGTGAATTTGAAATGGACGAGTATAAAGATCAACTACTTCAAAATCCTGCGCATAATATCATTTACAAAAACATTTATGGCAAGTTCAATGACTTTTTAAAAAACAAGACAAGGTTTCAGGATAGTGCTGAGTCAACTTATAAACAAGCGATTGAAAAGTACCAATTACAATGACAGACAAGAAAGCCGAACACACAACATCACCTATGCGAAAGCAGGGGTTTCTTGCTTCGTAGGACAAGGAAGTGGTAAATTTAAAGATCAGTTCTTCGTAGTAAGTTGAGTGGTAAAAATTCTAGCCTGCGTATAGCTGAGAACCGTCACCCCCTCCCACAAATCCCAACATACGGACAGTACTCACAAACTTTCTCATCTTCTACCTGATCAAAGGGTACTTCGGTACTGTAGATTTCTGTAAGGGTTTCTAACAAAAAATCTTCATACTCCTGCGCTAATGGACGGAAGTCGCTCAAGGGAACGCCTTGTTTGCGTGGTTCACGCTGGTTTACGCGCCAGTCAAAGTCTTTATTAAACAGGTCTTTGCTATTGAAGATGCCCGGCTCTATCACATGCTCATTACCAAATTTCTTCCAATACAGATAGCTGTAATAGAATACCTGCAGAGCGGTCTTATTCTTTAAAATCTTATCTCGGTTTTTCAGGTCGTCAATGGAAACATATTCCTTTTCATCCTTACCCGTTTTATAATCAATCACACGCACCTTGCCATCCTTAAGGTCAATACGGTCAATAATTCCTTTAATACGCACATCTACCAATTGCTCACCACAGATTACTGGCAGCTCCAAATAGTAGCCCTCCTCTGTACTGGCTTCTAATCCAAGAATTTTAAAAGGTGCGTATTGTTTATCATGCTTCAATATCTGATACGCAAACTTCTTCAATATCTCCTCAGCAATCAGCGTACGGCCTTCCAGTTTAAATTCCTCTTTTTCTTTTACATGATAGTGTTTTTTAAATGCCTGCTTCAAGGCTCCTTCTACCCCACCTTCTAAAGCGAGAAAATCCGTTTCCTGAACCACATCTCTCTTTTCTCTTTTCTTAAAATCCTTGTACAGGATTTCCATCGTATTATGGAGGATATTACCAAAAATGGCGGCATCCATTTCTTCCTGTACCTCATCAGCTTCATACAGCTTGGCTACATACTTAAAGTAAAATTTAAGTCGGCAAGTGAGGTAGGCAATCAAAGCAGAAGGTGTAATCCTCGGTGGCTTCTCTTCTTTGTTGAGTGAAGTAAACCGCTCCATTCGCTTCAGCACCTCCGGTGTTTTGTGAATGGTAATGTCCTGCAGAGTCTGCGTTTTAACAGGATTGGATAATAGCTTGCGCTCAATAGTGTGATTAGATTCTACTTCCAACTGTCGTACAAAACGACTGATCTCACCATTGATATTAAACTCAGAAACAGTGTTGTAATAGAAATGCACCTCATTCACGCGTTGTAGTAATCTGTAAAACAGATAGGCATACATGGCGTCATTATTCTCAAACACTGGAAGATCAAAAGCTTTACGAATATTGTAAGGCACAAATGAACCTCGTCTTGGCTGAGCAGGCCAGCTGCCTTCGTTCATATTCAACACATACACTCGCTCAAAATCGAGGTTACGTGTCTCCAATATTCCCATCACCTGTAATCCATCTAATGGCTCACCAGTAAATGGTACTTTAAAACTTCTGGCTAGTCGCTTGAAAAGTGCTGTAAAGAATTCATAATTCAAAGTTTCTGCTTTATCACCAATCATGCGCTCAAGCTGCTGCATTTGCTCATAAAACCTACTCACAAACTCTACTTCCAGCTCTCGATCCTTCTCCTGCCAGGAGTCATACAATCCTTTTAAAATCGTAATGAGGTATTCCAGTGGGTTATCAGCTTTTTGAAATATTTGCTGTAGCAGTGGATCTTGAAAATCAAAATTCTCCGCTGGTAGCATGATTCTATTCTTGCCTTTGATTTCTCCGAGTAGCTCTAATGCCTTTTCTTCCTCCAGAGAGTGGAGCAATGGGTGCAACAACAGCTCCTGCACAGGTCTGTGATAGAAGCTCACTCCTTTGATTTGACTTTCCTTTCTTAGTCGCTGCAAGTCCAGCGCACTTTCCAACAAACTATAAACGGAAGTATCCTTCAGAGGATAGCCCATCGTAATGTTTACTTTTTCAATCTCATCTGGGATGCTGTGCAGTACCGGAAACATCATATGTTCCTGCGGCAGCACCACCACCGTTTTACTGGGATCAAAATCTGGTTCCTTAGCTATTCTTGCCAGCTCCTCACCCAATGCCTTGGCTTGTCCTACTTCTAGTGACACGCCTGTGGCTGTCATCTGCTTTTCTGAAGCAATCAACTCAGGCGCTTCTTTTGGGAAGGATCTGCCCAGCAAGGTGTCCTTTGCATAGGCTCTTAAAAACGTGCCTGCCTCCTGCTGTGGTGAACTGAAATAATAGGCATCAACATCCCAGACAATTTCGGCATTACACTCTCGAACGAAATATTTGAAAATAACTTCTTCCGTTTTTGTCAGAGCGTTGAAACCTGCAAAGTAGACCTTATAATTTGTTTTGATTTTTTCCTCCTCGAGTCTTTCAGCAATATCCCGATAGATCATCCCGCCAAAGCCTCTACCCTGTTGTCTGAGTCTTTGCTTAAAGCCTTCGTACAATGGCAATAGTATTCTCCACGTTTCAAGAAAGAGCTTTTGTGTTTGTGTGGTATCAGGCAAAAAGCTACTCCAGAACGATTGGATAATGGCTTTATCCTCTTCATCTAAAAAGTAAAAAGCTTCATCGAGCTCTTTTTGTGTTTTAATGCCTGTAAAGAGATGTTTTGTATCCACCATGTACTGGTCGATCTCCTCAAAATCACGAAGGATCATTTCACCCCAGAAGAAAAACCGATCGAAAGTCTCATTCTTATTCTGAACCTCTTTATACACCTCATAAAGCTCAAATATCGCTTCCAGAGTTTCGATCTTTTCAAGATCGCTGTATTGCATTAGGTAGTCTTCCAGACTAAATACTTCAGGCATAAATACCGGCTGATCGATGAGTTTCGCTAGCTCCTTACGAAAGAATAACCCGGCCCTGCGGTTCGGAAAAATGACAATGACATCTTCCAAAGCCTCATTTTCAGCTTTCACCTTTTCAGCAATCTCCGCTATGAATGTCTTGTGTTTTGTCAAGGTTTTCTGGTTTCTGGTTGTTAGTTATTGGTTAATGGTTGTTGATTGTTGGTTACTTGTTAATTGCTAATTGTTAATTGTTTATTGTCAACTACCATCCTCCACATTTATAATATGCTGATCTTCCAGGTACAGCAACATACCTCTTACCGGTAATGCCACCATCTGCCCGATGATCCACATATATTCTTTCATTTGTGATTTATCTTTATCTCTTGGTGTTCCTGTTTTATAATCAATCAGCACTACCTCCTTCTCATTAGTATTCATTCGATCGATGCGTCTTTGCTCTCCATTGGGAAGTAGCACAGGGACTTCGGTTTTTACTTGCCAGCTTTCGCTGAAATAGTCTGATAGTGTTTGAACTGTCTTTGCTAAATCGGCTGCGTGATCATTATTCTCAAACTTTTTGAGATCATTTTCATAATGAATCTGACTTAGCATATCGTGCATTTTGATGCCAAAAGCTTTGGCATCATCAAACTGATCCTCTTTTTGAGCAGCTGCGTCACGCATCTGCAAATGCACTTTACTACGCCAGTTGTGTGAGGTATAATCATTCAGCTGAACCTCAGCGTTGGTTATTTCCTTTTTGATAGGAGCAGGAAGTTTACCAAGGGTATAGGTATTATTTTCTTCATTCCACCCTGATTCCGATTTAATTAATTTCAGCATCAGGTCATTGATCTTGTTAAGCGCGTCCTTTGTGGGTAATGGACTTGCCATATAGAGCGCAACCTCCGGACGAGTCATCGCTACATAGAGGATGTTCAAGTTATCTAACAGATTTTTCAGCTTTTCTCTATGGTAATCATTAGCCCAATAGGTCTTTTCTAAGGCCGAAGTATACTTC
Organism: Fulvivirga lutea; assembly: GCF_017068455.1. NCBI lineage: Bacteria > Pseudomonadati > Bacteroidota > Cytophagia > Cytophagales > Fulvivirgaceae > Fulvivirga > Fulvivirga lutea. The sequence continues at coordinate 3,546,149 of NZ_CP070608.1, forward strand.
AAAGGAACCATCGGCATTTGATTGAAAGGAGCCTTATCTACCGACTCGCACCAAAGTATATTATCGATACTATAATTCTGAACATCAAGCGACCAATTCAAAAATGGAATGATTACCACGGGAAATTCCAGTCCTTTCGATTTATGAATGGTTAGAATTTTAGCAGCATTGTTATCATCAGAAATAATGATTGAGCGTGTTTTTCGAATATCCTCCCACCATACTAAAAACGAGGCAATATCACCACGTTCATTTTTGCTGTACTCCAATACGGCATCCTGAAATCCTTGTAGGTAGGTATACTCCTCCTTGATCTTCGACAAGCTGAAGATTCTGCAAAGTTCTTCTACCAATTCATATAGTGGCAGTGATTTAAGCTGATGCCTGTTCTTGACAAACTCATCAGGCACATTTTTATCCCAGTTTGCAAGCTGCAAATAAAGCTCGCTTTCATTCTCATGATTACCCACCACATATTTCTGGTAGGTACTGTACCAGTGCGCTAATTCAATGGCATTCTTTTCATCATGCAGCCATTTGATCACTGAAATAATAAATTGCACCACGTGACTTGCAGTAAGAAACAATGCCTCTTTACTCACCACATCGTATTTCAGATGGGGCTTGGCTAATTCGGAATTACTGCGTTCTATAAAAGCCCTGGCAACATCCTTTCCTTCTCTGGAAGTTCGGGTAAGGATGGCAATATCTCTCAATGCATAGCCCGCTTGCTGAAGTTGCTCTACTTTTGAAATGGTATATTCAATGGCCAAGTCTCTGTACTTCTCCTCAGTATCCTTTTCTAATTCCAAAAAGCTCAATTCCACCAGACCATGATCTTTTGGCTTATGAGCAGGAAGTTTTTGGAACGATTCATTGAAACTGGACAACACTTCATTCATAAGCTGATCAATCTCCTGAGATGCATTCGTGATATAATTCTTTTGCATCAATGGCTTTAGTCGCTCGAATATGTCGTTATTGAAATCAATGATATTTGCTGAGCTACGCCAGTTGGTATCCAGGTTCTGCTCATTGGTCATCACCTCACCAATGTCATACTTCACCTGATGTTGTAATAGCTTCCAATCACCACCACGAAAACGGTAGATTGATTGCTTGGCATCACCCACCACCATGCAGAACTGTCCCTGATCGGTAGCGTTCTTTACCAATGGTTTGAAGTTATTCCACTGATACGAAGAAGTATCTTGAAATTCATCAATCAAATAGTGATCGAATCGAGAGCCCACCTTTTCATAGATGAAAGGAGTATCACTATCAGAGATGATTTTATTGAGAAAATCGGGCAAATCTGAAATGAGCATAACTTCATTCTCATCCCTATAAATCTGCAAGTAGCGATTGATATAACTTAAAATCCCGAAAGTGTAGAAGTATCTTTTAACTTCAATAGCAGATTGATATTCGATGAAGTTGGTGTCGAAATAATCAATAATTTCATTATGAAGTGGCATGAGCTGATTCTCAACCATAGGTAGTAAAGACTGATCATCAGCTTTCCCAACCCATTGGCTAATATCATCAATTGCTTTTCTATTGGTAGCTGTTATACCATAATCTTGACCCTGAACTTTTAAGAAAAGTTTGGCAACACTTTTACTTCTACCTTTGAAACTTTCTGGGGTCAGGCCGTTTTCCTCAATAATATTTAAAGCCCGTTTTCCAATATCAGCAAGTTCTTTCTCAAAGTTTAACTGTACATGGTCCAACTGCTTCTTAATCTCACTCAACTGTTCGGGTGAATTTGCGGCTTCATTTATCTTTTCTGAGAACCCTTTAAAGTCATCCTTTAAAACTTCTTTAGCCAGTTTGCTTATATCTTTTCGGAAATCCCAGCTTGTACCCTCTTCCACTTTCTCTTCGGCAAATTGTGTAAGCCAGCTTTTAATTTCTTTATGTTCTTCATCACCAATTTCAGATAACATTCGGTCAATTACCTCCTGCATCACTTTATCAGTATCCAGATCAATTGTAAACGTACCTTGCAGACCCATTTCTCTGGCGAATGACCTAATCACTTGATGAAAGAAACTATCAATGGTAACTACCGAAAAACGACTGTAGTTGTGTAGAATTTCTGAAAGCACATCAGCGGCTCTTTGTTTTAGGATAGTCTCATCAATCCCTAGTTCACCTGAAAGTTCTTTGGCTAGTGTTGGCTCCTTCCCTTCTTTTAGCAACGTTAAGAATTTGATGATGCGCTGCTTCATCTCTTCGGTAGCCTTATTCGTGAAGGTAACTCCCAATATTCTTCGAAACCTATTCTTACCGACAAGTGCCAGCTTTAAATAAGACTTAGCAAGTGTATAGGTTTTACCAGAACCGGCCGAAGAGCGATAAATAAGGAAAGGTTGCTGCATACATTTCAAATCTACCTAAAGCCAGCCGAGCATGGAATGCAATTGCTATAAATTTCTTCACCCAGTTTGGTGGGGTTACTATTCATTTAAAATGGGTATATTTGAATAGTATTCAATTAAATCTAGAAAAATGAAATTTAAATTATTATTTATTCTATTAGCAGTATTCGCAATGTCTTGTAGCGAAGATGATGTGAAAGAGGCTCTTGACCAAAATGAAACAATCACTGTTGATGAGTCTATTTTGGTAGATCTTGATGAAAATAGTCCCACTGAATTCAGTGCTGTAAGAGACTTTGATGCATCATTAGCAGGATTTACTCTTAAAGATGTGACCATTCAAAGTTTCATATTTGAAATCACTAGTTATACTGGCGATGCAGCAGTTGGTGATATTACAATAGAGAATGCTTCATTAACATTTGTAGGTACGAACCCTGAAGTAAGTGTTAATATAAGTTCATTTAACGTTGCTGATGCATTTGCCCAGCCTCAAGAATTAAAAGATGCACTCGATGCAACTGCAATTTCTGCGATAAAGGCTAAAATTTTAGCGGATGAAGAAATAACTATTGATATGTCAGCCAGTGTTGACAAAGTACCTGCCAATTTTGAAGTGACTTTGACTTTTGTACTGAATGTGACTGCAGGTATTTAAGAAATTGTAAATATTTATATTTAACTGAAAAAGCCCCTAGAAGGGGCTTTTTTTATTCCTTCAACGATTTCATGTCTATCACAAATCGGTACTTCACATCCGCTTTCATTACTCGCTCATAAGCCTCATTGATATCTTGCATATTGATCATTTCAATATCACAAACGATATTATGCTCACCGCAGAAGTCTAACATTTCTTGGGTTTCCTTAATACCACCAATCAAAGAGCCGGCAATATTTCTACGTTTTAGAATCACTAATCCGCCATGCATCGGTTCTAATGGCTCTATAGCCCCAACCATGCACATAGTAGCATCGCGCTTTAACAACCCTACATAAGGATTTAGATCATGTTTAACAGGAATAGTATTCAAAAGAAAATCAAATGAGTTTGCGTGTTTTTTCATCTCATCTGAATTTTTAGAAATTAACACATCATGTGCACCTAGCTCTTTAGCCGTTTCTCTTTTTGATTCAGAGGAAGTAATCATTACTACACGAGCTCCTAACGCATTGGCAAACTTCACTCCCATATGGCCTAAACCGCCAAGACCTATAACGCCTACTTTATCTCCTTTTTTTACATTCCAATGCCTCAATGGCGACCAAGTGGTAATTCCTGCACATAATAACGGTGCCGCTGCCTTGGGATCTATATTCTCAGGTACTTTCAATACAAAGTCCTTGTCAACAACAATTGTCTCAGAGTAACCTCCAAATGTATGACCTCCAAGATGCTTATCCGCCCCATTGTAGGTAGGTACCATACCATTTTCACAGTATTGTTCTAAATCTTCCTGACAAGAAGCACATGTGCGACAACTATCAACCAAACAACCAACTCCTACTAAATCACCTACTTTGTAGTTACTTACCTTATTACCAACTTCGGTAACTCTACCAATAATTTCATGCCCGGGAACAGAAGGGTATTTTGTTCCGCCCCAATCGTTATGCACTGTATGTATATCGCTATGGCACACACCACAGTATAATATGTCGATTTTTACATCATTGGGTTGAACATCTCTTCGATCTATAGAAAGTTGTGCAAGGTCTGATTCACTGCTTGCGGCACCAAATGCTTTTACTGAACTCATAATTAGTTTTTATAATTTAGGTTGAATAATTTACTTGTAAGGGTAATCCTTTTAGAAAGGAATTGTTTAGAAAAACTTGTAACAAGTTGATCAACACATTAGTTTCACAAGAAAAACGAGTCGATGATCATTATCAATAACCACAAAGAATTTGAACAGTGGGTTGGAAAAGAAATGGGCGTTTCCAATTACATTAAAATTACTCAAGAGCAAATAAATAAATTTGCTGATGCTACATTAGACCATCAATGGATACATACAGACCCTGAAAGAGCCAAGCAAAGTCAATTTGGTAGCACCATAGCACATGGGTATCTTACGCTCTCAGTTACGCCACATTTATGGGAGCAGATTGCGGACATTAGAAATACCAAAATGATGATTAATTACGGTATTGAGAAAATGAAATTTAATCAGGCGGTAAAAGTGGATAGTGAAGTAAGGCTAAAAGCACAGCTAGCCTCACTAATTGACTTAAGAGGAATTACCAAGGCTCAGTTAGATATAACCTTAGAGATAAAAGATAATCCTAAAAATGCTTTTACTGCATCCCTTATTTTCCTTTATCATTTCAAATAGACGGTGTTCCGAACTGAGCTAAATATTACTCCTTCAAAGGATAAGATAACTTTATCTACTCCTATCCTAACGATTGGGTCATGTTTTTCAGATAACATAGGTGAAAAGCTTGAAGAAAATAAATTTCAAGTACTTAGTAATCCATTTGGAACGGTCTATAATCCGATTAGTATTTTCAAACTACTAAATACAGCCGTCAGTCAGAATTTACCTGAGGCTGATTCATATTTAACTAATGATGGTTTACATGCTAATTATGATTTCCATTCTTCTTTCTCATCCTTACATCAGGGAGATTTAGAGGAAAGTATAGAGGAAAGTATTTCCAAAACCCACCAATTTTTAAAATCTGCAAAGGTTATCATTATTACATTCGGGACGGCTTTTGTTTACAGAAGAATAGATAATAATACGATAGTTGCTAACTGTCATAAAGTACCTGCGAAAGAGTTTAATAAAGAGCTGCTTTCGCATGAAGCAATCTGTAATCAATTCAAAGTGACTTATATGCAATTAAAAGCCTTTAATCCTGATTTAAGATTTATGCTTACTGTTTCCCCTGTGAGGCATATTAAAGATACATTAGAGCTTAACAGCGTAAGCAAATCAGCTTTAAGGACGGCATGTCATTCATTACAAGAAGAGTATGATGATATTACTTACTTTCCTTCTTACGAGATACAATTAGATGATCTTCGTGATTACCGATTTTATAAATCCGATATGCTACACCCAACGGAGGAAGCCACTGATTATATCTGGAATAAATTTGCTGAGTGCAACTTCGACAAAAACACCATAGAATTTATTAACGAATGGGCGAAAATAAAACGAGCCATTGACCACAAGCCCTTTAATCCTAACTCCGATAAGCATCAGAAATTCTTAAAAAACACCCTCCAAAAGATTAAAGGTTTACCATCCGAGGTTGACTTCTCAAGCGAAGTAGACTTATTGGAGACTCAAATTCTAAATTCAGATTGAATTAGCAATTTAATGTAGTTTTTGTAATGCTTTAATTGATCCGCAATTAACTCATTATCTTCCAGTGCCCTGGAAACAACAAAGGCTCCCTCAAAAATCACATTAAAATTATCAGCCAGTGATTTAATATCCACTGTTGGTTTGGCTTCCAAAGTTTTATGCACATCATTTAATAACATTTCAAGTGTTTCGCGCCATTCAAGAATGATATCTTTAATGACTTTTTTAGCTTCTTCATCAAACTGATTTGGCTCATACGTATAGGATATGTAAAGACATCCGGGATAAGGCTCTTCTAATCCGGACATCATATCAATAAACAACTGAATAAAGGCCAGCAACCTCTCCTTTGGGTTATTAATATATGGTTTTGAATGCTCCAGTGCAGCAGCTTTGTTTTCTCTATCCTCCCTCGCAAAATCTTCTATGAGTGCCTGAGCTAATACATTCTTATTTTTAAAGTGATAAAAAAAGGCTCCTTTTGTAATACCCGTCTTTTCTAAAATTTGATCAATACTTGTTCCCGAAAAACCGTTTTGAAGTACCAGTGCACGGCTTTCGGCTAAAATTTTCTCCCTTGTTGGTGTTCCATCTTTTGGCATACACTAATATAAAAATTTAAACAGACTAGTTGGTACAATAAAGAATAATTTTATATTTGTACCAACTAGTCTGTTTAAAATAAAATAACAACATTATGAATGAAATTATCTCACAACTACCATCTCCAATAGAGGTACTCATGGACCCTGTATCTTTTATTGTCTATTTAATTTTAGGTGCACTTTTTATATGGGAAACGCTTCTACCAGCGAGGGAATTACCAAGCATTAAGTATTGGAAAATACGAGGCCTCACCTTCTTTCTTGTTTACATCTTATTTACAACATACGTTCCAATTCTTTGGGATGGATATTTAGCATCTTACCAGCTTTTTAATTTAAGTCATTGGAGTGTTGGGAGCCAAGTGATATCTGGAATTATACTATTTGAATTAATTCAATACGGCTGGCATTTATCGATGCATAAATCAAACTTTCTATTCAGAGTTTCGCATCAGTTGCATCACAGTGCCGAACGCCTTGACGTACCAAGTGCATTCATGTTTAGCTTCAATGATATGATTGGCCTTTCATTAGTAAGTTCACTAAGTTTTACATTGTTGATGGGCTTATCGCCACAAGCTATCACTATTATTTTACTCAGCATAACTTTTATGGGCGTATTTCAACACGCAAATATTAATACGCCCCAATGGCTGGGTTATATTATACAAAGGCCTGAAAGCCATTCCTTACATCATGCTAAAGGAATACACGGATATAATTATACTGATTTACCAATCATTGACATGATTTTTGGAACCTTTAAAAATCCTAAATCATTTTGTGCTGAGTCTGGTTATTATCTTGGTGCTTCAAACAAAGTTATTGATATGCTTAAGTTTAAAGATATTACTAATGCGCATACCAGTAATAATTAGATAACAGATCAACCATATTTCAATCACCTGATGCTTACCATTTAAATCTGGAAAATTGATCAATACAAAAGTGAAATAGAATAATTCCCAAAGATTATTTTATTTCACTTTAACCTTCTATCTAATAGATACTTCCTAGTTTTACTTGATGATCAAAAAACTCATCATTCTTGTTACCTTATCACAGTTTTTTGGTTGTAAACAAGAACAAGAGCCCTCTATGAGTAAAAATTCCAAAGCCAATCACCTTATAAATTCATCCAGTCCTTATTTATTGCAGCACGCCTATAATCCTGTGGAATGGTATCCGTGGGGAGAAGAAGCATTAAAAAAAGCGAAGGCAGAAGATAAACCAATTTTAGTAAGTATTGGTTATTCATCATGCCATTGGTGCCATGTGATGGAAAGAGAGTCGTTTGAAAATGATTCTATTGCCGCCCTTATGAATAAGCACTTTATTAACATTAAAGTAGATAGAGAAGAGCGGCCGGATGTAGATCAAATTTATATGGATGCCGTGCAGGCGATGGGACAAAACGGTGGTTGGCCCTTGAATGTTTTTCTCACACCCGATCAAAAACCATTTTATGGGGGCACCTATTTTCCACCCCAAGGTTGGGCACAACTTTTACAAAATGTGGCACAAGCATTCGCAACCAAAAGAAAGGAAATAGATGCTTCCGCAGACCAACTAACTGATGCACTCTCTACCAGTGAATTGATAAAATACAACCTTACCTCCAATGAAAATGGTTTCTCCAAAGAACAGGTAGACAGTCTCTATCAAAAATTATTAAAACGGTTTGACAAAAAGAGAGGGGGGTTCGATCGTGCACCAAAATTTCCAATGCCCGGGAATTGGCAGTTATTACTAGAGTATTATCATTACACCAATGATAAGGCAGCACTCGATCAATTAATTCTCACATTGGATGAAATAGCCAAAGGTGGTATTTATGACCAAGCGAGTGGTGGTTTTGCACGATACTCAGTAGATGCCGACTGGCTGGTGCCACACTTTGAAAAAATGCTTTACGATAATGGCCAGTTGCTTAGCCTTTATTCTAATGCCTATAAACTCACAAAAAAACCTTTGTATAAAAAAGTGGTTGAACAAACGGTAGAATGGCTGCAGCGTGAAATGGCGGAAGGCAATGGAGGTTTCTATTCTGCGCTTGATGCTGACAGTGAAGGTGTAGAAGGTAAGTTTTATGTCTGGACTAAGGCTGAGTTTGATGATGTGGTAGGAAAAAATTCAGGATTGCTTTCGAAGTATTACAATGTAACAGATACAGGCAATTGGGAGCATGGAAACAACATTCTGCATATGACTGCCAGTGACGAACAGTTCGCTCAGAAAGAAGGCGTTACTATCGAAGCGTTAAATCAAATTGTAAATGAAGGTAATGAGCTATTATTAGCAGCAAGAAGCAAAAGAGTACGACCTGGTTTGGATGATAAGGTATTATCGGGCTGGAACGGAATGTCGATTAAAGGTCTATGTGACGCCTATGACGCTTTTGGTGATGACACATTTTTGGAATTGGCCGTTAGTAATGGACAATTCATTAAAAATTCTATGATAGAAGATGGCAAACTGTTTCGATCATTCAAAAATGATAAGGCCAGCATTGACGGGTACTTGGAAGACTATGCCTTTGTGATTGATGCATTTGTAGCGTTATATCAATCAACTTTTGATGAAGTATGGATTCAAGAAGCTAAAATACTCATGGAATATATAAATACTAATTTTTATGATTCAGATGAAAACTTCTACCATTTTACGGATAACCAATCCGAAAAATTAATTGCCAGAAAGAAGGAAGTTTTTGATAATGTAATACCTTCTTCAAACTCTCAAATGGCCAGAAACCTTTATGTGTTGGGAATCATCTTGGACAACGATACTTACAAATCAAGAGCCCATTCCATGGCATCTGCAGTAGCAAAATTATGCGTAGAAGAGCCTGCATATACTTACAATTGGTGTTCGTTAAATTCTATGTTTGCCTACCAAACCGCTGAAATTGTAATTGTCGGTAATGAAGCAGAAAAGTTTAGAGAAGATATTGCGAGTCGATACTTACCCAACAAAGTATTATTGGGAAGCAAACAGGAGAGTGAGCTCCCTTTACTAAAAGGTAAGAGCCTGAAAAATGGACAAACCACTATCTTCGTTTGTTATAATAAGACTTGTAAATTGCCAGTTACGGATGTTGAATCAGCTTTAAAACAATTGAAGTAAGCATTGAGCCAATTAGAATTAAATAACCCTTCTGAGACAGGCCGGGAAACATACTTTGTAGATGTAATTCTGCCAGTACCTATTCCCAAAATGTTTACTTATAGAAGTCCGGCCGATTTTAATGATTACCTACAGGTTGGTTGTAGAGTGATTGTGCAGTTTGGCTCCAGAAAAATAATGACAGGTATTATTGGCGCCATTCACACCACGCCACCCCAAAAATATGAGGCGAAATCATTATTAGATATTCTGGATCAGGAGCCCATTATTCACCCTCCGCAAATAAAATTATTTCAATGGATTGCTGATTACTACATGTGCACCTTGGGAGAGGTGATGAATGTGGCAATTCCCTCAGGTTTAAAACTTAGTAGTGAATCCAGAGTTCAGCTCTACCCTGATTTTGATCTTTATGATTCTGATTTCGATTTCTCTGATAATGAACTATTGCTCATAGAAATCCTGGAGAAAAATGAATCATTGACTTATAGTGAAATTGGTAAGGCACTTCAAATCAAAAACAGTTTTTCAATTATCAAATCTTTGGTTCAAAAAGACGCGGTGATTATTTATGAAGAAATAAAAGAGAAGTACAAGCCCAAGAAGCAAAGAAGAATTCGATTAAAGTCAGAATATGAGGATAAAAAGGTATTGGAAAGTCTTTTTAAACAACTTGAGTCTCAACCGAAACAGGAAGAATTACTGCTGGCCTATTTGCAGCACATGCCCATTTATAAACAGCCAGAATTGAATAGTAAAGGCATTGAAAAAAGTTTGCTTCAAACAGCAGAATTATCCGCTTCATCACTCAAAACGTTGATAAGAAATAATATTCTCGAAGAATTTGAAATAACCATTTCCAGATTTGAAGATGATAATTCCCCATTAACCGAAATAAAGTTAACTGAGAACCAGCAGCATGCTAAAAATGAAATTCTTGACAGTTTTAAAACTAAGGACACTGCGTTACTACATGGTATAACAGGTAGTGGTAAAACAGAGATTTACATCAGCCTGATTAAAGATGCGTTGGAGTCAGAATCGCAAGTACTGTACTTATTGCCTGAAATTGCTCTCACCACCCAAATCGTTATCCGACTAAAGAAGGTTTTTGGCAATAAAGTGGGTATTTATCATTCGAAATTCTCTGATAATGAGCGCGTTGAAGTTTGGAATGGTGTTTTATCAGGGCGATATCAATTAGTGCTTGGTGTTCGATCCTCTATCTTTTTACCATTCGATAATTTAGGGATGATTATCGTGGATGAAGAACATGAATCATCTTACAAGCAATACGACCCTGCACCACGGTACAATGCACGAGATGTGGCACTTTTTATGGCCAAGCAGCATCATGCCAAGGTTCTGTTAGGGTCAGCTACACCATCATTAGAATCTTACTTTCAGGCTAAAGAAAAAAAATATGGACTAATAGAGCTCAACCGAAGATATGGCGAAGCTCAGCTTCCATCTTTTGAAATAGCCGATATGCTGCGTGAAGGAAAAAAGAAAACCTTAAAAGGCGAATTCTCTTCCTTATTGATAAATCATTTAAATGAAATTTTAGAAAAGAAGGAGCAGGCTATCATATTCCAAAATCGTAGGGGTTATTCACCATACATAAGTTGTGAGCAATGTGCTAACATTCCAAAATGCACGAATTGCGCAGTGAGCCTTACCTATCACCAATATAAAAAGCAGCTGATTTGCCATTATTGTGGCTATCACGAACCGATGCCGAATGAGTGTGAAGCTTGCGGATCAAAATCGTTAAAAACCATAGGCGTAGGCACAGAAAAATTGGAAGAAGATCTGGAACTACTTATTCCTGAAGCTAAAATTCAGCGGATGGATTTAGATACTACCCGAAACAAAAACAGTTACGAACGTATTATCACAGATTTTGAAAATCAGGAAATTGACATTCTGGTAGGCACTCAAATGGTGACCAAAGGCCTGGATTTTGATCATGTGAGTTTAGTGGGTGTTTTTGATATTGATAGAATGCTCCACTTTCCTGACTTCAGAGCGTACGAAAGAACATTTCAATTAACAACACAAGTAAGCGGCAGAGCAGGCAGAAGAGAAAAAAAAGGTAAAGTAGTTATACAAGCCAGAAATGTTGAGTTACCTATTTTAAAAGACATCATCAGCAACAACTATTTAAAATTCTATGATGAAGAGATTCGAGAAAGGGAAATGCACCGATACCCTCCATTTACGAGACTAATAGGTATTAGAATTAAAAATAAAGACAAAAATCTATCGCACAGGGCCGCTAACAGACTTAGTAACTTGCTAAAGGAACAGCTTGGAAGCCAAAGGGTGCTTGGCCCACAAGAGCCGGTGATTAATAAAATAAGAAATGAATATTTGGTAGAACTGCTTATAAAGCTTGAAAGAGGCAGCATTGACCTTAATAAAGTAAAACAAATCATCCAGAACTGTTCAAATGAAATACTTAACGAAAAAGATCTGAAATCATCTAAAATAGTTTTTGACGTTGATCCGTATTAGTTTAAAAATTCAAAGTCTAAAGTTCAAAGTCAATACAAACTTTGAACATAGAACATAGAACTTTAAGTATTGAACAACTACCTTTGCGCCCGATGAAATGGCTATGCCACATATTACTACTTGCTACCATGGGGTTTTTGGCTTTTGTAAGCTGCTCCGAAGAAGAAATACAGGCAGAAGGTATTGAGCCTTTTGTGACTGTGAAGTTTATTAATCAGGATAGCGTTAAAGAATTAGACACAGCTATTGCCCAAATAAATGCAGATATCAAGGTCATCGATGATAGAATTGCAGAAATAGATGCTGCCGAAAACAGGTCTGAATTGCGCGATGAAAAGGATTCATTAAATGATGTGAAATCAAGCTTAAACAAACAAAAAACAAGACTATCATCAATTCGAAGTAGGATAAACTCGGGAAAAATAATTCTATCCTCATTATCTGGTACTGGGGGAATTGATCAAATACTTTCCGCAGATAGCGCCACTCAACATCAATTTCCAATTAATTCCAACTCCACGAGTGTACGTTTTTTTACGGTTATCAACGGAAGGCTTGACACCCTAGATTTCACTTATAATCTAAGTAACGAGTTCATAGAAAATCAATTGAGAGCAATCGCCAGCAATTTAGAAGTGAATTATTTCACATTCGATTCTGTAAAACTGGTATGCGGAGATAGTACATGTATAAGCAATGAAGCAGAACTTACAGCATACTTTTAATCTGGCATTACTGCTGTTAGCGCTGCCTCTAGCTAGTTACAGTCAGGATAGCTTGCGTTTAGCAAAGCCAGATAGCATTAGAACAGTTAGAGTATTACAAGCCACTGATAGTGCCCAACTCCAAAACAAAAGCACCACTGACACTGCTAAAGTTGAATTAACTAAGGCTGCAGAACAGGAGCAGGCGAATAAAAGCAAGGCCAAGAAAGAAAAGCTTCCTAAAAGCGACACTGCCAGAATAAAAATTACGAGTGGGCCTCAGATATATATTGATTATGGAAAGCTTTTAACATTACCTTCAGAATTTGAGCAAAAATTTGAAATTGGGTTAGCATATCAGTTTAAAAATAGGTTTCAACCTAATTTTCATTTTGGTATTGCAACAATACAACCAGATGCTGCCATTGAAAATGGCGAATATACCTCCGAAGGAAGTTATTGGCGGGCGGGTGTCAACTATCTCGTTCCGCTTGATCAGATTAATAGATTATTTATTGGGGTACGGTATGCACAATCTGAATTCAACGATTCTGGAAGCTATGAGATTACCAGCGAATTATGGCCTACGTTTACCGAAAGTTTTGAACGTGATGGTTTTGCTGCCGATTGGTTTGAACTTGTGCTAGGCTCAGAAAAAATGTTTAAGAATGGCCATCTGTTATTAGGTGGTGAAGCTGGTGTTCGCTTTATCAACGAGAAAGATGAAGCAGAGTTTATTGACATCTACACTATTCCGGGTTATGGACTAACCTCCAATCAAAGCAGCCCATTTATAAATTTGTATGTCAAATATCAGTTTTAACTGATATCGTCCCAATCTTCATTCAAATGTAAAATCGCATGATGGGCTGTCATATCATATTGGCATGGCACTACTGAAACATAGTTGTTAGCAATGGCCCATTCGTCATTATCCTCACCTTTGTCGTGATTTACAAAGTTACCGGCCATCCAGAAATATCTGCGACCATTGGGATCGTGCCTTTGATCAAAATCCTCTTGCCACGTAGCATTTGCCTGTCTGCAAATCTTAATTCCTCTAATAGATTCGTTCCTCTTGGGAGGAAAGTTCACATTTAATGCTACACCTTTCGTAAGGCCTTTATCTAACACATTTTTTGCAATGCGTTTTACATATTCACTTACGTGAGATAAATCCGCATCTGAGGAGTAATCGCATAAAGAAAAGCCTATGGCAGGCAAGCCTTCCAACGAAGCTTCAATAGCAGCCGACATGGTTCCACTATACAACACACTGATTGAGGTATTACTTCCATGATTAATACCGCTTACTACTAAATCAGGTTTTCTGTCTTTTAATACAAAATGCTTGGCAATTTTAACGCAATCGGCAGGGGTTCCGCTGCATTCATAGGCCTTCACATCGCCAAACAAATCATTAGGTTCCAATCTCAAAGTATTACCTATAGTTATAGCATGCCCCATGCCGCTTTGAGGGCCATCTGGAGCGACTACTACTACCTCCCCCAGTTCTTTCATCACATTAACTAGTAATCTAATTCCCCTTGAGGTTATTCCATCATCATTGGAAACAAGTATCAGTGGTTTTGCCATTATTTATTGGATGCGTTTTTTTCTTCGAATAACGAGTTATAGTACAACACTACTTTTAATAAATCTCCCCTCCTATCCGTTCTTATTCTTTTCTGCTTTATAAATTTTTTAATCTGTTGTTCTCTATTTTTAAATATCCATTCCAGATCTCGTTTGGAGCCTCCAAACCTCTTAATCCCATCTTTGGCATCGAGAAAATAATATGTGTACACCAACTCAAGCCTACTATATGTACCAGCAATGGCATAAGGATTATTCACTACTTTATATTCAACTCTTTCCCTACTTAACAAGCTCATGGGTCGGCCTTCATGAATTACCTCAAATAGAATAGGAGCTTCATAATCGTTATTTAAAGCGTACGGCAGGGCATAAAACTCACGATACCTACTAACGGTTTTATCAAAAATCTCGAAATACAACAGTTTGCGGCCTGTCAGCGCCAAGGCAGTTCTCATGCCATCAGCAATATATTCTACAATATCCGTTTCCTGAGAATACCTGATCTGGCCTCTTAACGTATCGCCTTCTATCGAAACTATTTTACCATCATGCCATACCTGCGATGGAAACTCCTGGCCAACAGACACAAGAGTTGAGATAAAAAAGCAGAAGACCAATACGTTCTTTAACACTATTTTTTAAGGATTTGGTGACCCATTTTATCTCGCTTTGTTTCGAGATATTTATGGTTATGCTGATTAGGAGCAATCTCTATGCCGATGTTCTCCACAATTTCTAACCCATAACCAATTAAACCTACTCGCTTTTTAGGATTGTTAGAAATCAATTTAATCTTTCTCACTCCAATATCTCTAAGAATCTGTGCTCCCACACCATAATCACGTTGATCCATCTCAAAACCAAGTTTAAGATTCGCTTCTACAGTATCAAGCCCTTCTTCCTGGAGTTTATATGCCTTCAGTTTATTTACCAAGCCAATGCCTCTTCCTTCCTGATTCATGTAAATGATTACACCTTTCCCCTCTTTTTCTACCATTTCCATGGCACCGTGTAGCTGGCCTCCACAATCACATCGGCAAGAGCCAAAAATATCACCAGTAACACACGATGAGTGTACTCGCACCATGACCGTTTCGTTTTCATCCCACTCCCCTTTTACCAAAGCAATATGATTTTCTCCTGTATTTTTTTGCTGATATACATGCAATTGAAAATCACCATGCTCGGTAGGCATGTGCACATCAGAAACCTCTTTTGTGATGAGGCTTTCTTTTTCTACTCTGTACTTAATCAGGTCCTGAATACTTACCAGCTTCAAGTTGAATTTCTCAGCTACATGTACTAAGTCAGGCAACCTTGCCATGGAACCATCTTCATTCATAATCTCCACCAATACACCAGCCGGTCTAAATCCTGCAAGCCTGGCAAAATCGATAGCGGCCTCCGTGTGGCCTGCCCTTCTAAGAACTCCACCAGACTTCGCTCTAAGCGGAAATATATGACCAGGCTTACCTAATTCTTTGGGGTCAGTTTCAGGGTCTACAAGAGCCTTAATGGTCTTAAATCTGTCATGCGCAGAAATACCTGTGGTGCAGCCGTGTCCAATTAAATCAACCGATACAGTAAAAGGAGTTTCGAAGGCCGCTGTATTTTTCCCTACCATTAATTCCAGGTCTAACTCCTCACACCTGCTTTCAATTAAGGGTACACAAATTAGGCCTCTACCATGCGTAGCCATAAAGTTTACTATCTCAGGCGTAATACATTCCGCAGCACAAATAAAATCACCTTCATTCTCGCGGTCTTCATCGTCTACTACAATGATTACTTTTCCATTTTTAATGTCTTCTAACGCTTCCTCTATCGTATTCAGTTGTATGTCTTGCATGTTCTTTTTAAATATGCCGCAAAAGTAGCGGTTTTGATTGGTATTAGAAACTTACTTACTCAACACAATTGTGAGAGCAGATGTTCTTAATACCCCAAGTATTTGAACGTTATGTCAGCTAAGCTATATTTTTATAAATTTAGAGATCATGAATGTTGACGAATACCTAAAAGTAAATAGGGCGCACCAACAGGAACTCACGTTATTGAGGGGAATTTTACTTTCCTGTGGCCTGAAAGAAACAATAAAGTGGGGCATGCCTGTTTACACAATTGGCGGTAAAAATATTGTAGGTATGAGCTCCTTTAAATCTTATTTTGGCTTATGGTTCTTTCAGGGCGCACTATTAAAAGATTCTCATAATGTTCTGGTAAATGCACAGGATGGTAAAACAAAAGCCATGAGGCAATGGCGCTTTACCAATAGCACGGAAGTTGATGAGGAACTGGTAAAGAGCTATGTAATGGAGGCAATAAAAAATCAAAAAGCCGGCAAAGAAATAAAACCGGAAAGAAAGCCGTTGATTATTCCTGACTTATTAGTTGAAGCATTAAATGACGATCAGAGTTTAAAGAAAGCTTTTGAAAAGTTTACACTCTCTAAACAACGTGAATTTGCTGATTACATTAAAGATGCTAAACAGGAGCAAACCAAATTAGCTAGATTAAAGAAAATTAAACCTTACATACTTTCTGGAACAGGATTAAATGACAAATACAAAAAGTAATATCAGGCCTTATAAAAGCGAGGATTTCGATCAACTCATTTCAATTTTCAAATTAAATACACCCACTTATTTTGATCCTAAAGAAGTGGTAGATTTTGAAAACTATTTAATACAAGAGCCTGACAATCATTACGTTATTGAAAGTGATGGTGAAGTTAAAGGCTGCTGTGGCTATAAAATTGACGATAGAAATTCAGGCCACATTACATGGATATTTTTTCATCCGGATACTCAGGGAAAAGGTATGGGACAAAAAATTGTCAATTTTTGCCTCGATAAAATTGCCGAACAAGCCAATGTTCACAGTGTGGTTGTAAGAACTTCTCAGCTTGCTCATAAATTCTTTGAAAAGTTCGATTTCAAACTTGAGTATATTAAAAACGATTTTTGGGGCAAAGGCCTTGACCTTTACTATATGACTAAAGAAACTTCTTAATTAGTCAGCTCTTCTTCCTGCATTTTCATTTCACCTACTGTCATTCCCTTATCGCGTGCTTTCTTACGTTCGAGACTTGCTTCATAGGCCGATATACCATGTAATTCAGATAAGTAATCTAAATGACCCGGTGAGGTTACCACCATGATATCATCAGGCGTGATATCGCTAGGTGTTTCATAACCGCATGATTCTGCCAGCATTTGGGTTTCTTTATATAGTGAATCGGCATATTTAGCCACACGCTTAGCAGCTGCTTCAATATCTAAAGCCTTTTCTAAACGTCTATTTTGTGTGGCAATGCCTGTCGGACAATGATTTGTATGGCACTCCAATGCCTGGATGCAACCTAATGCCAACATAAAACCTCGAGCCATATAAACTGCATCCGCTCCCAAAGCCATAGCTACAGCAATCTCAATTGGTGTAGCAATTTTACCACTCGCAAAAATCACAACCTTATCACGAACACCATGACGTTTAAATGCCCAATCGGCCACAGCCAAGGCTTGTTTCATTGGTAAACCAGAATAACTACTGAGCACATATGGCGCAGCTCCCGTACCACCATCACCACCATCAATCACAATGTAGTCAGGTCCCCTACCCGGCTCCTTTTTTATCTTTTCAGCCACTGCCTCAATCTCAGAGGTGTGTCCAATTACCATTTTAATACCAGTAGGTTTCTTAGTTATATTTCTTACCCGATCAATAAAATCAAATAATCCATCTACATCGGTAAACTCTTTATGCCTGGCGGGAGCATACGCATCTTTACCCATTGGTATTTTCCTGATTTTAGAAATTTCTTCTGTTATTTTTTCTTTTAAAAGCATACCTCCTTTACCCGGCTTGGCACCTTGAGCAAGTTTTATTTCAAACATTTTCACTTGTGGATGCTGCGCCATCTCCCTTAGAAGATTATCATCCATATTTCCTTCATCATCTCTAATGCCGTATTTGGCTGTTCCAATTTGAAAGATCAAATCTCCACCACCATATTCATGACATGGGGCTAAAGAGCCTTCTCCAGTATTATGAAAAATGCCAGCCATTTGCGCTCCCTTGTTTAAGGCGGCATGTGCTCGATATGATAGCGCTCCGTACGACATAGCGCTGATATGCACAAAGTGCTTTAATTCCACTGGTTCAACTCCAGTATGCTTTCCGATAATCTTCGAATACGTTTTACCTGTTTCTTCACCCGTTTTAATAGTTGTGTTGGTAAAAGTGGCTGGCATAATTAAGGTGGTTCCTACCTTATCCATATCTATCTGGCTACCGAATCCAATGGTATTTCTTACACCGTTGGCAGTTTCGTATACCCAATTTCGTGTAATTCTATTGTATGGTGTTTCCTCCTGATCGTTTAAAAACAGGTACTGGCGCAACAATGGGCCCATTTTTACCAGCATCTTTCTTCCCCAGATCACAACAGGAAACATTCGTTGAATCGGGTTTTCCGTTTGGCGTTTATCATGAATGAATAATATAATCACCCCGATACCTAAGCCAAACAGCACAAACTCACCGGTGAGTGTAGCTGCCCATGTAAAAATACCTACACTTTCTAATGTAGCACTCTGCAAATAATACCCATAAGCTGCCGTTGCTGCGGTAGTTAATAAAAACCAAGTAATGGTATATGCATTGAATCCTTTCAAAAAAGAATTAAATGAGGGTGTGCCAGAGATGCTCTGCTGATGGAATTTTCTTTCTGAAGCCATAATATTGAGTGATTTAAACTTATAAGCTAGTAGGATATTATGAGATAATCAAGCTTAATTAGTATTAAACATGACTGTTGGGCCTTGAATCTTATAGACTATGTGCAACTTGTAGAGTAGATTTGAGAATAATCAATAAAACAAACGAGAGTGAAAGATCAAGAAATGGCTAATATGCCAACGGAGGACATAAAACAGAAAATATCGATTAATACCGGCATCAGTATAGGCTTTATAGTATTATTTGTATTTATACTTCTTTCATCAGGCTATTTGGTATTCATTAAAGGGAATATGGCATTTGTTGGTTTAATGGTAATTCCTGCATGCATGGCTCCAATTTTAATTTCAATTGGAAAAAACAATAGCAAGCTAAAAGAAGAGTTAGCCAAAAGATCTTAACACTTAAAACTGCAACTGCATTTTCTTAACTCTATCTTCTAACTTTTCTGAGGTCACTTTTTCTCTCAATCGATCTACCATAATGGGAAACGCAAATGGCGTTGGTTTTTGTGGTTCAGTAATCACTATTTTTTGATTGTTGATTCTTTCCAATGCCTGTCTGATTCGAGCTTCTTCCAATTGAAAATCCATTACTTCCTCATAGGCCTGAAGCAACAATAAGTTATCTGATTCATAATCGTTGAACACATCAAAAAATAACTGTGAAGATGACTGTATGTGTCGGTCTTTAATTTGATTTCCTGGATAACCCTTAAAAACCAATCCTGATATGGAAGCAATATCTCTGAATCGCCTTCTTCCCATCTCCACAGAATTAATACCGGCCTGAATATCTTTCCATAAATCATCAGTGGTTAAAACATCCGTTTCAATAGCTTCATAAATTGGTATTTCTTGGTCCGAGAGCAATTCAAAGCCGTAATCATTCATGGCAATGCTTAGTGATATCGGAGTAATTCGTGACAATCGCAAAGCAATGAGAGCAGCCATTCCCTCATGAACAAAACGACCTTCGAAGGGATACATGAGCACATGGTAGCCCTCATCACTCTTAAAATATTCAATTAGAAATTCTTTTTTAGTAGGTAAGTGAGAGCGCTCTTTTTGCAAATCCATTAGTGGTTTAATAAACTGTAATTCGGGGTCCTCCACCGTTGGCTTTGTTAACTCATGAAGTTTCTTTCTGAGCATAACAGAAAGTTGCGATGATAAAGGCATTCTGCCTCCTTGCCACGATGGGACAGCTTTCGCCTTCTTTTTGGTATTTCTCACCTGAACATCCATTCCCTTAATTCTTACCAATTCTAAATTTCGGCCTGCAAACCAAAATACATCTCCGGGGTTGAGCCGCGAAATAAAGTATTCCTCCACGGTGCCTATGTATTTACCGGAAGTATACTTCACCTTTAAAGAAGCATCGCTTACAATGGTACCTATAGACATCCGATGCCGCATGGCAATCCTTCGATCTGATACTTTGTATATACCATCTTCTAATTCAACTTTTCGGTATTCATCATAGGCAGATAAAGAGGCTCCACCAGTGGTTATGAAATTTAGTAACCAGTGCCATTCTTCTTCAGAAATACTATTGTATGAAAACGTTGATTTAACTTCCTTGTAAATATCTTTTGACCGAAACCCCTCAGAAACGGCCAAAGTAATAAGGTATTGAATGAGTACATCGAATGATCTCAGATATGGGATTCTATCTTCTACCAAACCCTCTCCAATGGCATTTCTAAGCGCAGCTGCCTCAATTAATTCAAGCGAATGTGTAGGTACAAAATATATTTTACTAAGTGCACCCGGAGCATGGCCGCTCCTTCCTGCCCTTTGCATGAACCTTGCCACACCTTTAGGACTACCCACCTGAATAATAGTTTCCACAGGGCGAAAATCCACACCTAAATCCAAACTAGAAGTACATACCACGGCCTTCAATTGCCCATGATACAACTGATCCTCCACCCAATCTCTTAGCTCCCTGCTAATAGAGCCATGATGCATGGCCATGATACCCGCCAACTGTGGCGCCCTCTCCAACAGTTTTTGATACCATATTTCAGCGAATGAGCGGGTATTGGTAAAAATCAGAGTACTATTACTGTTTTCGATAATCGGTATCACCTTATCGATAAGGTTTACACCCAAATGGCCTGCCCAGGGTAATTCATCCACAGATTCAGGAAAAACACTTTCTACTTCAATAGCCTTTTCTATATCCGCGCGTATCAGCTTAAACGATTTTTCATCGCCCAACAATGCTTCAATGGCCTGTTCCATATTACCGATGGTAGCAGAGATTCCCCATATACGTAAATTATCGCTCACCGATTTTAGCCTGGAAAGTGCCAGCTCCATTTGAACTCCCCTTTTTGAACCAATAAGTTCATGCCACTCATCGCAAACTATTGCCCTTAGGTTTTTAAACAAGTTGGGGTAGCCCTTTTGTGCCAGCATAAGATGAAGGCTTTCAGGGGTTGTGATCAAAAACTCAGGAGGATTCTTTTTCATCGCATTCCTCTCCTTTGTGGAGGTATCACCGGTACGAACCCCCACTTTCCACTGCATTCCCAAACCATCAATGGCTCGCTCGGTAGCATTAGCTATTTCCTTGGCCAGTGCCCTGATGGGAGTAATCCAAATTACTTGCAGGCCATTGTTTGTATCATGTAAACCATCCAACAAAGCAGGTACTACCAATGAATAAGTTTTTCCGCTGCCTGTAGGTGCATTCACCAAACCATGATTTCCTTCCAAATAAGATTCCCATGCTTCTCGCTGGAAATCAAAGACATTCCAATCTTTGGATTCGAACCACTTCGCTCCTATAGCTATTAACTCACCATTGGTCATTTGCTAAAGATAGGTATTATGCCTTTTTGATTGTCGAGTTCCAACCAATTTAGCTGTGCATGTGTCATCTTATTGAAAACATTAAATTTGTAGACATGGTTAGATTCACTTTTCTATTACTCTTAAGTGTAACTCTTTTCAGTTGCAATAAAGATGAAGAGCCTTTATTAAGTGGCGAGAAGACACTCCAAAGCGCTGATTATTTAATTTTTGGTAGATATGCAGGATTTTGTGTCGGTGAGGAATGCGTAGAGATTTTTAAGCTGGAAGATAACGTGCTTAGCGAAGACATCAACGATAATTACCCTGATTATAAAATGCCATATAATGGGAATTTTCAACCATTGACCTCTTTAAAGATGCTTGATACAGAAAACATACTAACCCAAACTCCCGCATCAATATTTGCAATTCAGGATACCATTCTAGGTTGCCCTGATTGTGCCGATGGTGGTGGCGTTTATTTTGAATACAAACAAGGTGATGTACGCAGATATTGGCTAATTGATCAAATTAAATCGAACATACCCGAGCAGATTCATCCATTAGTAGATGAAATTAACGCTATTGTAGACACTATCAATGAATAGCATTAATTCGTAAATTAGTAGAGTCATCAAACTCACTAGTTATTATGGAATTAGAATCAAACGTAGTCGGCTGGTTTGAGGTGCCAGTAAACGATATGCCTAGAGCCATTAAATTTTACGAAAAGGTATTTGACTTTAAAATTGAACGGCATGAAATGGGTGAACTGGATATGGGTTGGTTTCCATCCAATCATAAAGCCGGTGGTGCTATGGGCTCCTTAGTAAAACATCCTGACTTTTATACACCTAGCCACGAAGGTCCACTAGTATACTTTACAGCTCATTCCGGTGATTTGAATAATGAACTCAAACGAATTGAACCTGCTGGCGGAAAAGTATTAATGCCCAAAAAGCTAATTACTGAGGATATTGGCTATATGGCCATTTTCGAAGATACTGAAGGCAATAGAGTGGCTCTGCATAGCAGAGCCTAAAATTAAAATGGTGGATGAACCGGGGCATTATCTAACATTGCCTCGATTTTTTCCATCACTTCGTCCGTTAGTAAAGGAACCACTTCAAATGCCTTTAAGTTTTCTGAGAGCTGCTCATTTTTTGATGCGCCTAGTATAACAGTACTTACATCTTCGTTTTTCAGACACCAGGCTAATGCCAATAAAGGCATGGTAGTACCCAACTCTTTGGCAAACTCTGTTAACTTCTTCACTTTCTTTAGATTTTCCTCGGCTAGTAATCGGTCTTTTAACCACTCTAAGCCTTCAATTCCCAATCGGGTGTCTTTCGGAAATCCGTCATTGTATTTACCTGTTAGTATGCCCGAAGCCAATGGCGACCAGGTAGTGGTACCTAACCCCACCGTTTTATAAATTTGCTTGAATTCCACCTCTACTTTATCTCTCACCAACATGTTATACTGAGGCTGTTCCATGGTTGGACCTATCAAATTATACTGTTTGGCCACCATATGAGCCTCCATAATTTCCTGAGCGCTCCACTCAGATGTGCCCCAATACAGCACCTTCCCTTGTTGTATCAGATTATGCATACTCCAAACGGTTTCCTCAATTGGCGTTTCTTTATCGGGTCTGTGACAAAAATATAAATCGAGATAATCTACCTGCAACCTTTGCAAAGCCTGATCACACGCCTCGACAACATGTTTTCTGTTCAGTCCTTTTTGTGTTGGTTTTAAATCTCCTTTACCTCCATCTGCACCAAAAAATACTTTACTGGAAACTATATAGCTATCTCTTCTCCAGCCCATTTTTTTTAGGACCTCGCCCATCACTTCTTCAGACTTACCACCAGCATAGGCTTCGGCATTATCAAAAAAATTTATCCCATTTTCATAGGCTATCTTCATTAGACTTTCTGCGGTTGTATCGCCCACTTGTTTGCCAAATGTCAGCCATGAGCCGAATGATAACCTACTTACTTGTAATCCTGATTTACCTAATCTTTTATATTCCATTTATAAAGATGTTTTTAATTTGATTTTGTTTCTTCTGCACCTCTCACTGCAATAAATAACTTCAGACCATACTTTTGCCCACTTTTTTCGCCATGAGAATGGTTTTTGGCAAACAGGACATAATTTGGTTGGAAGATTTGGCTTACGATGCACTTATAGATTTAACACATCTGACTAATGTTAGTTCATCACTTTTTAGATGATTCTCCATATTTCAAATGAAGTACTTTTCCATCACCTACAGTCATTAACGAAATAATAAAAAGGTTATCATATTCATCTTCGTCAATCATTTTAAACTTTTCTTCACCAATGAGTTTATTTACCATAATAGGTACAGTATTCGAATGGCCAGAGAATACTATCGTCCTTCCGTACATTCCCGAAATAAGCTCAAGAATTTCATCTACAGCAAAAGGGTTATATTCTTGTATTTCTATTCGTTTAGCTTCAGCTAAAGGAGCCACCGTTTCTCGGGTTCGCTTAAATGGCGTAGTAAAAATACCATCTACAGACTGTGACTCAAGTAAGTTGCACAATGCCTTGGCTCGTTCAACACCTTCTTCAGTTAAAGAAGGATCACCATCTTCACTAAAACCCTTTTCTGCATGTCTAACAAGAATTACTGTAGTAAGTGAGTCCTGAGCCATACCATTAATAGCTAAGGCCAACGCAATGAAAATGAATACTATTTTTTTCATATGATTTTTTCTTTAAACTAATTACAAACATGAACGAATACAATTTTTATTTGATTTCATGTTGTTTCGCATTATATGCTTAATTTGGCATTCTATGAAAAGAGTATTCCTTATAGTTGTTTTAATAGTAGCGGCTTTCAACTGTCAGGCTTTCCAAAATTTAGATAGCTTGGAAAATGTACTTCAAACAGCTGTGGGCAAAGAACGCGTTGATGTACTAAATAAACTATATGCGATTTACAATCGTCTGAACCCTACAAAAGCGTTGGAGCAATCTATCCTAGCTTTGGAATTGGCCAATGAAATTAGCTACCCTAATGGAAGAGCAGCGGCACTCAATAATATCGGTGTGATTTATAAAAATCAGGGGGTATATGAAGAGGCGCTTGAATATTATATTGAGTCGTTACGAATTAGCACTGAGATTAATGATAAAGAAGCACAAGCCTCTACACTTAATAATATAGGTACTGTTTATTCTCTAAAGCGAGTATATGATAAAGCGCTAATCTATTTTATTGAGTCTTACGAGATATTTAAATCTATTGATGCCACCGGTA
The DNA here is from genome assembly GCF_017068455.1 of Fulvivirga lutea. NCBI lineage: Bacteria > Pseudomonadati > Bacteroidota > Cytophagia > Cytophagales > Fulvivirgaceae > Fulvivirga > Fulvivirga lutea. The sequence continues at coordinate 3,571,252 of NZ_CP070608.1, forward strand.
AGCTGGTAGATGCCATCAACAACATTGGGAATGCTTATATGGAAATGGGGCGCGAGGATTTGGCATTAGACTATTATTCAGAGGCTATGTCTTTATCTGAACTTGGTTCGCATTCGATGGAAGCTTCCAACCCTTTGAACAATGTGGGAAATGTTTATTTCTACAGAGGTGATTACTCCAATGCTTTAATTTATTATGAGCGGGCGTTAAACCTCGAAAAGCAAAGCGGTGATAAGTTAGGGCAGGCCTATGCAATGTCTAACTTAGGGTCTACCTACCTTGAGATAAAGCAATTCAATCGTTCTGAAGAATATTTGAATAACGCTTTAACCATTGCTAAAGAAGCTGGGGCTTATCCTCTATTAAGAGAAATTTACAAAACACTTTCAGCGCTATATTTTAAGAAGCGCGACTTTGAATCTGCCTATGAAGCCCGCATAAAATATGATGAGGCCAAGGATTTTGTGTTTAATGAAGAAAGCAGCCGCATGATGGCCCAGATGGAAGTGGCGGTAGAACTTCAGGAAAAGGAGAAAGAACTACAAAAACTTAAAAAAGATCAGCAAATACAAAGCTTACAGCTTGAAAATAGCAGAATAATTGTATTGCTTGCCGTAATGGGCAGCATTATTCTTTTAGCTGCAGGCATTATTATTTTCCGCTTGAAAAAACAAAATGAATAAATTAGATAGGATTTAACTTCTATTTAGAATTGAATCTTATAAATTTGAATTAATATTTAAAACACGCAATCATGGAACAATATATAGGTGACGGAGCTAGTTTATTTATTACCATAGTGGCTTGTATTATCGGGTTTCTTGCCGCAGTTGGTAAACTAGATCAAATGAAAACAGAAAAAGAAAACCCAAAAGATGACGAATAATCGCATCTGTTAAAGACATTAAAAAAAGGGATCTGCCAATGGCAAATCCCTTTTTTATTGTTGTTCCAAACTAATTTATAGACCAAGTACTTCTACTCCCTGCTCAAATACCACATCCACTGGTATTCCCGCAGTTGACAGCCTGTCTAAATCGCCTTGAAGTTCTGCTCCAATATTCGCTTTTTCATCTACCAGTTTTCCAACACCTTCATAATCTCCATTACCTTGAAGCATAAGAATTTTCTCTGATAGCGCATTCATAGCATCTGTCATCTTATCATAATTGATCGTATAGTAACCATCTTCGCCCCTTTGGAATGCGCCCATTTCTTTAAAGAAATTGAATCTGATCATGTTTGCTTTACCATGCGCACTAGAAGCACCAAACCTTACAGAACGGAAAATACTAGCCATAAACGTAGTATAGTAGTCATTTAAATCGCCATCCACTTCACCTTGCTCATGTAATTTAGTAATCATATACAAGCCGAGAATATCAGCTTTACCTTCTTCTAGTGCAGATGCATTTTCTTTTAATGCTTCTCTTACTGTACCCTTACCATTAATTGTGTTTTTGATACCTAGCCCGTGCGCTACTTCATGAAACATTGTATTCGCAAAAAACGCATCAAATGTAATATGCTTTCTCTGCTCTTCAGCAATAAGCAAATCCGCTATGGGGACTAAGATTTTATCAAACTTAGCTTTCATCGCATTTTTCAATTGTGATCTTCTTGTTCCTTTCTTTAACTGCACTTCTTCATCATTAGGCAAATTCACTGCAATAGTCTTACTTCCGGCATTACAATCACCAGCATAATAAATCACATCAAATGCTGCTAGCTGAGAGTCTGTTCCCGGTGTTTCTGCTTTATATTCTGCGGCTACTGGTAAGCCCTTCTGAAGTTCAGGAAGTAGTTCAGCGTATTTAGAAAGCTTTTTACTCCAGTCCATATCTTTTACCAAAATGTACGCCTCATGTGCTGCTTTGTATCCAAAAAGCTGATCTTCATAGGTTTCAATAGGCCCAACAATCATATCCAACTGATTGGTTTTCATGTCCATCCAGGCGATATCAGAATTGTAATAGTCATCGGTAAGCAATGCCTCTGCACGTAATGCTAAATATTTCTTCAATTCAGGATTTTCTGCTAATTCAGAACATTCAGTTAACAATTGAGCAGCTCTGGTAATGTCTTCTTTAAACATCTTATTGTAAGGGATAGACTCTAAATTACCCTCATCATTTCTTCTGATAAAAGTATAAAGTGAAGCTTTATCTTCTAATTCAGCTGCTTCAAACTCTTCTTTAGTCATATCCTGTGGGTAAAAATTCGCGCCTTCAGGCTTTTCACCTACTCCATCAATAAATGCCTGGTTTCCATTTAATCTATCCCATGGGCCGTAATTGATTTCAGCGAATCTTTTTGCTCCAGAGTCAGAAATAGTATCTAATAAGGATTCTTTTTCTCCGAAAGCTTCATACCAGAAAAGTTTATCCATAATTTGAGCAACTTCTACCAGTTTTGGTATCATTTGCTTGTGGCTTTCCGACAGCTTAGAAATATCGGTTGTTAGTTTTACTGAGGTATACTTAGAGTTGAGCTCTTCGTATTTATCCATTTTTGGTTCAGCCGTAGCTTCTTCTTTTTTATCTGCAGGCTGGCACGCAGCAAATAGGAGAGCAACAAATGCACCTCTCAAAAATAATTTATACATAAAAAAAGGGTTTGGTTAAAATCTGCTTGAAATTAACCAAAACCCTAAACATTACAGTATGCCAACGCCTATTAAAGACGCGTAAAAAACTATTTTTTATTGGCTCTTATAAATCTCCAAAACTGATCTGGATCAGCACCACTTGTAGAAACCATATCAAATTGATTTCTATCTAACGATAAGCCCGTTCCCAACGAAAGCGAACTCATTGTATAGAAATTACCATTAGCAAAGCCAGGGAAAGTAACTGGCGTAAACTTCCAAAGTTGGCCGGAAAAGAAGCCACCACCTGAAGGCAAAGTTTGCATATAGGCTGGATTTCCATCGTTAGGACTTGCAGCTTCTAAATATCGATTATTAGCACACTGATGCGTAAAGGTGAAATAACCATTATTTTGTTTCTGAATTGTCCAATATACGTTACAAAAGTTTCCTGTGGTTGCATAAAATAATTGGAAAGCGCCATCAGTTGCAGCCGCAATATCAATTCCATCTCCCAATGAAGCATTTCTAAAGCGATACCAATATAAATCACTCAAGAAAACTGTTGTAAACTCAAATTCTATAGGGTAGTCATATTCATAAGGATTTCCATTAACATCCTTTATTGCAGCCCCATCAAACCACATAGAATAAAGCTGCTCGAACTCTTCTAAAGGTGTTGATGGAGTGAAAGTAATAGTTGGTCCTTCAACAGATATGGTACCATTTATAGCGGTGATCCTTTCTAATAATATTTTAAAAGTGTTTGAATTAACAGTGCTAGGATCGATATCAGCTTCAAAAGTTATTGAAAATGAAATATCATCAATTTCCATATCCTCGGCCTCATTTTCAAATGATGTACTTTGGATGGAAAAAATTACTGATTCAGTACTAAATGTATTTTCAATATTAGAAGGTAAGTTATTACCAGCTAAATCTGTTATTCCTGTTCCTACAAAAATAGAATACGTTGTAGCACCGGCAAGCGGCTCATCCAACGTATAAATGAATGAATTCCCAGAAAATGATCCTGAGCCGTCAAGGCTTCCACTTTCTCCACTTTTACGGATTTTAAATGTTTCAAAACCAATGTTCTCTACTGGTTCTGAAAACTCAACAATAATTTGAGTATTCACTGAAACATTGGAAGCCCCATTTGATGGAGTGATGCTCACCACAGTTGGAGGGGTGTTATCAGGCTCAATTTGAGTAGTAAAACGTGTGGAAAAATTAGATATCAAGCTATTTCCTGCCAAATCTGTTAGTCCAGTGCTTAGTCTTAGTAAATATTCTTCCTCAAATTCCAAATTTTCTGTAGGATCAATCGTCATTGTGCTACCGGAAATGGAAACATTTGCTTGCACCGAATTGGAAATGCCACCAGACAAAATAACTGATGTATTGGTAACAGACTCTATATCTATTGGTTCTGAAAATGAAATAGTGATAAATGAGTTAACACTCACATTTGTGGCGCCATCTACCGGACTTACGCTTAACACCGATGGCTGTATCTCATCTACTGAAGTTCCGCCACCATTGTTGGTTCCTGGGTCTTCATCCTCGTCACTTGAGCAGCCAACTGTAATTAGCAAGGCCAGAAGAAAGAATGTTGACAATGAGAAAGCAAGTAATCGTTTCATAAGTTTTTATTTTGGTTAATAGTAAATTTTGCTGATATAGAAAAACTCCAATTGCTTACTTGCTATCTTTTTGAATTCCTTAATTTTTAAATGAACTCTTTTGAGAGAATAGCAAATTCACTTGTATTTGCTGTTTTGATTTTCAATTCCATGGACTTCAATCTAATTCAGTAAAGAATCTCTATTTCGCATATCGAAAGTAAATAATGTAGAATGCTAAACGATGCGTACTGTGATCAACTGTACGAAAGTGTATATGAAAGTATCTTTTCTGGAGTATAGATAATTTGAATGTATATTGTTATTTAAATTTCTTTTTTTATTTATTAATCAATGTTTCTCGTGGAGATCACCGTTATTTAACCTAAATTCTGCATTGGCTTAATTTATAAATCAACTGATTCATGAAGTATCTTATCGTTGTCTTTTGTCTTTTCGTATGTTCCCTTCATTCCTACTCCCAATATTCAGCCATAGATAGCCTTGAGCAACTGGCCGCTAAAGCCAAACCTGGTTGGGATCAGATCGATTACTCGGTAGGGCTGGCCAGACTTTATATTGGCGGAGCCGGGGATTATGATAACTCCATGCGCCACATCAATATCATCTATAAAAATGCAGAAGAGCAAAATATACCCGTTGCACGCGCTTATGCCCTGGTGATGGAAAATATTTTCGCTTATAATATTGAGAATGACAGAGAAAAATCCATTAGAACATGCGAAGAAGCCATAAGAATAGGTAAGCAATATAATTGCAATGATGTAATCGTATTTGCAGGTTATCAACTATCTGAGAGATATAGAACAAATTTTGGAGACTTTCAAAAGTCGAGAGAAATTATAGAGGAAATTTTGACCTATATAGATGAGACGGTAGATGACAAGCACAAAGCCAATGCTATAAAAACTTATGGTTACATACTAACCAGGATGGGTGAGCCCGATAAAGGCTTTGAGTATATGGAAAAAGCTATTTCCATATTAAAAAAGATGAAAACAGATCCGTTTATAGACCCAAGAATAGGCAGGGTAAGTGCACAATATGGAGATATTGATAACCTCTTACAGTATGCCTACAATAATATGTCTGAATCCAAGTTGAGATTAGGTCGCACGGCCGGTTCAGAAGAGGATTTGAAAGAAGCTTTAAAACTTGCGCTAAAATCAGGCCGTCCGCGAATAATAGCCTGGCAATATGAACGAATGGGCTGGCATTATATTTCTAGAGGATATTACGATCAAGCCTTGGATTACTTTACTAAGAACCATAAGATACTTGAAACCTTATCATTACCCCAGCATATCGCAAATTCGAATGCCTATTTGGCTCAAGTAATGACAAAACTTGAAGATTACACCTCTGCTGATAAATACATCGATAATGCCATAAAATATTCACGAGAAAAAAGCGATTCTCTTTTTCTTCTCGAGCGTCTGATGCTCAAAGCGACAATAAATATGAGAAGGGGTTATACTGATATTGCCGAAATGCATTTTGATGAAATCAACCAAATAATCAACACTGTGAATAACCCTGAAACTTATGGGCTTTATTCTACTGTAAAAGGAGAATTTGCTCTTTATAAAGGAGACACGGACAATGCTTTAAAGGATTTTAAGAAGGCTTACCAGGTTTACAATGATGCTACTAACGGCCAGGGCAGATTAGAATCATCTTTCTGGTTGGCTAATACTTTCCTCAAATTAAAACAGTATGATTCAGCCTCTTACTACGGACAGCTAGCCATAAAATATGGTTATGAGCAAAGTAATATCGCCTACATTGAGAAAGCCCATGCGTTATTGAGTCAAATTTATGAAGAGAATAACTTGTATAAAGAATCACTTGAAAACTTCAAACTATTTTACGCATTTCACGACAGCGTTTTCAAGGCTGATGCCCAAATAAAACTCAAAGAAGAGCAAGTGAGACGTGATGTTGTGGGCTATCAGAGCGATATTAAGCTGGCAAAGGATAATGCACTTTTACTGGAGAAGCAAAACCAGTTATATTTATGGATTGGAGTTATCCTAGTAATTATTCTCGCAGGTGCGCTCTTCTTTTATTTTAAACTAAGAAATGCTAAAATAAGCATCGAACAAAAGAACAAAGAACGAGAGGTTCTTTTAAAAGAAATTCATCATCGCGTAAAGAATAACCTACAAATCATTTCTAGTTTACTCAATATTCAGTCAAGAAAATTGCAAGAAGGATCGGCCAAGAAAGCTGTAGATGAGGGCAGAAGTAGAATAAAATCCATGTCTCTCATTCATGAAAAACTGTATGGAAATGATGAGCTCTCCACCATTAACATGAGAGAGTATATTGATGAGTTGAGCTCATTCTTAAAAAATACATATAAACCCAAAAGTAATATTCAATCTCACATATCAGTAAATAATATGGCTTTGGATATAGACACCGCCATACCGCTGGGATTAATTTTAAATGAACTTATTTCTAATTCTTTTAAGTATGCATTTTCTGATAATGATGAAGGCGCTATAGATATAAGTTTAAGCCAATTAGAAGACGAGTACATTTTAAAAGTGAAAGACACTGGCCCCGGGTTTCCTGAAGATTTTGAGCGTACCAGAAGTATGGGTATGCGATTAATTCATTCACTTTCTGAACAACTTAATGGTGTGAAGCATTTTGAAAATATTGATGGTGCATTATTTACCTTAAAATTCAAAATGCGGCCAATTACTGCCCAATAACTAAAAGGTGTAGTGCAGTAATGCAAATGCTAACAAGTAAAAAAGATGAACAAAATAAGAGTTTTAATAGTTGAGGATGAATTTATTATAGCTGAAGATCTTAGGGATATTTTAGAGGAACAAGGGCATGAAGTTGTTGGCCTAGCAGGTAATTTTAATAACGGCATTCAATTGATTGAAGCTGAACTGCCCGACATCGTTTTACTTGATATCCGTATAAAAGGTGAAAAAGACGGAATAGACTTGGCCAAAGAAATTCGTCTAAAGTATAAAGTGCCATTTATATTTATTTCATCCTACTCAGATTCTGTGACAGTAAAAAGGGCGTCAGAAGTTAACCCTTATGGTTATTTAGTAAAACCATTTGAACCCGAAGATGTAAAAGTAGCTATTGAAATAGCCTTGAGCAATTTTGCTAATGAGGGTCCAAGAAATGAGTTTGTACTTAATGATTCTCTATTTGTGAAGTACAATAACCTTTCAGTAAAGGTGCCAATACAAGATATTTACTATGTGAAAGCTGAAGGAAATTATTCCATAATTCAACTACAAGAAAAAAATTATACCTTAAGATCTACCCTTAAAGATATTGGAGAGAAGCTTCCAGCAAAAGATTTTTTCAGATCGCATAAGTCATTTATCATTAACTTGAAAAAAGTGACTGCCATTAACTCTATTTATGTATATCTAGATAATTGGAAGCTGCCAATTGGAAGGCAGCAACTTCAAGATTTAATGTCTAGTATCAATAAGGTTTGAAATCATTCCACCAATTTCCTACCTCGACCAGAAACAGCGCTGACATTGAAAAACCCAATTACTTGAACGTTAGAGGTAGTGTTTTGCTTGATGATATTTGAGGAGACATTTTCCAATGGCTCAGCAAAGATTTCATCAAAGCCTCCATCTCGCTGAGTTTGAATTTGAACCTGCTGAAGAAATGCAAAAGCCTCATGCGTAACGGAATGTATTTCTACATGCAGTGAATCACCCGGTACATAGGGAACAATTTCATCCAAGTCTTCATTTAAAGGTGTAACTGCATCCTGTATAGGTTGAATAAAAACAACACCATCTATATTGCCACCTTCATTGAAGCCTGCATCATAGGCGATATTTAAATCAAAAGGATTATTCAATAACTCACCGTTTTTGTAAGCTTTAATCCAGTAGGTATCTCCCGAACCAACAGGATCGGTAGCTAAAAATTCACCATAATAACCTTCTGGTTGAAATTGATTTCGTTCCTCTTTGTAGGTATATTTAATGGAGTCTACAGGTGGCACTCTTCTTAATTCTGATTCAGCAAAAAACTGCTCACCATCAACATTTACATTAAGCTGATATCTGGAACCTATTGTTTCTATTCTGTCAGCGCTGGTGACTGGGTTCCATTCATAATATCCTGGATCAGTTTCAATAAATTCAAATGTTTTGTTTTCTGATGTAACTGTAATATTGGCTCCGGTCACAGATTCGTACTCGCCAGCATCAAAATATGGCTGTGTTAATGTTAGTCTAATAACCTGGGTTTCCATTTTGTCATTAATCCACGCATCGACCACATAAGCTGGTGGAGCATCTTTCAAGTCCACATCAATTGTTTCCTCACAAGCAAACAAGAATGAAATAAAGACGATATATAAACTAAACTTCTTCATATTAGAATGTGAAATTGTATGATATAGCCGGTACCGGTGCACCAATTATCGAAAATTGATTTGCTGCTGTTTCGGTAGGATCACCGGGAACTACCCTACCTTCTTTCTGTGAAAAGAAAATCGAAAATGGGTTTTTATTACCGTAGACATTATAAATAGAGAAAACGAAGTAGTCATCCACTTTTCTCTCACTTCTGTTTTTGCCTGGTAGCCACTTCACACCAATATCTAATCTATGTGTTGCGGGTATTCTCAAATTATTTCTTTCATCGTAATAATCATAAGGAATGGTAATGCCTTGTATTTCAAACCTTGATGTTGGTGCCGTTACTGGCGAACCAGACACGTATGTAAAATTGGCCGATAAAGAAGTTCTCTCAGATAGTTTATACTCACCAAAGAGCTTCAAATTATGAGTTTGATCAAATCTGGTTGGATACCATTCATTATTATTTATTCCTTCAGTTTTTAATTCCGATCTGCCCAGCGTGTAGCTCAACCAACCATTTATTTTACCCGCATTCTTCTTGATACTTAGTTCAAGACCATACGCTCTACCTTCGCCACTTATCAAGTCTCCTTCCAGAAATTCATTGATAAAAATATCCGCACCTCGAACATACTCAACCTGATTATCTGTTTCTCTGTAATACCCCTCAATAGAAGTTTCAAAGGCATTGCCTCCACCAAAATTTCTAAAATATCCTAGCGCATACTGATCTCCCACCTGTGGTTTAATATTATTGGTACTGGGTGTCCATAAATCGATGGGTGTTGGTGCAGCGGTATTTGAAACCAGATGAATATACTGGGCAGTTCGAGTATAACTTGCCTTTATAGAGCTTAAACCCAATGAATACCGGATGGAAGCTCTTGGTTCCAAGTATCCATAATCTGCAATTACATCATTAGAACCAACATCCTCTGAACCAATCAACTCCTTTCTTTCACCTGCGTTAGGATAAGAGTATTCATACTTGGTGCCTTCGCCTAAATAAAGAAATGAAGAATACCTTAGTCCATACCTTAAAGTAATTCGGTCATTCACTTTCTGTGTATTATCTATATAAACAGCACTTTCCAAAGCGAATTTCTTGTCTAAGCTAATATCCTGAGTAACGCCATCAGATACACCCACTGCTTCGGCAGGATTAAATTTATAGTAGGTAGATTCACCACCTATTGTCAACTCATTATTCGTATTAAGAAAGTAATTGAAGTATGGCTTAAATGTGTAGGTAACAATGCGTGAATCCCAGTCAAATTTGTCCAGATCATTTTCGCCAAAGCTAAAGCCATAATCAAAAGTACTTACGATAAAAGCAAAGTTTGAAAACAGGCGATCGTTAAATAGATGATTCCATCGTAATGTCCCTGTGGTATTCCCCCAACTAAAGCCTTGTCGTTCATCAAAACGAAAAACGTCTCTTCCAAAATATCCGGAAAGATAAAGTCTGTTCTTCTCATTAATGTTGTAATTTACTTTCGTAGTTAAATCGTAGAAAAACAACGTTGCTCCATCCGTAAATGGTTTTGCCAGAATGTCGATATAAGATCTCCTGCCTGCCACAAAATATGATGCCTTATCTTTTTTAATCGGGCCCTGAACAGCCAGCCTGCTAAAAACTGTACCGACTCCCCCTGATATAGTTCGTTTCTTCGAGTTACCTTCTTTCATTCTTACATCCAGTATTGAGGCTAGTCGTCCACCATAATTGGCAGGTATAGCTCCTTTAATGAGTTTAACATCTTTAACTGCATCTGGATTGAACACTGAGAAGAAGCCAAATAAATGGGATGAGTTGTAAACTGGTGCATCATCCAGCAATACAAGGTTTTGACCAACGCCCCCACCTCTTACATTAAATCCTGAAGAACCCTCACCAACAGAACTGACGCCCGGCAGCAATTGAATACTCTTTAACACATCTACTTCACCAAGAAATGCCGGAATTTTTTCGATGGTTTTAATGTCCAACTTTTCCGCACTCATTTCAATATCTTGGACATTGGCATCTAGTGCCTCGTCAGTTATAACAATTTCCTCGAGTTCTTTACTTTCAGGTTCCAGCTCAACATCCTTACGTGTGCTGGAAGTGAGATTAACTTTCTCGGTGAGGTTATTAAATGAAATATAGCTGTATTGAATGGTGTACTCACCTTTTGGTAGCGTGATGGAATAAAAACCATACACATTAGTTGATGTACCGGTTTTAAGTTCTTCAATGTAAACCGTTGCACCTATCAGTGCTTCGCCATCATCTACATTTTTGACATACCCGTTAAGAGTTACTTTGTCCTGACCTTTACTTGTTATTGCCGATAGAATTAATATCGACAGAAACATCCATTTCTGCATGCCGCTAAGTTATTCCTATAAATATTTCTAAGACAGCTGAATCGGGTTAATTGTTCATTAAATAATCAATTAATCTGTAACTTCTATTGTTTCGAATACCATAGAGCTACATTGGAAGAATCCTAATGCCCCGCCCGAGATATTATTTCGCGGGTTTACAGGTGGTGAACCAAACATACCACCATCACTTTGAAGAAGATTGATCAAATCATTATAATAAATGAAACCGGCATTAGATATGCTATACATTTCAACCCTACCAATATCTCCTGGTTTGTAGAAACCCGAAGTCGGAACTCCATTAATTTCTTCAGCAATGAGTTTGTCATCTGAAAAATAGATGTCATTAGGGCTATCTAATAGCAAAGTATCATTTCTGTAAAATTTGAATAGATAAAAATCTTCAGTTTGCTGAGGTTCCTTTGCATAGAACAATACTTCATAAAAGTATCCCTCATCTTCAGGGTCCTCAAATTCATCTTCATTAATTCTAACCGATAAAGAATCAATTGCAGTTACGGGAAAGAGTTGATCCTGAGCAGTATATCTGGTGCCGTCTACATCCACTACAAGAGTGTAGGTTCTACCTGGTATTCCTCGAAATGAAAGAGTTGAAAAATAATATCCTTCATAAGCTGACTGATCATTTGGATTATGTTCGTAGGTATAGGTAACTGAACCGTCAGTCACATAAACATTCGCATCACGAATTGGCTCAGAAGATTCATCGGAATAAAAATTTACTGAGCGACTAATTTTCACGTATTGTGTTGTTTGACGATCAAGAACCAATCCTTCAATTACAACTATCGGTTCAGCGGAATCCAAATCTAATTGTACTACCTCTTCACAGGAGAATAGAACAACTAAGCCGAATAATAAAATTGCAAAATTCTTCATCTTAAAATCTAATATTATATGTTACTGATGGTAAAATTGGAAATAAGGAAAGCTGCACCGCTTCTTTCTCATTGCTATAATCACCATTATCTAATTCTTTTAAACGTGTGTAGATTGTGAATGTATTTTGTCTGCTGTAGACATTATAAATGGAGAACACCCAACTGCTTTGCCATTTTCTCCCTCTATTCTTCTTTGGAACGTATGTCGCTGAAAAATCAAGCCGATGAAAATCAGGTAACTGATACCCATTTCTTTCAGTGATATAATCCACCTGATAGCCATCGTATTCATATCTGCCTGCAGGAACAGTAATAGGCCTACCTGAAGAATAAGTGAAATTACTACCAAATTGCCACTGCTCATTTAAATCATAGGTAGCCACTAAGTTTAGCGCATGTCTTCTATCGTAATTGGCAAGAAAGGTAGTGTTGTTGTTTACCCCTGGCACATCTCTTTCAGCTTTGGATAGTGTATAACTAGCAAAGCCCGTTAAATCGCCTTTTTTCTTTTGTAACATCAATTCCAATCCATAAGCCTGAGAAGTTCCTTGTCTATATTCAGTAACTAAATCCCTATTAAAAAATAGCTGTGCGTTATCTGCAAAGTCCGTCACATTCTGAATGTCTTTATAATACACTTCAGCTGAAAGTTCATAGGCGTTGTCCTTCAAGTTTCTGAAATATCCCAGTGCCACCTGATCTGCCAATTGAGGCTCTAAATATGGGCTACTTGGGCTCCAAGTATTAAAAGGTATAGGTACAGTTCCGCTGGAAATTAGGTGTGTGTTTTGAACCATCCTATTATAGGAAGCCTTAATAGAACTGTATGCATTCAACATATATCTTGCTGAAAAGCGAGGCTCCAGATTTACGTAGGTTTTAATATTCTCAAACGAGCCATAAGAGACACTATCTATTCTATTAGGATCAATATTGTCTTTAGGATCTTCATAGATATAAACCGTCTGATCACCTATATTTTGGAAAATAGATAAGCGAAGACCGTATCTCAGCGTTAGTCGGTCACTAACTTTTTGTTGATTGCCCAGATAAAATGCATGGTCTAACGCAAACATTTCATCTAACTGCTGTCTTGAAAATAGAGAGGTTTCTGATGTTGGTTTTAGGTCGCCTGGTTCAAACCTGCGGTAAGTAACATGGTAGCCAAATTCCAACTCATTAGAAGTACTTAAAAAGTAGTTAAGATCTTCTTTAAAAGTAAATTCTTGAAGGTTCGATCTCCAGTCAAATCCCTGGGCAGGATCATCAAATTTCAGTTGATAGTCGAAGTTGCTGGCTATGAGTGAAGTGTTGGAAAACAAGCGCTCGTTAAAGAGGTGATTCCATCTGAAAGTGCTGGTAGCATTGCCCCAATTGAAACCAAATGTATCTCCAAAATCAAATACATCTCTACCTAAATATAAGGCAAAGAAAAACCGGTTGTTGTTATTGTGCTTCCAGTTTACTTTGGCGTTTACATCGTAAAAAAACACCGTATTTTCTTCATCAGCGGCTTTCAGGAAAAGGTCAACATAAGATCTTCTGCCGGATAGAATAAATGAGCTTTTGTCTTTCTTAATTGGGCCCTCCAACATAAACCTGCTGGCCAAAAGACCCAAGCCTGCTGCTCCGCCTAACTTTTTATTATTACCATCTTTGGTTCTCACTTCTAAAATGGATGAAAGCCTGCCGCCATATTTTGATGGTATTCCACCTTTATATAATTCAGAGTCTTTAATCACATCAGCATTAAATACTGAAAACAAACCGAATAAATGGGAGGGGTCGTAGATAGGAGCTTCGTCTATGAGTATTAAGTTTTGATCTGCCGAACCTCCACGAACGAAAAAGCTCGAAGTACCTTCACCTGCACTAATTACTCCTGGCAGTAATTGAATGGTTTTAATTATATCCGGCTCACCAAAAAGCGCAGGTAGTTTCTTTACTTGCTTGATATCAAGGTCATTCTTACTCATTTTAATATCAGAAACATTCGCATCCAGCGCCTCATCAGTAATCACTATTTCTTCCATTTCTGTGGCCAGAACTGGTAGTTCCACATTCAATTCAACATCCGATGTTAGTGAAACAGATTTTTCGATCGTCTGATAACCGATATAAGAATATTGGATAGAGTATTCTCCGGGCGTTAGACTAAGCGCATAGAAGCCGTAAACATTGGTGACCGTCCCAGATGATTTTTCTTTTATTACTACAGTAGCACCAATTAATTCTTCGCCATTTTCAGCGTCTTTTACATAGCCGTTTATTGTGTATTTTGTTTGAGCGTGTGCTGTATTAAGCGCAAAAAAAATCGTAGTAAGAAAAACTACGAAAAAAGTGTATTTCATTTCAGTTGGTTTGAGTTTCAGATTTCTGTCACGAAAATGACATTAAAAGGTTCTGATTTATCCGAAAAATTATTGAAATGTTAATATTCAAAGCGAAGTTTAATATTATTACCGAAGAATGAAATACAAACCACCTAAAATTTATCTCAACTCTCACTTTGAGACCATTATTCCAGCTCTTTTTAGAAAAGTGAGCTTTGAACCTTACTCAAGAGAACGAATTAAAACGCCAGATGATGATTTTCTTGATTTAGACTGGGTGACTCAAGACAGTAATAAATTGGTTATTATTTCTCATGGTCTTGAAGGCAACAGTGAAAAACCATACGTGCGTGGAATGGGCAAAGCTTTTTATTCGGAAGGATATGATGTGTGCGCCTGGAATTACAGAGGTTGTAGTGGTGAGGTAAACAAAAAACTACGGTTTTACCATAGTGGCGCGACTGACGATTTAGATACAGTTGTTAAACATTGCCTTAATAAAAATTATGATGAGTTGGTTCTTGTTGGATTTAGCCTTGGCGGAAATATTACGCTCAAATATTTAGGTGAACAAGGTCAAAATGTAACTAAGAAAATATCAAAGGCCGTTGCCATTTCAGTACCTGTAAATCTTCATACGAGTTGTATTAAAATATCTAAACCCGGCAACCTGGTTTATTCAAAGCGCTTTTTAAGAAATTTAAAGAAGAAGGTTCGTAATAAAGCCAGGATAATGCCTGATCAGCTAGATATTAAAGGTTTGGGGGCTATTTCTACTTTAATCGAATTTGACAATCGATACACAGCTCCAATTCATGGCTTCAATGATGCGGTCGATTATTACACAAAATGTAGTTCATTGTATTTTTTAGATTCTATAGCTCGTCCAACATTAGTTATAAACGCCAAAAACGATCCATTTCTTTCTGAAGATTGCTACCCAACAAAACAGTTAGAAAACCATCCATTTGTTACTCTTGAAATTCCGGATTATGGAGGGCATGTTGGGTTTACAGAATTTAATGATGAAAAAATGTATTGGTCTGAAAAAAGAGCAGTTGCATTTGCCAGTACCTCTGAAGGTTGACCTTAAAATTATTAATTTAGTAGCATGGGTGATCGTTATACAATAACAGCTCTTGCGAGTGTACTGAGCCAGCGTTTTAATGTGGAGGTTACTTCCGGCTATAAACCAAAGTACAATGCCGCACCCACACAATTGTTGCCAATAATTACTCAAGGCAGCAAAGGCATATCCTACTTTTATTGGGGACAAATTCCTGATTGGTCGAATAACAAGCCATTAAGTAATAAACTTCTGTTTGGCTCGATTGAGGAAATAACTCAGAAGGCTTCATTGGCCAAATCATTAACCCAAACACGCTGTATCATCCCTATGGATGGCTACTACGAATGGAAACGAATAAGTAAGAAAGGAAGAGTAGCGCACCGAATTATTTTTGGAGATAATGAAATAATTGGAGTGGCTGGTCTGTGGGAAGAATTTGAAGGCGATGAAGGTGAAATGCATCATACTTTTAAAATACTAACCACATCAGCTAATGAAGCTATAGAACCAATGAATACCAGAATGCCTGCAATCATTGAAAGAGACAAAGAAGAAGAATGGCTAAAAAGTAATGCATCAGCTGAAGAACTAATTTCAATGATATCGCCCTACCCTGCCAATAAAATCCATATTTACAGCGTTTCACCTAAAATTGAAGATATTAAAAACGAAGGTGAGCATCTCATTAAACCTTTTGCTCCTGCCGACCAGTTTGGTAATTACTCCCTATTCGATTGAAAAAATTATTACTTGTTTTCTTATTTATTGCCGGCAACCTAACAGGTTTTGCCCAAGATAAAGTTGATCTGCTTATTAGAAGCGAAAAAATATTAGCCGCTGGTGATACCACTCGAGCATTAGCAGCATTTAACGAAACACTTAGAATTTACCCTGAAAGTTTTGCTGCAGCGTTAAGACTCTCTGAAATCTACTATCAAATAAAGGATTATGATATGGCCATTCAGTACTGTAATGTTGGGCTCGACATTACTGATGATTTGATTGAATCTACTGAAAGATCACTTAATATATTGGGTATGGAACCGGATTCATCAAATAGATTCCGGAAGTTCACTACCGATCAGGCCTATATGCATCATCTGAAAGGTAAAATTCGATTACAGCAAAGCAGATTACTAGATGCTGAAGAAGAATATAAAAAAGCATTGAAACTTCACCCAACCAATCAATCGATCGTTTTAAGTCTGGCCGAAGTTCTATCAGAACAGGGCAGATTAAATGAAACTAAACTTGTTTTAAACAAGGCGATCAAAAGAGATACTTCCAATATCCAGGTTCGGATGACACTCGGTTCACTCTATAAATCATTGGGTAATACCGATTCTGCCAAATACCATTGGAATAAAATAGTAAAAATTAACCCTAACTATAAATGGGTATATCTTCAACTTGGAAATCTTCATACAGATCTTTTGCAACCGAAAAAAGCAATTACCCAATATGACAGATTTATTGAATTGGATACCACATCAGCAGAGGTTTACTATAGAAGGGCAGTCTTAAAAATTGAACAAACTGAATATTCTTCGGCTTTGAATGATTGGGGGAAAGTTGTAGAACTTGATTCTCAAAATGCAGATGCTTATAGAAATAAGGGTCTTACCAATTTTCAGCTTGAGAATTACGAAAAAGCAATACTGGATTTTGAAAACGCGCTTTTATATCAGCCTAAACAAAATTATACACACGTTAATATTGGTTACTGCTACTACCTGCTAAACAAACCTAAAACTGCCCTAGAATATATTAATAAAGGGCTTGAAATAAAGCCGGATTATCCGCTAGGCCACTATTTCAAAGCATTGACCTATTATCAGTTAAGAAAGAGAAAAAAAGCCTGCCATTCACTTTCTAAAGCATTAGAACTTGGTTTTAATGAGCATGAAGTTGTTAAAGGATTATTAGAAAAGTGCCTCTAAAGATTACGATAAAGCGAATTACTATTGTATGGAACCCTATTTCACTTTTGAGAGTTATAGTGTTATCTTTGCAACCTTAACTAATACGTAAATTCAATACGTTATTTAATGAATTACAAATCAATAAAATTTTCGAGGGATCAAGAGTTCAACTTTATAGGTGTACTCAGGAAACGTGTAGGAGAATACTTCGAGAAAAACAAAATCTCAAAATATGGTAACAGTACCATGTTTTGGAAATCGTTTATACTGCTTACAGCCTATGCAATACCTTATGTATTGTTAATCACAGGTGTAATAACTAATGTTTGGCTAATGTTAGCTGCATGGATGTTTATGGGAGCTACAATGTCTGGCATCGGATTTTCTATTATGCATGATGCGAACCATGGAGCCTATTCCCAAAACAAAACTATTAACAAATACATGGGCTATGTCATCAACCTGGTTGGTGGTAGCTCAGTAAACTGGAAAATACAGCACAATGTGCTACACCATACTTATACGAATGTAGAAGGCGTGGACGAGGATATTGATCCGGGAATTTTGATGAGATTATCGCCTCATGCCAAGCATTACAAAATGCATAGATTACAGCATATATATGGGTGGTTTCTTTACTCGTTAATGACTTTTCTTTGGATCACTACAAAAGATTTCAGACAGCTATTCAGATATAAGAAAATGGGTTTAACAAAGGCTCAAAATGTGAATGTAGGATGGCAATTAACCAAGCTGGCACTGAGCAAGGTAGTATACTATACAATCTTTTTAGCAATTCCATTGTTAACCATTGCCGCCCCTTGGTGGATAATTGTTATTCACTTTATAGCCATGCACATGGTAGCAGGATTTATTTTAGGTATTGTATTTCAGCCGGCACACGTGATGCCAACTACTCAGTATCCATTGCCTGATGAGGAAGGAAATTTAGAAAATGACTGGGCAATACATCAGTTATATACTACTACCAATTTTAGTCCTAACAACTGGTTTTTAAACTGGTATGTAGGAGGATTAAACTTTCAGGTAGAGCATCACTTGTTCCCAACAATATGCCATGTGCACTATAAAAAGCTATCTGCTATTGTTAGAAAAACAGCAGAAGAGTTTGGACTGCCTTATCATCAGCAGCCAACTTTCTGGAAAGCCATTTCATTACATGCTTCCATGTTGAAGCAATTAGGGCAACCTGAAAAAGTAAGAGCATAAAAAAAGGAGGTTAAAACCTCCTTTTTTTTGTTAATTGCCTGCTTGTGGGCTACCAAATACTTTTCGTAAAATGTCACTTGCCCAGGCGAAAGGATCTGCCCTGATTTGTTTTTCTTCTTCACCTACTAAATGAAACAATCCATCCACAGCCTTCTCAGTTGCATAACCTTCGATAGATTCAGGTAACTCAACGCCTAAATCAATTACATCAGAAACGGTTACTGATCCCAAACCGTAGTTGTAGCTGTAATTCATAAAGCCAACAAGGTCAGAATAAATTGCCAAGGCCTTTGTATTACCTAATGCAGTAGTTAAATCTGGAGTAAAGGCTGTTACTAAGGCATTTGAGGTATTGGTTTGAAAGTACTCCGTTGCAGCTGTTTCACCTCCTTGTAATATTCCTAAACCGTCAGAAATACTAATACCTGTTATAGCATCAATAAATATAGGCTTCGCCTTCACTGCAGCACTCTCAGCACCGCGATTCATTGCGGTAATTAGCTCCTCAAAAGGGTCAGATTCTATATTTGGCGCCACCAAAACGTAAGCATCCAAAAGGGTCTGGTAAGGTATATCTCCTATGATTGGAACATTAACTGCTCCATTATCAACCGTGTTTTTTAATGTTTGAATTTCTGGAGGCAATAATATTTTAATGGCCTGATTTTGCAAATACCCATTAACAGCTGATGCTGAAGTAACTGAACTATCAGTTCCCACAGTCAAAGCTTCTTTTAAACCTTGCACAATTTCATCATCCGTTAAACCTGCATTAAGTACGTCATTTACCTCATCGCATGAAGCAAAACCAATAACTAGTGCTGAGCATAATATTAGTTTAGTAAATAGTCTCATCTTCCCTTCTTTTTATTTAATGTATTAATAAAGTTAATTAATTAGATTTTAACTTCAAGTCAAAAGTAATGCCAACTCATACTGTTTAATTATGAAGTATGTATCATTAATAGGCTATACTTTAGATGGTAACCTAACATGTAATAAATGAATATAAGTTACATCTTTTTGGCCTTAGCTTTATTAGCTGAAATTATCGGAACTGTTGGTGGTTTTGGTTCATCGGTGTTTTTTGTGCCTATCGGTAATTTCTACTTCGACTTTTATTCGGTACTTGGCTTAACGGCAGTTTTTCATTTATCCAGCAATCTCAGTAAAATTCTACTTTTTAGAAAAGGATTAAACAAACAACTTATAGTTCGAATTGGCATTCCTTCAGTGATCATGGTAATTGTTGGTGGCTATCTTTCCAGTTTATTTGAGGGTTATATTCTAGAAATAATTTTAGGCTGCTTTCTAATCTCATTGAGTAGTCTATTTCTAATAAAAAAAGATTTTAGCATTGCCCCTAATATTAAAGAATCGATTATTGGAGGTTCGTTATCTGGATTTTCATCAGGGATTTTAGGTACCGGAGGTGCTATAAGAGGATTAACTATGGCCGCTTTCAATCTTGAAAAAAGCATTTTTATTGCCACCTCAGCATTTATTGATTTTATGGTTGATTTATCAAGAACTGTAGTTTACTATCAAAATGGATATATTCACGATCATGACTTCATTTACATACCATTCTTATTTGCTATCGGAATTGGAGGCACCTATATAGGTAAGAAAATTCTTAATTATATCCCTCAGGAGCAGTTTAAAAGAATCTCACTGATTTTGATTTTATTAATTGGTTTAGTGACAATAGGAAAAGTTATTCTACAGTAATACCTGCTTCTTTCATTAGTCCTTGTCCGTATATTCTAATTGCGTCAATTATAGGTATTGCTCTTAAGCCTTTTTCGGTAATGGTATATTCAACTTTAGGTGGAACAACAGGATAAACTTTTCTATTGATAAAACCATTTTTTTCCAGCTCCCTCAGTTGGGTTGTTAGCATTTTATCCGTGATTTTCGGCATGGTCTTTTTGAACTCACTAAAACGCAATACTTTATCTTTCAGTCGCCAAAGAATTGGCATTTTCCATGTACCGCCAATTTGATCCATGGCAAATTCAACAGGATTGTAATAAACTTTATGGTTATATATAAACTCGGGCATAGTTAATTAAACGTTTTCACTGCAATTAAACACTAATTAATAATAATTAGTCCATTTCTTTCTTAAAAGTAAGTACCCCACTTCATGGTAAGTATATTGTTTTAGGAGCGTAAATATTCGAAGTTTGAATCAATAAATCAAATAAGTTATGTCAAAGAAAATATTAATTATTGCAGCTAATCCGGCTATTTCCAGCACTACAGGGTGGCCAGTAGGTTTTTGGGCTTCAGAGGTCACACACCCATATCATGTATTCACTAATAAAGGATATGAGGTAGATATAGCCAGTCCTCAAGGAGGTAATTTAGAAATGGATGCGATGAGCGATCCTTTTGATCCGAGTAAATATTCTGATTGGGACGAACTAAGCAAACAGGTGCTGAATGATGAGTCATTCAAAAAATTATTAAAAAACACACCTGCAATTTCTCAGGTGAATGCAGATGATTATGACGCCATTGTTGTAGCTGGTGGTCAGGCACCCATGTTCAATTTTGAGGGTGAGAAAGACTTGCATCAATTCTTTGCAAATTTTTATGAGTCTGGCAAAGTGACTTCGGCACTATGCCACGGTACTGCTATACTTCGATATGCTAAAGATTCAAAAGGCAATTTTATAGCAAAGGGCAAGAAGATAACAGGTTTTACTAATGGTGAGGAGGATGATGCTGATCAGGCAGCAGGCGTGAAAGTTATGCCCTGGAGAATTGAAGATGAGCTCAAAAAGTTAGGAGCCGATTTCAAAAAAGCAGACAACTGGAACTCACATGTAGTTGTTGACGGCAATTTGGTGACCGGACAGCAGAATATGTCTGGAGAAGAAGTAGCAAATACAATCGTAAATCTTTTAGAAAAGTAATTATGAATATCGCAATTATAGGAACAGGAAATGTGGGTGGCGCATTGGCCACAAAATGGGCGAAGGCTGGACACTCGATTTATTTGGGAGTGCAGGATGTCAAGAATTTTAAGGGTAAAGACCTCCTCTCCAACCCCCACACCACAGCTCATCTGGTTGCAGATGCGGTTAAGGAAAGTGATGTCATTTTAATTGCAACCCCGGCTACAGCTGCGACTGAAGTAGCAAAAGGACTTGGAGATACATCTGGCAAAGTCATTATTGACGCCATGAACATTATTATGGGTAACGGTCCAAAAGGTTATACAAATACTTCTGATGCCATCTTAGCAAATACTTCCACTAAAGACGTGGTTAAATGCTTTAATACTACCGGCTTTAATAATATGGAGGATACCAACTATGGCGATTCAAACGCAGATATGTTTGTTGCAGGCAACAGCGTACAGGGCAAAAAAGTGGCTGAACAACTTGCCTTAGATGCTGGATTTGCAGCATGTTATGATGTAGGTGGCAATGATAAATTTCAATTGATGGAGCAGTTTGCGTGGTTCTGGATTAACCTTGCGATGTTTCAGGGACAAGGAAGAGAGATAGCTTTTAAATTACTAAAACGATAGTAATTTAAATTTCATTATTGGCTGACAACCAGAATATCAATATCTTTAATTCTTATGAATATGTTAGGTATTGATGTTGGTGGCTCAGGTATCAAAGGTGCAGTGGTAGATACTATTGAAGGCAAACTCATTAGTGAAAGGTATCGTATTGAAACACCAAATCCAGCAACTCCTGAGGCTGTTTCTAAAGTCATCAAAGAAATAAAAGACCACTTCGATTGGACAGATGATATTGTATGCGCTTTCCCAACTGTAGTAATTGAAGGTAAAGCAGTATATGACGCTAACCTTGACAATTCATGGACAGGCAAAAATATAGAGGATATATTTAGCAACGCCTGTGACGATCAACATTTCGAGGTTATTAACGATGCAGATGCTGCTGGCATTGCAGAAATGCGATTTGGCGCAGGTAAGCATCACTCAGGACTAGTCATGGTATTGACATTTGGTACAGGGATTGGTAGTGGCGTCTTTTATGATGGTGTACTTATACCCAATTTTGAGCTTGGTCGCATTTTAGGTAAGAATGGTAAAGTTTATGAAAAATTTGCCGCTGATTCTGCGAGAAAAAGAGAAGAATTAGAATTTGATGTATGGGGTAAAAGGGTTAATCAATACTTAAAACATATAGAGCGCGTTTTCTCACCGGACTTTATCATTATTGGTGGTGGGGCAAGTAAGAAAATTCATAAATTCAGAGATCAGATTAAAATTAAAACCCGTTTTACAGCTTCTGAAAAATTAAATAATGCAGGTATTATTGGTGCTGCAGTTAATGCCGCTGAACATCATAGGTAAATGAAAGCAACCTATACAACAGACTACTTTTCCACAGAATTCAAAATAATCATTGGTATTACCATTTTGGTAGGTGGTTTTTTTATAGTTCATTTAGGCTATAATCCCATCTGGCATGTTTTTTTGGCCTTACTCCTGGGAGTTATTGCTTCTACAAAATATGAATTAAGTGTAGACTCAAATGCAAAAACAATAATTGATGCTACCAAGGTTCTTGGTTTATATCTAAAAAAGAGAGAGTTTAATTATAATCTCCTTAAAGCCATCAGCCTCGAAAAGGAGAATGAGCGATATACTGCAAATACACGCTCTAGATCAAGGCAAGTAGAATTTAATATGTATACAGCCTCCATTATCACAGACAAAGAAGAGGTTGAAATTTTTACTAGCAGTAATTACAAAAGCTTCTCTGAAAAACTTAAGCAGTTTGCAAATGAACTGAACCTCGATATTCAACGTAGCTTTTAAATATCACACTCCTGTTCAGGAAGAGGAGCGCCTAAATCTTCGGCTTTTTTCCAGTCTTTCATAGCCCCTTCTTTATCACCCAAAATACATTTTACACTACCTCTGTTCACATAAGCTACAGCATTTTCCGGCCGTAATTTTATCGATTTATCATAGGCTTCAATGGACTCTTCCAGTTTACCAATCATAAATAGCGAATAGCCTTTTTCAAAATATACTTCTGCATATGTTGGGTCAAGAGCTAATGCGATTTGATAATCTTTGAGTGCTTCGTTATTTAATTGCAACTGAGATTTACATACGCCCAGTAAATAGAATATTTCCGGGTTTCTTCCATCCACTTCTGCAGCCTGGTTTAAATATTTTATCGCCTCAGTGTAATCACCCAACTCATAATTTCTATGACCTATGGTTATTAATGAGTCACTTGACTGACCTGAAACAGCGGAGAATATAAATGAAAATAGGATGACTTTAATCCAACGCATTATATCCAGGGTTGATTATTAACTGTTCTTTCATGTTGTACATCTCCTGTATGTTTGGTGGCTGCTGGCTCAAATAAAAGAACCCACACTTCCTCACCATTTAAGGTATGAGGATTATGTTCTATACCTTTTGGTACAATAATTATTTCCCCCTCCTTTACTTCCTCTGTCCGATCTCTAAATTCCATCATTAGTGTTCCTTTAACTACTAAAAACAGTTCATCTTCATGTTCGTGGCTATGCCATACAAAATCATTTTTAAGCTTTGCGAGCTTTACTTGTTGCCCATTTAACTCACCAATTATTCTTGGCGACCAATTATCATTGAAAAGCCCGAACTTCTCTAAAATATTTATTTTCTTCATTTTCGATTAATTCTCCATATCCTTAAACGAGATTAAGCGTATAGGTTTTATAAATGTCTAAGTTATTAAATCGTAGATCATTACTCTATTTATTTGCTACACTTACGTTGCTCATAATATTTGATGCCTCACAACAAAAGTTTTATGTAGATACTTTCCAGCTGAGTAAGGATGCTATCCCATTTTCAGAATTCTTCTTAAATCATTTAACCAGATGGCTGATTTGGCTATTATTTGCTATTCCTGTATTGATTTTAAGTCATAAAATGTTTCAGTCTGAATATCCAGATCTCAAGCAGTTAAGCCATTTTAAATGGATTGGTTTAAGCCTTTCTTCAACATTATTTGCAATTCTTCCTATCACCATATTATCCATTTTTGGTGAGAAAAATGCGAGTATTTCATTTCTGCCTGAAAGATTTATATTCTTTATCTACCAAAAAGGCATTACGTTTCTACTTGCCTATTTAGCGGTAATTTTATTTGTTAAAATGGCTGCTCAATCCAAAATGATAGAAGCTCAATGGGTTGAATTAGAAAACTTAAAACATGGAAAAGGAGAGCGCAAAATATTGGTGAAGCATGGTGATTACACCAAACCATTGCCTTTTAAAGATATCTGTTGGATTCAGGCAGATGACTACTGCGTAAGAATTCATACCACAGACAAAAGCTACTACTTAAGAAAATCGATGAAGTTTCTGGAAAAACAACTTAAACCTCATGGGTTTGTCAGGGTTCACCGCGGAGCACTTTTAAACCTTGATTTTATTGATAGCCTCCATTTTGAAAGCTCAAAAGTAAAGCTGTCTAATGAGAAAGTAGTTAAAATTTCAAAATCAGGTGAGCAGGCATTAAAGCAAGTTTTGGATAAAGTTAGTCTATAGCTTACTGCACAATACACATCGTTAACTGCAAAAAATTGGTGAAAATGGCTTTTCTATGGTTTTTAGTCTAAAAAATCATGAAAAGAATTATTCTACTTATTACTCTGAGTTCCACTCTTAGCTACAGTCAAAATTTTGATTATGTTGTTAATGATAAAAACCCCTATGGTCTAATAAATCCTGCTGCTCCTAAACAAACTGCTGACTATGCCGAGTTAATTGGTAAAAGTGCCTGCAAATCGGTTTCAAGAATTGATCAAAACACCTGGGCTGATACTGTACAAATGACCTGGATATTTAAATATATTATGAATGGCATGGCCGTACAAGATGAAACATATAAAGATGATAATGTGCATTCAGGTAGCATTAGACAATACAATTATGATAGTACCCGGTGGTATGTGCACTATTATACAACTGGTAGAGCTGTACCAACGCTGCCGGCTTGGGAAGGAAACAGAGAAGGAAATCAAATCATTTTATACAGAGATCAAAAATCTCCTAATGGGTTTGAAGGTGACTATAGAATTACATTTAGCGATATTTCAGAAGATTCATTTAATTGGGTTGGTGAGTGGGTTAGCAAAAACAGGCTAATAGTTTATCCTACATGGAGAATATACTGTATTAAAGAAGAGTAACTTTTATGCAGTAGATTTTGTTTCTACAGTATGAAACCAATTAAATGGACAGTAATCGGGATATCAATCTACGTATTTTTTTATGCGATGATTCCATTGCTAAACATTGCGTATGCTTTAGGATTTCTACTTTTCTTAATTGGAAATGCCTTATTTCTGTATATGGTGTATGAGGTTCTGAAGAATGGAAAAGAATCCAACAAAAAGTTTGATGAAGGGTATTGGTATTCAGATGTTGACAAGAAATACTCAGACCAATAAAAAAGCCATCCGTATTAAGCAGATGGCTTCAATATTAGTATCACAAAGCTATTTACACATAGTTATTTAACATAACAGGCATAACAAGCATTAATATATCTTCATTATCATCTTTATCTGCAGGAGTAAGCAACCCTGCTTTATTAGGCTCAGAAAGCATTAACTCTACTTTCTTTGAATCAAGGTTCGTTAACATCTCAATTAAGAATTTGGCGTTAAATCCAATTTCAATATCGCCACCGTCATGCTCACACGACAACCTTTCATTGGCCTCATTGGCAAAATCTAAATCCTCAGCTGAAATTTGAAGCTCGCTGCCAGTAATTTTAAGTCTTACCTGGTGGGTAGTTTTATTTGCATAAATCGCAATCCTTTTCAAAGAACTCAAGAACTCAGATCTGTCGATCGTCATTTTATTGTCATTGTTTGCAGGAATTACGTTCTCATAATCAGGAAAACGCTCATCGATCAAACGGCAAATCATTTTAATATTTCCAAACTTGAAAAAAGCGTTTGAAACGTTAAACTCAACAGAAACATTGATGTTTTCTGAAGGCAAAGTGGTTTTTAATAAATTCAGTGCCTTTCTTGGGATGATGATTGCATTACCATTATCAGAGGCTACATCCACTCTTCTGTAACGGATTAGTCTATGACCGTCTGTAGATACGAATGTTGTATTTGTGTCCGTCAGGTTCATGTAAACCCCTGTCATAGCAGGTCTCAACTCATCATTGCTTGTTGCAAAAATGGTATTGTTAATAGCACTGGCCAAAACGTCTGTTGACATGTCTACAGAGAAGTCGTCAGACACCGTTGGCACCTTAGGGAAATCCGTAGCATTTTCTCCCGCCAGTTTGTAGCGACCGTTATCAGAACTTATTTCAATGCTGTACGAATCTTCATCAATAGTGAATGTTACAGGCTGTTCAGGCAAGTTCTTTAATGTTTCCATTAATATTCTTGCCGGTACAGCAATGTTTCCACTTTCCTTAGACTCTACCTCTAATTCAGTGATCATAGAAGTCTGTAAATCAGAAGCAGTAATAGTCAGGTGATTCTCGTTAATTTCAAACAAGAAATTCTCTAAAATAGGAACCACAGGGTTTGTGGTGATTACGCCATTAATACTTGATAATTGCTTTAGTAAAACTGACGAAGAAACGATGAACTTCATTCTATAGGTGTTAGTTGAATCTATTAAATTTTATGCACGGTAAAGTTAAAAATAAAATCATTTTTAGGAAATCAGCTTTACAATATTGAACCGCTCATTTTATTGCCTAAAATATGACTTTGGTTTGGTTACTCTTCTTACCAAATTGGGCTCCATCAGAGCGAAATCAGTAGAGTCTTTTCTAACCAAATATTGCTCATTACCATTTTGACGATATACCTCTAATGTATAGACGTTTTTGGCAATGTCAGTTACTGAAATTCGGGCACTAATTTCAGTAGTCAATGAGTCAACCACTTCATTTTCAAAAAGGTAGTCATTCACATACATCAGCGAAATATCGTCTATCAAATCTGTCAATTTTGTAGAGTCCGCCTTAGGCATTCCTTCAAGTGACAATGTGCGCTCATCAAAAGTAATGAATAAATTATTGCCTGAATTTTGAGGGTAAGACACTTGAACACTAGCTAAATTAGCCCAATTTAAATCAAAAACGAGCGGATTTCTCCAACCATTGACATCCAACAAAAATATTCCCGCTAAATAGCTTCTATACCCGGGAATCTCCACTAGGTAGTATGTTTCCAAATTTTCAGACATGTAGGTAACGCCTCGGCTTTCATCCCCTACCACATAAAATGACTTAACCACATTGGCATCTGAATAAAACTCTACTTTTGTGCCCTGTCCTTTCATTAATGAGTCTATTTTACTCCTTTCATTAGATGCCACCTCTCTGCGAACACTCACTTGCGATAAAACAGCAAAAAGCACATTAATGCGTTGTGGGTCTGCGTCATATGATGCGTTAACCACCCAGGCATTTCTGCTAAACTCAAGAGTAACGGTAGGGTTTGAGTTAAACACTACCTTATTAATATCTACTGTTTGATCATACGAGAAAAGATTTTTATTTACCGATATTCCACTTTTCGGTTGAACTAAAACATAAGTAATTACAGTCACTATAATTGCAGTGACCAGTAAAATGAGTAATCGTATGTTTTTCTTTTTTTGCATCAATCAGTTTTAAATCCGGTATACTTTCTTTTTCTCAGTATGTACCTGAGAAGTCCATAAACTATAACCAGAACTATTGGTAAAACGATGTTTAACAATTGCCAATAAAGCTTTTCTTCCTTAATCTTTACTTTATTCAACGGCCTGATTTTAACTTCTTTACCGCGTGCTGTTATTAAACCCTGATCATCTACAAGGTAATTGATGGCATTTAATATAAAATCTTCGTTGGCATAAGTAGTTTGAGTAAAAGGATCATAACCTAAAGGTTGCGGACTCCCTGTTTTTGGATTAATATCATTTCTTGCCAAATCACCATCACTCACTACTATTAATTTGGCATCTTTTGAACTCACTTCTACAAACTCTGATGTATTCACACCTTTCGGTTTAAACCGGTTTTTATATAATGAATTAAACTGTCCCTCCAACAGATACGCAACCGGTAATTGAGATTTACCGAACATTTCAGGCGTTACCTGTTTTCGTAGATCTTGCAAGGAAACATTTACTGGAGCAGTCATGGTTCTGGAATAATCAGAAGTGTAAATTAAAGGTGTTTTTTTAACTCCATCGGCTTTTACTGTATCTATCGTACTCACAAACTTACCTAGTACACCAAACAGGTTTTTAGTTATAACATGATCTCCAAATCGATTTAAAATGGGATAAAACCACCATTTCAATAATTTAATTTGAGGTTCATCACCTACGGCACTAACGTTTACCGGATAGCTGGCCGCACTGAAATCCTGAATCAAATCATTATTAATTCTAACACCGTATTTAAAAAGCTGATCATCTAAATTCAAGTCATAAGGAAATGAATAATTGGCCATATTCGAAGCACTATCCATGTTTGCCTGCAGTTTATCAAGCATCATAAACACTTTCCCACCAGACATTAAATATTGATCTAAATGATATTTTTCCGTTTCACTAAATTTTGTGGTAGGCTTTGCTATAAACAGAGCATCTGTATTTTCCACTTCATTTTGTAAGCTAACATCTCTTACAACATAACTTGCACGTAAAGAGACCAACAAACTGGACATTTCAAGTTCACTTAGTTCGTCATGCCCCTTAACAATGCCTACAGATTTTCTTTCAATACTTGCCAGATTATAAATAGTGGATGCCAAGGCATACTCAATTCCTTCAATAGATTGATTGATTTTTTCTTCTGCTGTAGCTGATCTGTTACCACCTAATAACATTACACCTTCCTCGGCCCCGCCATAGGAAATTACAGCACCAGGAAATATAAGTTTGCTTTGGCTGGCGCCATCATTCTCTTCAAAAACACGGGTGGGCTGAATTCCTCGAGCCATAATGTTTTGCATGAACTCATTCCGCGCTTTTTCATTTAAAGCCGATGAGGGATCAGTAAAAGTGAACTGAACTTTGTTGTCTGAATACACCTGGAACTCTTCCAGCGTTTCTCTTATTGAACGCTGAAAACGAGTAAAGCTTGAGTTAAGCTTACCTGCCAGAAAAACTTCCACATATACCTTGTCGTCCAGTCCGGAAAGCATTTCCTTAGTCGCTTCTTTAATGGTATATCTTTTCTCCTCGGTAAGGTCAATACGTTCAAAGAATTGGGAAGAAAGCACATTGACCCACACAATCAGCGTAAGACCGATGAGGAGCCTCAATATATCTTCGAGCCTTTTAGATTCTAAATTTACCATCTTCTACTCCCTAAAATAAATTTGGTTAGCATCAGCATAAATGTCAGAACACTCAAAAAGTATATCAGATTACGGGTATCTATCAGACCTTTAC
The DNA here is from genome assembly GCF_017068455.1 of Fulvivirga lutea. Taxonomy (NCBI): domain Bacteria; kingdom Pseudomonadati; phylum Bacteroidota; class Cytophagia; order Cytophagales; family Fulvivirgaceae; genus Fulvivirga; species Fulvivirga lutea. The sequence continues at coordinate 3,601,124 of NZ_CP070608.1, forward strand.
TCATAGCTCTATAGTGATAAAGAATGCCTAATTGTTCAATGAATAATGAAGATGACGACCAAACATTAATTGCTGCCAATGACTCAAAACCCGTGTAGATAAAGAAGCATAAGAATACAGCAATGATGAATGAAACAATCTGGTTGGTAGTAATCAATGAAGATAATATACCGATGGAAGTAAAAACAGCCCCGAGGGCAACCAAACCTATATATGATCCAATAACTCCAGCAGTATCAACATTACCTAAAGGGTTGCCTAATTGGTAAATTGTAAAATAGTAAATGAGCGTAGGTATTAAAGCAACCACCACCAAAATGAAGCCAGATAGGTATTTGCCTAAAATAATTTGCCAGTCGGTAAGTGGCTTGGTAAGAAGAAGCTCCATGGTGCCTGCCTTCTTTTCTTCTGCAAACATACGCATGGTAATGGCGGGTATTAAGAACATGAAAACATAGGGCCCGAGACTAAACAAAGTCTCCATATCGGCATAGCCATATTCCAAAACGGAAGTTTCAGGAAAGACCCACATTAATAAGCCAATACCTGTTAGAAAAACGGATATAACTATGTATCCTATTAAGGAATTCAGAAAGCCATTGATCTCTTTAGATAAAATCTGAATCATGATTTAGTATTGGTTAGCTCTCTAAATACATTCTCCATCGTTACCTCCTCTTGTTGAAGCCCGAGCAACTTCAAACCCTTCTCAGAGGCAAAATCAAACAACTGAGGCCTTACGTCATTAGTAGTAGTGGCCTTAATTCTATATTTTAAATCAGAAATGGGTTCTATCGAGATTACGCCATCAATTGCCTTCAACTCATCACTATTAGGTGCACTTGAAAACTCAAGCACCAAGGAAACCACCTCCACTTTTTCAGATTTCAACTGCTCTATTTTATCATCAGCTACAATTCTACCTCTATCAATAACCACCACTCTATCGCACAAAGCCTGAACTTCCTGCATTATATGCGAACTGAAGATTACTGTTTTATCAGCGCTAGTATTTTTAATCAAATTTCTAATTTCTATAATTTGATTAGGATCTAATCCGGTAGTTGGTTCATCTAAAACAAGTACTTCAGGATCATGAATCAGTGCCTGAGCCAATCCAACACGCTGTCGGTAGCCTTTAGATAAAGCGCCAATGAGCTTGTTCTGCTCACGAGTTAAGCCACACATTTCAACAACCTCATTTATTCTGCCTTTTAGGGTATTGCCACTAACCTTATGCACCTTCCCGATAAATTCTAAATATTCACGCACGTACATATCCAGATAGAGTGGATTATGTTCAGGCAAATAGCCTACCTTCTTCTTAACAGTGAGGGGATTCTGTTCTACATCGATACCGCACACTTCAACTGTACCGCTATCTGGTGGTAAATATCCGGTGGTTATTTTCATGGTGGTAGATTTACCCGCACCATTAGGCCCAAGGAACCCTACTATTTCTCCTTTGCCTGCGCTAAAAGAAATTTGGTCTAGTGCCTTTTGTTCTCCGAAATATTTAGTGAGTTGATTGACTCGTATCGACATAGCTCGTAATGAACGGCAAAACTATTATAATGGTCTTACTATGACAATCTTTTTTGGTGGAAAGGCGTTTTGCGGTTAATATTGAACCCAATTTCATCAAAACCAGTTTAATAAATCGATATACAGCATATAGATGAAAAACATTTTTTTAATTATCACCATAATCTGTTCTTTCAATGCGGTATTTGCTCAAAAATACAAGCTTGATTTTAAGGTTAAGGGATTAGCAGACACCACCGTGTATCTGGGTAACTATTTTGGTGAGAGCACTTATTTGAAAGATACTGCTCGAGTGAATAGCAAAGGTGAGTTTACTTTTGATGGCAATCGAGATCTGGAATCGGGTATGTATTTTCTCGTTTTGAATAAAACCAGATTATTTGATTTTCTTGTTGACAAGAACAAGCAATTCAAAATTAGCACCTCTACAGATGATTACGTCACCAACTTAAGCGTAGAAGGTGATATCAGCAATCAGCTGTTCATAGATGATATGAAGTTTAACGCTGAAAGAAATAAAGAAGCTTCGCCTTTTGTTAAAATAGTTCAGGATTCACTCTCTTCAGAACAAGAAACTCAATTAGCAAGAGCTGAATTAGATAAAATTAACGACAAGGTAGTAGCGCATCAGGATAAAATAATTGAAGAACACCCTGATTTATTAATCTCAAAAATATTTTTAGCGAATAGAAGAACTGACATTCCTGAAACTCCTGAAGGAGAAGACCCAACTGAGTTTGGTTATAAATATCTAAAGAAAAATTACTGGAATAACTTCGACCTTGGAGACCCTGCCATGTTAAGATTAGGACGCCCAGTTTATAAAGAAAAAGTTGAGAACTTTTTTAATCGCCTAATAATTCCACAACCTGATTCAATCCTTAAGCAGGTCGAGCTATTGGCAAAAGAGGCGAAAGCCACTCAAGATACTTACAAATATTTTATATGGACGGTTACGCTACTTTATCAGAACCCTACAATTATGGGTCTTGACAAAGTATTTGTTGAACTGATAGACAAGTACTTTGAGTCTGGAGAAATGGACTTTTGGGCAAATGCACAGCTGAAAAAGAACTTAAAAGAAAGGGCTGATCAATTAAGACTAAGCTTGATAGGTAACAAAGCGGCCAATATGGTGATGATGGATAAGAATAAACAAATGAAATCGCTCTACGCTATTCCAAATAAATATACTGTAATCTACTTCTTCGACCCCGATTGTGGGCATTGTAAAAAAGAAACTCCTGTTTTGGCAGACTTCTATAATACCACTAAATATGATGTAGAAATTTTTGCTGTAAGTGCCGATACTTCGATGGTTAAAATGGAAAACTACATCAACAAAATGGGGATGAAATGGATAACGGTAAACGGTCCGCGAACTGCTACCGGCTCCTATCACAACTCTTACGATGCCAACACAACTCCAACCATCTATGTACTTGACGATAAGAAAAAGATCATAGCAAAGAAGATTCCAGCAGCTCGGTTGGAGGATTTCCTTACTCAGTATGAGAAATTCCATGTTGAGTCCGAAAATGAACAGTAATTTGCAACCATTGGTTACCTTTGACGTAAAAATAACAGGTCACAAACTCAAACACAGAACAACATGTCATTTATCTCATCATTATTCGGTAAAAAAAAGAAACAATTTAAAGCCAGCTGCGATATCAGCAAAGAACCTGTAGAAAAAGGGTTTGGGTATCTTCTAACAACAGCGCAAGTCGTATCATCAAAAAAATTCTGGGACAATGTAATGACTGAACCAGAAACAATGTCATACACAGTATCTCACTTTAAAAGCAACGATGAAATGGCTACCAAAATGCGCCAGATGATCTTTGAGAAGCATAGCACAGTAGAAAAACCTTGGATGGTTTCTGATTCTTACATCCATCTTTTTGATGTAGATAAGAGTGAATCAAGAAAAAATGCCCAGCAATGGTGGGAAAATGAAGGCGAGTTTACCCCAGAGCAAACAGGTAAAGCGGAAGATACTTTGAAAGAATCTGATTATAAGTCAATTCAGCATTATGCGGTGATGGAAGCCGGCAAAGAGCGAGTGGCTTAATTCCTTTCTTATAATTTATATCTGATTGTAAAGTTGATGCTGTTATTATAAGCATCCTGAAAGTCTAAGACTGTGATTGTTGAAAATTGCAGTCTAATAGAAGCTAGAAGTTTATAACTCAATTGATATTGTGGACCAAGAGCAAAGAACAGGTCGTTTTCAAAAACTGATCTTTCTGCATTGAGGTCTGATACAACATCAATGAAAAATCCATAACCCAGGCCTCCAATAACGCTCCATTTTTCATCTATATGATAGACTGGCAGTATTGAAATATCTATATAATCTACTCTTAGTTTGGTAAAATCATCGGCTTCCAGTTCTTCATCCGTGGCTCGGCTACCTCTTTGGTAATACACAATCTCCTGCTGAAAAGACCATTTTTCATCAAGCTTGAAGTTAGTAGCGCCACCAAAAATTAGCCCCGCCTTATTGTAACCTGAAAGCTCATCGCCCTCAATTTGTGAAACGTTAAAACCTGCAATGATATAGGCTCTGAAGTTTTGCGCCTGAATGGATGTAAAGTAAAAAGCTGAAAGTAAAAAGATGAGTAAAAGTTTCTTCTTCATAGAATTTTAAAAGTCTTCATCACCATCGGTAGGGTCCTCCTCCTCAACAGGTTCTGGAGTACTTTCTTCATCGGTCTCATTGCTATCTTTATCCTTATTTTTTTTGCCAAATAATGAGAATTTCTTCTTTTTCTTACCATCCTCTTCTTCTAGCTCTGTAGCAGATGTTTCTTCATTTAAATCATTCTTATCTTTCTTCTTGCCGCCAAAAAGTCTTTTAAAGAAGCCTTGCTTTTCTTCTTTGGCAGTTTGACCTGACGCCTCCATCTCAGATTCCATCTGAAGTTTAACATCTGGATATACCAAGAACTTTCTTAAATACCATAAATAAAGCTCCTGATCAATGTTAAATTTCTCTTTCTTTAAACTAATAACATATACAGAGTCTTGCGATGCGGCAATCTCGTTAGAGGTGCCTTCCTCGGGCATTTCTTTAAGCAAATCTTCTTCATTGTATAAATCACCCTCCTTCACATCCCTTTCGGCCAGCATTAATTCTGAAGATAAATCGTCATCAAACTCGACTGAATCAGGTTTTTGAGGGTAGACATCTGTCATGGCCACAGTTTGCAGGCTCCTCAATTTCTTGCGGTAAGTAACAGGGTCTATGAGTAAGTGCTTGTCCTTGCTGGCCTCTAAAATTTTGGGAAGTGAGTCTTCACCAAAATAGCTGAATTTCTTCTCCAGAGTGGCTTTATCATGAATGAAAGCACTTTGATATGCAGGACAGATCATCCTCTCGGTACTGCACGAGGCAGCCACTAAGAAGATAATAATACCAACTATATATTGCTTCATTCTGATCATCCTGTGATTCAGTCGAAAATTTTACACCTCTACAACGTAAAAATGTACAATTTTCGCATGTTTTTGGTCAAACTTTAAAATTAACTCCAAAAAATCAATACTTAAAGGAATTTCTAAATAAATGAAAGTAACTGAGAATGAATAAGTTCTAAACATAAGCCTTGGTTTGTCGGCACTCTATTTCTGATAGTCATCCCGAGTAAGCGAGGGATCTTTCTAAATGAGATTCGTAATCATAATTCATTTGTTGTACTTTCTTAGTAAGATGCCTCCTTTGTCGGCATGACCTGCTTTTAAGAGTTTTCCAGGCCTCCTCTGTCGGCATGACGTTCTTTTTTTAATTATCAACCACACTAAACTTCCTAGATAATGATTCGCCTGTATTCGAGACAATTGTCAATGTATAATCGCCTTGCGCGAGCAATACTTCCATTTGATGTTCGGAGTCTGTGGAACCGAGAAACTCTTCATTCAAATGCCAGAAAATAGTCGCATTTTCCGCATTGGTGGCTGCATCCATGACGATGCGCTGCTTTTCACCGCTAAGGTCTCTGGGTATAAATAACTTGGCATTCGGATGTGGATAAACGATATCTATCAGATTTCGATCAGCCAGACAGCCATCCAGATAAGGTGGCAGTTCCTTGTAAAAAGGGTTTTTACGCTTATAAAACCTTTCCATGATGGAGGGTAATACAAACCAACTTTGTTGCTCGGCATCTGTAACCCGATAACAGTCAGCATTCACTCTATAGGTTTTCGTTTCATCTAGGTTTACCATAGTATGATACGGACAAGTGCCGCTATTTTCGGCCTGCATTGTTGTATATTGAGTTACCAAATCTTTGCAATATTGCGAGGGCAGATAGCCAGATTGCTTGCAAACAGTCATTTTAAGAATATCGGTCTCTGGTTGATTAAACCAGCTGCGGCTTGGTAATAATTTATGCACTTTGAACATCAATGGTGCGGCTGTTGAAGCACCCGTCATGCCAGGTCTGCCTTCGCCATCAGCATTACCTACCCAAACTCCTACAATATACTCTGGAGTAACACCAACTGCCCACGCATCACGATGGCCAAAGCTGGTACCTGTTTTCCAAGCAATGGTCTTGTTCGATTCAAACTGTTTCCAGTTCTCACCTTCTACCGGTCTCTCCATGTCTTTCAGCGCTTCTAGAGTAAGCCATGAGGCCGTTGAGTTAAACTTACTTTTTTTAAGATTGATGGTGTTTTGATCAAAATGAATTTCTGTCAAATCATTTGGCTGATTAATAGGATACATAGCGCTCAAAGCCAGTTTTCTGTACGAAGCAACCAAATCTTTCAGTGTGATTTCTGCCCCACCTAAGATCAAGGATAAACCATAATCCCATGCACTTCTGTCAATAGTTTGCAGGCCGATTTCCTGCAGGTCTTGATGAAATATTTCTACTCCATAGTTCTGAAGCATCCGTACTGCAGGAACATTCAGAGATCTGGCCAGTGCCTGATCCGCTGCAACTGCTCCATCATACTTCTCATCGAAGTTTTGGGGTGAATACCCTGAAAAGTAAGTTGGAACATCTGGGAGAAGCATTTTGGGCATCAGTTGACCAGAAGCCAGCATGCGCTCATATAAAAATGGCTTTAGAGTACTTCCTGAACTTCTCCTTGATTTGATAATATCAACTGCATTTTCGTGGGCATTTTTTGGGTCGTGTGTATTTCCTACATAGGAAATAATATTTCCTGTTTTGGTCTCAACTACTAACACTGCTGCATTGTAGATATGATTACTTCGCAGCTCATTGGCATGCCGCTGCACGATACGGTTAACCTTTTGCTGTGTAACTTGTGAAAGCGTAGTTTTAAAATAGCGCGTTTGCCCTTTCGGGTACTTTATTTTATAATGTGTAAGTAAATGTGGCGCTTCGTTGGGTAGAGCTTTAGGCTTACCCGGTAACGGTTCAGTTTGAGCCAATTCTGCATCTAGTTGATCCAAAATTCCTTTTTCAACCAATTTGTCAAGTAAACGGTTTCGCTTGTTTCGTAATGTTTGTTGATTTCTGCCGGGGTAAATAAGCCCCGGAGCATTCGGCAAAACTGCAAGTGTGGCAGCCTCACCCCATGATAGTAAATGTGCCGGCCTGCCATAATACCTCCATGATGCTGCCTCTAAACCAACAACATTGCCACCAAATGGCGCATGAGCTGAATACAATCCTAAAATTTCCTTCTTACTGTAGCCCAACTCCAGACGAATAGCAAGAATCATTTCATAGATTTTTTCGGAATATGTTCTGGGGGGACTATTTCTCGACAATCTGATTACCTGCATGGAAAGCGTGCTTCCACCTCTGACCACTTCGCCAGATTCAATATTCTGGATAAGTGCTTTCCCTATTGAAACCGGGTTAATACCTAAATGCCAATAGAAATATTCATCTTCAAAATGAAGTAATGCTTTCTCAAATTTATTAGGAATTGAATCGCTTAAAGGCAACCTCCACTGCCCGTCTTGAGCGGTTGAAGCACCTAATAGTTTATGATTAGCATCTACAACAGCAATGCTGTAAGGTACATCAAACAGCGGCTTAGGCAGACAAAAGTAGAACCAGATGACCAATGCACCCAGTAAGACCCAGCCAGCATATTTGATGTACATTTTCAATCTATTCAGCTTTAACTACTTCAACCCATTTGCCTGCTTTGTATGCGCTGATATTATCATCATACATCGCACCGCAATGCGTAGCTGCTAAGTAATAACTACCCGTATAAGCCGCGTTGAGAATGATCCGGAATGTTTTTGAATCGCCTTTCACTATATCAAAATAAGTCATTACACGGTCATCACGGATGTCCTGATATTCAGGTACATCTCCCGTATTAATGGCAGTGTTCAAATCCATTCTCAAGTTTCTGATCTCCCATCCCGAAGGGAAAATCTGAGTCAGCGCCATTTCATCGTATCTAGCTCGTAAGCCCGGATGACTCACCGTAACTTCTGCTATGAAATCCGTACCTTGTTCTAATCGGGTCACATCAATAGGGGCACCATTCATATTGGTGTATTTTACCGTCATGTTCAGGTTATTTTCCTGATCGATGAGATCACTTTCTAACGGGGTACCACTATTTGAAAGTCGCACAAATAACATCCCATTACCATTATTGGTCACTGAAACCTTATTATTTGAGAACTCTAACTCCTTGCTTGATATGGCATTAGACGTTTTTTCGGTCTGTTTACCACCACCGTTGATCGTGTAGCTGAAATTCATTTCTTTGTTATCTGCATCAGTACCAAGGAGTTTGGAAATTGCAATCAATGTATAAGAAACAGTTTGAGTACTATACCACTGCCTTTTACCAAATTGATCTACAATTTCATCCAACACAGATTTCGCATTCGTAAAATCTTTGAGGAGAACCAGCGTTTCCAGAATCATCGCCTGATCTCGCAGACTGCTTCCATAAGTGTAACCTAGTTCATTGTATTTTTCAACATACGTGGATGTATTGGATACAATCTCTTTAGCTACACGTTCCTTGCCCGCCAGTACATAAGCTGCTGCCAGTCTCCATTTGGCTGCAGTGCTCAAATTCGGAACTTCTTTCATTCTATTCATGGCTCCTAGTGCCGGACTACCAGCTAAAGCCAGTGTGTAAAGTCTGTAAGCCTGCATCAAATAGCTGTACTGACTCTGCGTACGCATCCAGTTATTAGCCAATCCAGTCTGGAATTTGATCCATGATTTTTTAAAGTTATAAGGCAGAGAATATCCAGCAGCCTCCGCTTCGAGCAAGAAATGGCCAGCATAAGAAGTTCCCCATTCAGAATAATCCAGATTACCCGGCCAGTAGGCAAAACTACCATCTGACAATTGGAAATTTTTCAGACGATTGATACCTGCCCGGATGTTATCTTCCGTTTCCTGCTTTTGCTTCTCGGTTAAATCCATAAGTTTAGCCAGATGCAACTGTGGAAATACAGATGAAGTAGTCTGCTCGATGCAACCATGTGGATACCTGATCAGATACTCAATGCGTTCACCCAGATTAATGGACGGTATTTTTGAAAATTCAAGTGTAGCCTCATTGGTTCCTAAAACACCTAATGCCTCATAAGTGGTGCTCCATGATTTGCCTGGCTCCAGAGCTGCATCCTGAACAACAGTTACTGGTGGGTTAGCAATGCGTACATCAAGCTCAGTTTCATGGCTTGCACGCTCTCCTGATGAGGAAACTACAACCTCCACCTTACCTATGCCAATCGCTTCTTTGGCTTTCAGCTTAAAGTAAACTGTTTGCTCACCTTCTTCACTAAAACGGGTAGTTTGCTTATCGCTACCAACAATTTCGAATAGCTCATTGGCCTGAATTTCTGCTCTCACATTTTTAATTTTCTTATCCATGGCAAAAATGGTGACTGGCACATCGATGGTTTCGTTCGGCCCTACTACTCTTGGTAAGGTGCTCAATACCATCAGCGGCTTTTTAACCGGAATGGTTTTTTGTGCATTGCCATAGGCAAACTCAGAACCTGCAACAACCATCGCTCGCACAGACCCGATATAATTAGGCATTTCGAGGGTGTGCTTTTTCTTTTGTCCTGACTTCAAATAAAATGGCCCCAGATAACTAACTACAGGCTTAAATCGATTGGCCTTTTTACCATCGCCTCCAGCATTTAGTTCTTCATCACCACCGATAGCTAATAAACCAGCTAGTTCACCAGCATAAGCACCCATCACATACTTATACATGTCCCAAGTTTTGATTCCAAGAGCTTCTTTGCTATAAAAATGATCCCAAGGGTTAGGTGTTTTGAAACGTGTTAAATCTAGCAGACCGTCATCAACCACTGCGATAGTATAGGCCATTTCTTTACCCTCCTTTTCGCTCACTTCGATGGTGTATTTAGACTCAGGCTCAAGCACATCAGGCATATTAATTACTGGCATCAGGTGCGTTGCCGGGTCTTCTACCCCAATTGATTGAATGCCATACAAACGTATGGGTCTGTCATTGGATTTTAAGTTATGGGGCTGCACATACGATACATGAACGAAGACATTAGGTGCCATTTTATCGGTCACTTCGAAGGTATATTTCGACTCTTTACCCGTGGATTCCACCCAGAAAGCATCTACCACTTCTGAGCCTGTTTCCAGACTAATAAGCGCTCGACCTTGCTCTCCGGCAGGTAATGTTATTTCTACTTGCTCACCAACATTGTAGGTTTCTTTATTGGTTCTAAAAGTTAACATCTCGGCACCGCCCGGTCCTGCACTACCTGCTGACCAATAGCCTCTATAAGAGGTGTAAAAAATCTGACCTGTACTATGCCCTGAGACAGGATCTGTCACTTTAATAAGCTTCCGTCCCCAAGTGTTGTTCTTGAAGTTCAACTCATACATGGCCTTACCATCTGCACCAGTACTTATTTCATCTGAAATGAGCCTGTTTCGGGAATTACTGCGGATATAACTCGCCAAATCTTCTGACTCATTGCGCTGCCACCACCAGCGCCAACCAATTTCATATACCTCCACCTTCAATCCTGATCGGGAAACCGGATTACCAGTTTCATCTAGGGTAACAATCGGAATAAGATTAGCTTCATTGGAATAAAGGGCACTTCTCCAACCTTGTCCTTCAGGAACTTTTACCCCTACGTAAGAAGTATATGGTGAAAAAGGCATACTGAATCTATCCACACTAAAATCACCTCCCTGCTCATAAGCTCTTATTTTGAAGTTGGCTTGCAAAATGCCCGGTGTATTTGAGTTTACATTAATGTTTGTAGGAACACTAGCAACTCCCTGTTCATTTACCTTACCATCAAAAATGAATTGCGTTTCTGCATCAAAGTCTTTAGATGGATCGTGGAAAACATAGTTGTTGAATTTTTTGAAAGGATGCTGACCTTTGTCCAAGGTTACCTCTATATCGGCCTTCAGGTTCTTAGCAATTGCTCCATGCAACCACTTGAGTTCCAAATTACCTGAGGTTGATTTTTTATTTCTTAAGATTTCATCCTCGTATTTCAGGTTTATTTTAAGTCTATTAGGTTTAACAGTTTCAATTCTCAGAGTTTTGGTGAAAGAAGCCCCTCCTACTTTCACTTTGGCAAGCCAATTACCAGTAGGTGCATCTTGCTCTGTAACAGTTCTGAAATCATAGATTCCTTTTACCGCCTTCGTTTTTACCTTTCTTTTATATAGCTGATTTTCAGGAGTATACAGTTCCATCACAATCGGATGACCATTTGGAATCACGTTAAGTGCATCTTCTAACATAAACGCCACATATAATGAATCACCCGGGCGCCATACCCCACGATCACCATAGATAAAACCTTTAAGTCCTTTCCTTACTTCGCTACCGGAAACGTCAAACATGCTTTGCGATAAGGCAGAACCATCGTCCATTTTGAGATAACCAACCTGAAGACCTTTTCTGGCAGCCAACATGAATGGCTTACCTTCGGCATTAATTTTTGCTAATCCGTTGGCGTCTGTTGTGCCACTGCCGATTATCTGACCTTGCAGGTTGAGCAGCTCTACAGAGACACCCTCCATCGTTAGGGCCGTTCTGATATCCGAAACGGCCACAACTACCTGTGAGCCCTCTCCTTTTTTAGCAATAATGCCTAGATCAGAGGCAAATACGTTTCGGGTAACCACATGCTGATTGCGCATGTAATACGAAGGGTGACAAGGATTATCACGCTCATTATAATCATAGCCATCATTATAATAGTAGTAGTCATCGTAGTAATAATCATCGTAATAGTAATACCCATCAACCTGATCGTAGGCATCCATCTCAGGATCATCTAACAGAAAATCTACTTCTCCTTCTTCCACAGAATTACCTGCACATGGGTATAATGACTGATTAATATCGAAACTCAATGAGACTCTATAAATGGCCCCGGGTTCAACATTAATGATCTTGGATAGATCGAGACCAAACGTATTCCAAGTTCCGAAATCGACTGAACCAAGAGATTGTAAATCAACCGACTCTTTATAAACCAAGCGACCCACACGCTTTAATTCACGGGTACCATCAAACTGGTTTACCTGAAAGAATTGGGTGATATTGTCTTCAAAAATTTTGATGATTTTGACATTCAAACCGCTCAAATTAACCGCCTTGAAGGGCAGTACTAAACCATCTGTGCTGGGGAGAATGATGCCATCGCCCAGTAATTTGACATCTGGCTTAATGTTCGAAAATTTTACTTTTTTTGTAAACTCTGCTTTAAGCTGATAGCCCATGGAGTTTTTAACTCCGCGATTTACGATGATATCAGTTTCTGCAGTAAGCCTGTTAACCGGATAAACCTTTACGGTATTATTATCTACTGAAAAGCGCACTTTATCACCTGATTTGAGATAAATGAGGCCATTTAGTTCCTGCTTGCTATCCAGAGGATCGGAGAAATAAAGGGTGATAAATTGATCTGGTTGTTGAGTTAAACGCATCTCCATCACGCTGAAATCTCCCAATGGTGGCACTTCTACCACACGTTCTCCTTTCGAGTCGGAATCCATTGGTTTGCCGTCCCATACAAGAACCACCTGATTCACAGTCTTGCCTCTTGAGACACTATCAATTCTAAAATTATGCGTGCGACCATCTACGGAGTGATCCCATTTGAGCTTTACTTTTTTGCCAGCCTGTGTAGCAGATAGTGATTGCTCTACCTGCTCTTCCAATGCAAAATCGGAAGTAATGAGATTGCCATTGAGTCTTTGCCAGCTTAAATCTTTTTTATTGTAGGCTTCTAATCCTTCGAAATTGATACTAATACGTTGTTCAATTGTCTGAAATTGAAAAACCAGAACCTTAAGTTTTTCTGGTACTTCAATGACATCTCCAAGTTCAAAGCGCACTTCAAATAGTTTATTAGAAGGAAGTGTTTTTTCAGGAGTGAATTCAATAGTATTTTCTGACACCCAATGTGCTTTACCTTTTATTTCCGGCACTATTTCAAAGAGATCGGAATCTACCTCCTCACCAACAATTGCAGCTGAGACATTCTCACGAAAACGAATTTGTATCGTGCTCTGATTGGAAACAGTTCCTGAGGTAAAAGCTGAGATATAGCCTGTAAAAGCGGGGTCAATTTGAACACCTTCTGTAGGTGAATCTTTACCGCATGAGGCCAGAAAAAGTAAAATTGGGAGTAGCAAATAGTAACGCATAGTAGTAGTTTGGTTGAATTGAGGTCACTAAAATACTACGATTGCCACTCCGTTCAAGGAATGTTAAGATTTTAATTAATTATTTAATAATTATTTTATTTTCTTACCCGTACCCATGAGAGTAACATTATATTCCGTAACTGGCATGTTAGAAAAATTGGCCACATTTTTTCGTTCATAAGATGTATAATCTTCATTAAACTGGTAAATATCTTCATACCGCTCAAGCATATTATCCTGAACACCTAATTCACCACGAATTTCGAATCTCCTCTCAGCTTCATGATAAAATAACAGCTCCTCACTGGTTGCTGGCCAATTGCTAAAAATACCAACACGCTCAAACGTACCTGAAAAATTGCCATATCGAATAGACTCTTGAAATGTGCGTTCACGTCCATCTTCCCGAGCTACTTTACCTTTACAGGTAATGAATCTTGGTTCACCGTTGTGCTCAAGGTCATAATAGCACTCTTGCCTTCCTATTTCTGAGAAAATAATACCCTTTTCAGGATGGTGAGTGTCATAAATATCAAAGGTAATTTCCCATGTACCTATGAGAAAATCTAAATCTTGAACTTTTTGATCTTGTCCGTTTGAGAATGTAGTGATCAGTAGAAATGCAGGGACTAATAATTTTTTCATGACTTTTTACCTCAAATAAGGCTTTAGTCACTCGTGTAGTGCATTGTTTAATTAATCTGTTTACTGGATTAATTAGTTAGTTCCTCTCAGATTCTTTCTTTATGTGAGCTAAAACTCTGTCATGGATCGCATGAATAATCGAATTACTCCAAATATTCCAGTAAAATCCAGGGTAGATTTTTTGTACATACCAAGTTGTTCCTTCTAATTCTGTCTTTCCATTAGGTAAGGGCGTAAGCTTAAACTGCCCTTTCTTTGCTACAAAATAATCTTGCAAGTGTGGGGCATCGATATCCCAAAAGCTCAATTCGGTCATAGGTTTGGGTTGTTCTTTTACATCAAACGCCAATAATTTTGGCTTTTCCCATATGGTTATAGGCTCCACAAAACTTCCTGTGTTGAAATTACAATAACGAATAGCACCCACACCATGGCCTTCAATTCTGGCATTTATTGGATAAGATATACCTGCCTTAAATAGAAATTCTCGAGGTGGTTCTAAATCAGGAAATTCAATAACATTTTTCCAAACTACTTCCGGACTTGCACTGATGATAATGCTAGTTACAACTGGAAGTACTTCTGGCTTCTTATTTCGTTCTAAAAATGCTGTACATGGTATCAAAAGTCCAACTAGGACATAAATTATAGCAACATTTCGGTTGCTTTTATTCGTTAGATAATTGGCCAAAAAACTACCCAACCATGTCAGCAGTAAAGCAGGCGGTACGGCCATAGCAATACAAATAAGACCTTCAATGGCAAATAGTACTAGTCCTGCAGTGAAAATCAAAAGTGTAAGAAAACCAATCTTACGAGACTTATTAGGAGTTAGCTTTTCCCACCTTCCTAATATAAGAGCACTACTTAAACCAATAAAAAAAGGAGTGATAATAAATAAGGCCATGCCATACTGACCAATACCATAAATACCCCACAATGTAAGTGGCGCAGCTACTGCAATGGTGATAATTACAGCTAATAATTGACTCTTTTTAATATTAACTTTTATCAATTCTTCAACGAAATGGTTCTGGCAAGTACAAAATCTACATTTTGGATAATTATGCCATCAGGAATAGTAAAGTGAACCCAGATGTAATACTCTTCCCCGCAGACTTCTTTATACTTATAGTAAAAGTCGTTTCTAATCAATGATTGCGTTGGCAATGGCTTACCCCATGCTCTTTTAATGTCGTCACTGGATTTACCCACCCATTGTTTCATCCATTTCTTTTTGTCCTTTTCCATTTCGCTTTTATCGCACTCAACTCTGGCTATGGGTGTATATTCTACATTAAAATAATCAATAGCTTCTTTTGGTGCTTTAAAAGTTTGTGCGTCCTTGTTTAAGCCCTTTACTTTGAAGTCGTCTGATAAATAGTTGATAGTTATGTAGTCGGAGCTTATATGACATTCTTTACTTACTAAATAGCCCAATCTATTTCCGTACACGGTAAAGTCATTAATAGTAATCACATGCTGATCATTTAAAAACAAGTAAGCCTCATTAGCAATCTTATAAATTCTGATAATATTGCTTCCGTTGATATTTATGGCATCTGACTTGGTCCAGCCAATGGGGCTCGTAAACGTTTGGCCGTTCTTATGATTGAGCAAGTAAGAGCCGTTGGCTGAAATGGAAAACCGGTAGTATTTGTCGTTGGCATTATTCATGGCGAAATTGAATCCGTAGGCTTTATTCGATGCCCCACTTTCATATTTGAATTCAGCCTCTATTACATAGCTGGCATGTGCAGGAATTGCAGTGGGAACATCAAAGACATGTGTTGATTCATTAAGTATCTCGATGTCAAATCGTCCGTTAACTACTTTCTTGGCGAATTTTTCATTTTGTTCCACAATCCAGAGGCCGGCATCATGATCAAAAGTTTCGTTCATAGCTATCCCCTGCATAAGCTTTTCTTCAACTTCGAGGAATTGAGGTAATGAGTTCAATTGTTTCAACTGTACATAATCAACCTTTAAACCTCCACTGCCATAATTGCTAAACCCTACATTCCCACCGTAAATCGGCAGTTTCCTGAATTTCTTGAAGAGAACATCGTTGATGACAAAATACCAATGATCTTCATATTGAATGACTGATAGTTTATTTGCCCCCTCTTCATCAATATATGGCACTGTTGTCCAATCCTGAATTTCTAAATTGTTCTCCCCCTGATCCAACACGATGGTTGCAGAACTTTCATCATAACCGAAGTAGTATAATTTCTTATAATCCTCCCCGCCAAAAAGCAGATTAATTCTTTTATCACCTTTCGTTCTCGAGATTACGGCATCTAACTGCCAGTTTTTTAATTCATTAAGGCCTATTTGCTTATCTATTACATACCCTGATTGAGGATTTTTACTTTCCCATATCAAATGACCATCCTGTATTGCACCAAGGTAATTTTCGGCCTCTTTTATGTATTTCCATTCGTTGTAATTGTCATCAAAGTCTTCACGAAAAAAAATTTGCTGCGCATTACAAAATAAAGGCCACAAATATGAAATGGTTAATAAAATCAGCCCTTTCCTCATGCTATTTAGGAATATTGTTATAAGGTATGTATTGAATATTGGAGACCCAGGCATCCAATCCCTGACCACTATATGAAACAGCTAAATAGTAATCCGTGCCACAAATATTTTTATAATTATAATGTTTTGTATTCGTGTATTTAGAAGAATAGGAAGATCCACCCCATTTCTTTTGAAGAACAATAAATTTTTGTCCTTCCCACTTCTTTCTCAATTTTTTAATATTTTTTTCATGCCCTTTATCATAGATTGTTTCTTCGCAATCCTTGGTTTGAGCCTGCGAGATATTAATTCCGCCAAATAGTAAAAGCACTGTAATTATCACCGCCAATTTTTTCATATTCTTAAAGTCCATATTGTACATAGGGAGCCCAGAATTGGGGTGCTTTAAACACCTCTCCAAACTCTCCGTTAATAAATCTATTTTTCATAATGTTGATGGCCTCTTCATAGCTCTTACCCTCCTTTTCTGTGAGTGTATACAGACCAGTCATAAAATACATGGTACCCTGATCGCTTACCGGCCAAAGTGTGACCAATGCCCGATTTGCACCACCGATAAGCAGCGATTGCATTAGGCCGGAAACACCTTCACCACCATAAATTTTGCCTAGAGCAGTTTCGCAAGCTGAAAGCACGACCAGATCAGCATTCATCTCCAATTGAGCAATCTCTGGTGCGGTTAAATAGCCATCCTGATTATTGCGCATAGTGGGGAAAATACACATGGCAACCCCTGATAACTGGGGAAATTGGGGAATTGCAAAACCGTGTGTGGCCAAATGAATTACACGATAGTCTTTAAGTTTACCTGAATTGGAGAGATTCTTAATAAAGGCCTCAGTCATCTGCTCACCAGTGTAGACTTCAGCATTAGAGAATATGCCGCTTAGATTTTTCACTTCTTGTAGTGTACCTGGCAGGTAATTCATCTTGCTTTTGAAAATGGAGGCATACACCTGTCTCTGTGGAGCTCCCTTTTCAGCATTTTCTCTTGCTTCTATAGCCAATTCCAAGTATTTGGTTTCATCAGATAATTCAACCGGTGGTTCTTCCATTTTTTCATAGATGGCGCCACCCATGGCTAAAAATGGTTTTCTATTCGGGGAATACTGCCTGTTTCTAAGTAATTCTCGCACCTGTGCTGAGGGACTAAACTTAATCTCGAACCTTTGAGCTAAATACTTTCCATTTTCATCAATTAGAGCATCAAAAGGAAGGAAATTCAATACACCATCTGGAAATATGATTAATCTCTTTTTGGAACCGATTACAGAAATTACTGGCTTGATTAGCCAATCGTAATACCCTCCTAAGTATTCCTGAAAAATTACTTTTTGAACATCATCTCCTGTAGGAATGCTCTGGTCAACAACCCCTCGGATTAAATCCATGTGCTCGTCCATATCAGAAGGATTGAGTTGTGTTGAAAGTGTTTTAGAAGGATCATAGCGCACGGGCTTATAGCTACTTCCCGGAGGATCCTTTCTATGAAATCTATCCAGCCACTTCTTCTTTAGTGCCACCCAATAGGCCGTTTTATCGACAACTGTGGCTTTGGATGTCGAATTGGTGACAGCATGGATCACTACTTCTCCAGCTTTTGTGTTGGTGTAGAATATAGCGGCTTCATCTGGTGCTAAACTTGATTGAAACTGTGCGTATGAGACATTTTTAGGCACAATCTTCTGATCATAACGACCAATACTTTCAGCTAAAACACGCGCAGTCATTAAGTTTTGGGTTTCGAAAAGTTTATCGGGCCTATTTAATTCTGCATAGCAAATAGCCATAAACTGGTAAGCAGAAATCACTCTTTGTAAAAACAACACATTGCCCTCTTCATTATCACCTTCAGCTGTTGAGCGCATATATTCCAAAGTGCTTATGGCCTCCTCAAATAGGCTAGCTGCTTTAGCATAGTTCTTATCTCCAAGGTAAAAAGCTGCAGTATTATTTAGTGTTACTTCCAGTTGCTGGTAATTTTTCTTACCCCGGTAATAGGCTATTATCTCATTATACAACGAATATGCCTCCGACTTTCTATTCATGAAGTAGTAGTTGGTAGCCATGTTCGACTTCACTTCAATTTCAGTGTCTTTGAACCCTACCTCTTCCGCGTATTTGAGTGCTTCTTTAAACTTGCTATCCGCCTTTTGCTTGTCACTATCCATGTAGCTCATACCCTGATAGTTAAGCCCGTTAATATCATATTGATATTCAAATCGGAGCGATGGATTATCATATAATTTCTTTCCCCACGTCTGTAGCTGGCTAACCTTATCCTGTTGTAGCAAGGTCTGACAGTATAGATTCATCATTTCGCCCACATCGTCACCGAAAACCATACTAGGTAACTTCTCTGCATAAGGCATTGATTTCATGAGGACGTTTTCAGCAGTAGCAAAATCATTGTAGCCTTTTAGGTAAATGGCATACCACCAACCCGCATTAAACTTTAATCGGGCATTTTCAAGATCGTATTTAAAGGCTGTTTTAAAGTTGTTTTCAAAGACAGCTCTGTAGTCGACTTCAGGGTGGTTTTCATTTGAATAAATGAGTAAACTGGCGGCATTCCATGTCACGATTGTTTCTAAGTACTTAAATTCTTGCGGAGCTTTGGTTGAAATGATTTCCTGTGCTTGTCGATATTTTTTCAGAACCGTTTTATAATCACCTTTACCGTAAGCATCCATACTCGAATTAAGAACTGCCATGGCCTCATCATAGACTTTACTTCTTGAGTCATACGCTGTTTTTAATGCTGTTTTATACTTATTTCCGTTTTCTTGAGTCAGAATTTTATAATCCAGCAAATCTTTAATGTCTAACAAGAGATAGTCGTAGGAACTGGCCTGTACATCAGTGAATGCAATGAAGCGTATCAATTTATTCATTGATTCAAAATCACCTTTAGCGGCCGCTATATAAGATTTGATCGCTGCCACTGATAAATCTCCGGGGTTAGATAAATCAGCATACTGAACATATTTATTCGCATCATCCCACTTATTCAAAAACATGTTACACCATGCCAATTGCGTATACACATTGGTGATTTTGGTGAAATCCTTGGCTAATTTTTCATATAGAAATTCCGCTTCTTTAAACTTCTTGGTTTGTACCAATTCCTCATAAATCAAGGTAAAATTGGTATTGAAATCGTCACTAGCCAGATACTTCTTCTTTAATGCAACAGTGTCCATAGCACCTTCTTTTACAGCCACCACTGCAGGTTCCTTTACCACAGGTTGAGTAACAACTTCTGGTTTTTTAATCAGGTTTTTGTCGATAATAGTCAGCTTACCATCAAATATTTTATAGCGATTGCTGCCAACATCAATAAGAAGGCGATTATACGTGAGATTAGTAGCTTGTGCCGGCCAATCAGATTTGGTGAAGGTCTTGGTGACCAAATTAATTTCTCCAACTTTATCCAGATCATCACCCAGTTCAAAATAGACTTTATCACCTGATTGTCGGGCAGCTTTGAGTGAAAAGAAATCACTTATAGGAATAGGGTTTGCCTGCTGAGTTTTCAAATCGACAAGATAAATAACCTTGAAATCACCATTAACCAGTAATAGTTTTTCATTTTCATCTAATGCCAATTCTTTAGGGGAACCATCAAAATTTAATAGTATTGGTGCTTGTTGTGCGTGCACAAAATCTCCACACAACAAACACCCTGAAGTAAGCAATAGATATAGAATAGACCTCAAAACCAACGATTTAATCTAAAAAAGTAATAAACAAAGCCTTATAAATCAATAAATTATTTCACTTTTTCTCCCTGCATACCTTCGTTTAACTTGTTCACGGAAAGAGCAAGAAACTCTTTAGCTACCTCACTTACTTTACTTTTATAAACTTCAGCATCACATTCAATTACGTTGGTCAATTCCACAGTTTTATCTTCTACGGTGAAGAATGGTGCATAACTTGGTACTGTAGTTCTGCTTTTTGTAGCTACTACTTTAAAATCACTGGCGGGAAAAACTCCATTTATCTGAATAGCTTTAGATAACATCATTTCAACCATGGTATTAGGGGAGGCTACACCGGGCTTTCCTAATTTACCGGAAATGTAACTGGCCTTTCCTTGCTCCAACCTTAAATAGGCACCTCCTTTGATTTTGGCAGTTCCTAATTTCGATTTAGGATCCAGATAAATGCTTGGAACATTCAGAGCTACTTCAACAACTATTGCATCCTCTAATTCAGATGATAGTTTTGGAATCGGTCCATAAGCAGAGGTAGCAAATTCCGATACAGTCGAACCATTAATATTCGTAACCC
Organism: Fulvivirga lutea; assembly: GCF_017068455.1. Taxonomy (NCBI): domain Bacteria; kingdom Pseudomonadati; phylum Bacteroidota; class Cytophagia; order Cytophagales; family Fulvivirgaceae; genus Fulvivirga; species Fulvivirga lutea. The sequence goes on from NZ_CP070608.1 coordinate 3,621,814, forward strand.
CAGACATAAAGCCCCCCGTTTTTTCTTTTCCTTTTTTGGTGATCTTTTTTACGTAATAAGAGAATCCTTCAGGTACTACCATTAAGCTACCTTCCAATTGTTCCTGATTCATATGTGGCCCATCAATTCTTTCCCATTCTTCAAAAAACTCTGTTTCTACATCTTTGGCAGTGAGTACTTGCAAACCCAATTTTTCAAGGTTGGCGATGTAGTCGTTGTAAACATCATTAGTGAGTTGCTGTAAATCTTCCGGATCTAACCCTTCTACACCTACTGCCATACGCGCTGTAGCATCACCTGTATAGGATCCACCCCCAAATTGTCTCCCTCCGTAAACTTTCTCCTCAGCTTCAGCAATAAGTTGATAATAGATTTTGAATGTTTTTATAAACACTTTCTTAGGTGCTTCAGCCATTTTCTGCGATTTGATGGCTGAAATAGAATAGCTTTTGTCATCGATGGATTGGGCCTGTAAACTGATGGCAAAACACACTAACAGCACAGTAGGTAACAATATGTTTTTCATAGCTTTTTTTATTGTAAGATTGTTAAATGCCGCCTTCATCTCAATCCCTAAAGCTTGGTAAATTTTACTACCTACTACTAGGTAGATAATTCCTTTTTTAGTTTCTTATGGGTTTATTTATCATCATGAAGCGATTATTTCTCTGCCTTTTAGCCCTTCTCATTCATAAGGCCACATTTTGCCAACAAAAAGAGGTTGACAGTTTAAAAACTGTTTTAACCTCGCAGGAGCCGATAGATAAGGTTAAGTCTTTGAATGAGCTGGCGTGGTACTATCGAAATTATGATATGGATAGTGCCTTCATATTTGCTAACCAAGCACTGGCAATAGCTCGCGAGCAGAAATCGAAGGCTGCAATTTCTCAATCCTTAAATAGCCTTGCTAATAATTACGAGGCTGTAGGTAAACTAGATAGTGCATTACTATTGTTCAGAGATGTGCTGAATATTAAACTCGAACTTAACGATACACTGGGCCTTGCCGGTGCTCACAATAACCTAGGCTTGGTCTACGACCAGCAATCAAAATATCCTGAATCTCTCGAAAATTATTTTGAAGCGCTACGCATTTATGAATTACATCGCGATCAGAAATTCAATGTAGCCATGGTATTAGGCAACATCGGGATTGTTTATAAAAAACAAAAAGAATTCGAAAAATCATTTGAATACTATGAACGTGCGCTCAAAATTTATGAGGATCTGGGTTCGGAGTTTAGCCAAATAGTTACTAAAGGAAACATCGGCAGTCTGCTAATTCAACTCAAACAGTTTGAGGAATCCATTATGTATTGCACATCAACTTTGGAGGGTTACAAGCGCCTCGGTTATGATAGATATATTCCTTATGTGCAATCAAACATTGGCATTGCTTATGATAGCCTTAGCAACTTTGAGATGGCAGAAAAATTCTACATCAGTGCAATGGACGGACATCAGGCTTATAATAATGAATATGAGATAACAAACGTCAGTTTGCTACTCGCCCAACATTACACCAATAAAGGCCAAACTACTGAGGCATTGCAGCTGGCAACACAGGCATTTGAAAAGTCTCAACAGATCAATGCTATCGATTTTCAAACAAAGGCATTGTTTATTCTTTCAAAAAACTACTTCAAAAAAGGTGACTATAAATTGGGTTCATGGGCTATGGAAACCTACGATACCCTTAAAGATTTCGTTTATCAAAAGGAAAAATCCAAACAGGTTGTTGAAATTGAAGTAAAATATGAAACCGAAAAGAAGGAACAGCAAATTGCCCTACAACAAGCACAACTCGAAACCAAAGACCTGCAGATTCAGAGAAACTGGTTATTCATCACCATACTTGTTGTTTCTCTAGTCGCTATTCTGATACTGATTGCTTTATTACGAAAAAGGGAACAGATTAAAAGAGAAGTGATCATACAAGAGCAAAAAATAAGATTACGAGAAGCCCAGATGAATGCTGTTGTGGAATCTCAAGAGAATGAGCGCAAACGCTTTGCTGCTGATTTGCATGATGGTATGGGACAGTTAATAGCTGCTTTACAAGTAAATATTCAATCGATTAAATCAACCTCTGAGCCAGAAAAACAAGATCAGCTTTATGAAAATTCTAAAAGTTTGTTGAAGGACATACATACAGAAATAAGAAATATTGCCTTTAACCTTATGCCACAGGCTTTGGTGAAAGAAGGCCTTATTAGTGGTTTAAGCGAATTGGCAATCAAAATAAACAAGGCAGGAAGTATAAAGGTGAAAGTTAACCATCTTGATGTACCCGATCTCAATGATGTAGCTCAAATTTCCATTTACAGGTTGATACAGGAATTTTTAGGCAACTGTTTAAAACACAGCGATGCCACATATTTTCAAATTGATATTACGGGACATGAGGAAGAATTAGTCGTTTCTCTTGAGGATGATGGAATGGGCTTCGATAAAAATTCACTTGTAAACAGTATAGGTAACGGTTGGCGAAATATTAATACTCGATTAAGCCTGATTGGCGGCAGTTTAGAATTAAATACTCATGAAGGTAAAAAGGGGAATTCCGTATTGATTATCATACCTATAAACAAAGTCAGAAAAACACTTACACAAACTCCAAATACCGTCAACTAGGTATTTCGATTTACCAATTGGCACTTATGTTTTGATTAAATCGAATACAATAGTTTTATAAAAACTTACATTGTGAAACTATTTAAGAATCGATATCTTCAATACTTAAAGCTCATGAACAAGTATCGCATTCTTCTCGTTGACGATCATCAGATTCTTCTTGAGGGTACCAAAAACCTCATTAATCAATCTGAATTGTTTTTAGTGGCTGATACATCCAACTCAGCAGAAAAGGCCAGGGAACTACTGTTGGCAAATGATTACGACATATTAGTTACAGACTACCAAATGCAAGGCATGGATGGGAGTCAGCTCATTCAAATTGCAAAATCGGTTTTGCCTGAACTAAAAATTATTGTCTTGAGCATGCATGATGATTCTCACATTGTAAAAGACTTATTAAAAAAGGGTGTTGACGGTTATGTACTAAAGAGCGATACACATGACAGTATTTTGAATGCTTTGGATAAAGTAACAAGCGGTAAGCGTTTTCTGAGTGATGAAATTGCAGAACTTTTAATTCAGAATATTGATGAAGAAGTAAATAGTGCACTAACGCCAAGAGAAGAAGAAATAGTGCGATTAATTGTAAAGGAATATAGCACGAAGCAAATTGCTGAAATACTTTTTATCAGTGAGCGAACAGTGGAAACACATCGTAAAAACATACTAAAGAAAACAGGCTGTTCAAACCTTGTTGCCTTAATTAAATACGCATATCAACATCATCTAGCTTAATTCAGCTAATTCTTCACGAGCTTTTTTGGGCAGGCTTTCTACTATCAATTCGTAGGAATGATCAATTAACTCTAAGAATAACTTATCAGGGACGGTTTCATCCATTTGCACCGTGTTCCAGTGGGTTTTATTCATATGATAACCTGGAATAATGGCATCATATTGTTCTCTAAGTTGTATAGCTCTCTCTGGATCGCATTTTAAATTAACCCCAGTAAAAAGGTCAACATCACAGAGAGCAAACATTTTGTTCATCACTTTAAAAACCAATGTATTATTATCGAAAGGAAAGCTTTCTGTAACACCCGGTTTCTTGATGCAGTACTCTCTGTAGAATTCGATGTTCATGTAATCCTTTTAGTTAAGTAAGGATAAATGTAGTGCACTTTTCGTTGAATGTAAAGGGGAATGTTTTTTAAAAGTCCTCCCGAGGGTACGAGGGATTATGCTTAATTATAGTATACGATACTCAATGGAGTTCTGTCTTTCTAACTTAGTAAGATGCCTCCTTTGTCGGCATGACATACTATTAGGAATTGGTCATCCCGAGGGTACGAGGGATTTTCCTTTGTTAGTATACGATACTGAATGGAGTACTGTCTTTCTAACTTAGTAAGATGCCTCCTTTGTCGGCATGACATACTATTAGGGTTTGGTCATCCCGAGGGTACGAGGAATCTTCCTTAATTAATATTCGATACTGAATGGAGTACTGTCTTTCTAACTTAGTAAGATGCCTCCTTTGTCGGCATGACATACTATTAGGAATTGGTCATCCCGAGGGTACGAGGGATTTTCCTTTGTTAGAATGCGATTACCAATTTAATTGGTTGTTCTTACTTAGGAAGATGTCTCCTTTGTCGGCATGACATCCTCATTGGGGGTTTGTTAAAACAAATTTTTCACAATCAAATAAATAACACCTATCAAAAACATCCCCATCGAAATCTTATTAATAACGTGCATCGATTTGATATTGAAATTGGTGGGTCTGTTTGGATCTTTCTTTCTAAAGAAATAATTGGCTACTTCTCCCAAAGCGAAATAGTCCTTCAATGTATTTTTATCCTCTGATTTATTTTCTTCTTTTTCCATGATTACACTTTTTCAGTCTCTTCTAATTCTATCCAATTACCATCTGCTCTGATTATTTCAATGAGCTCATCCACAGCATTTTCTGATGGAACACCTCTTTTTACTACCTCTTTGCCCTTGTATAAAGTGATCTTTCCTTTACCCGATCCAACATAGCCATAATCGGCATCAGCCATCTCTCCAGGGCCGTTTACAATACAACCCATAATACCAATTTTTACACCTTTCAGGTGATCTGTTCTTTTACGAATCATGGCTGTAGTTTCTTGCAGATCGAATAACGTTCTGCCGCATGATGGACAAGAAATATATTCTGTCTTGGTCATTCGCGTGCGTGCGGCTTGTAATATTCCAAAAGCCGTTGAATTATATCTTTTAACTAAGGCAAGTTGCTCATCCTCACCTCTGTCTTGAGACGACAATGCTGTGCCCAACATCACGCCATCACCAAATCCATCAATCAATAACCCCCCAATATCAGTAGATGCATAAATCTGTAGTTCATCATCTTTAATAGTCTCATACGTACGTTTGATAATCACTGGGTTGTTAATACCCCACTTCACCATGTCGAAAAACCCTCTTCTAAGTGCTGCCATTGCATGGTCATTCTTAGTCTCAAGAATTAAAACAAGAGTAGGATCAATCGATATTTTATTGATGAGTGTTTTGCTCAATTCTAATGAATCAATCAACAGGAAGTTTATTGTATCATGCTTCGTTTCAGCAGTTAGATACTCATCTTTCGTAAACAAAGGCAACTTGTTTTTTCTATCGGCATGATTTTGCCAATACGTATAATCTACAATTTCCTTTAAGCCGTTGGGAAGCATAAATGAGATAGGCTTGCTACCAGAATAAACGAAATCAGCTCCTGTGTCATTCATTCGCCATTTATCAGGTTCTGGCAAGTAAAAGTGACCTATAGCTGCCAAATCTTTATATGACTCTATTTTGCAATTTGACAAATCAGCAATAACGCGCGGCACATTACCTCCACCAACATTGCTCACTTCAATAGAATCTCTTTTATTGTATTCAAAAGGGTTGATCGGGTTCTTTTCTATGGCTGGTATAAAATCATGATTCGCACGATTGGTGTATCTATCTACCATCATTTGAGCCACCGGAGCTTCAGCTTCAGGCTCTTCTGTTAATGAAACCCGAACTGTGTCTCCCAAACCATCTTCGAGCAAGGTACCTATGCCAACAGCACTTTTAATTCTGCCATCTTCTCCATCACCTGCTTCTGTAACACCTAAATGCAATGGGTAAGGCTCAAAACCCTCTTCATCGAGCTTATTAACCAATAACCTATAAGCTTGAACCATCACCTGAGTATTGCTCGCCTTCATGGAAAGTACAATGTCATGATAGTCATGATCTGCACATATCCTTAAAAATTCTAGTGCCGATTCAACCATTCCAAGTGGTGTATCACCATATCGGCTCATTATTCTATCCGAAAGTGAACCATGGTTCGTTCCTATTCGCATAGCAGTGCCATGCTCTTTACAGATTTTAACAAGCGGAGTGAATTTCTCTCTGATTCTAGCTAATTCGGCATTATAGCTTTCCTCAGTATATTCTATTTCTTCAAATTTCTTTTTATCGGCATAATTGCCAGGGTTTACACGCACCTTCTCTACAATTTTTGCTGCAAGCTCGGCTGCATTAGGCGTAAAATGTATATCTGCAATCAATGGAACATGGCATCCATGCTTAGCCAGCCCCTTTTTTATTTCAGCTAAATTTTGAGCCTCCTTAATACTTGGGGCGGTGATTCTAACATATTCACAACCTGCTTCCACCATTCGCAATACCTGTTGAATACTTCCTTCGGTATCCATGGTATCAACGGTGGTCATAGATTGTACACGAATGGGGTTGTTACCACCCAAAGGTATTTCACCAATATAAACTTCGCGTGTTTTCCTCCTAGAATAGCTCGTGAGGCTATTACAATAGTTATAATTTGAAATGATTCCCTTACTCAATTTTTATGCGATTTTACTTTACAAAGATAACCTATTATTCAGCTGAAAGTTTTCTCAACCTCATTAAATATCTCCTAACTGTGGACGTAACACTAGTTCTTCCACAACCGTTCGCTCAGACATTGTATAGGCGTTGTAAACAGCGCTGGCTACATCTGAAGCAGGCATAAACCGCTCTTCTGGAATATCTACGCCTTCCCAACTGGCCGACATGGTGGCACCCGGCATAATTGATGTAACTCTCACACCAAATTCCTGCATTTCAACTCTCAACACTTTGCTAAAACCAAGTAAAGCAAATTTTGAAATACAGTAAGAGCCCCCATTGCTATATGCCATAAATGAGGCTGTGGAGCATATATTAAAAATGTGCCCGTGCTTATTGTTCTTCATAGAAGGCACTATTTTTCTTGTTAAATGATAGGCACTATAAAGATTTGTATCAATCATTTTCTCCAATATACCTTCCTCCTCTTCATGAATTTGACCTGGAATAAACACACCTGCATTATTAATCAACACATCAATTGATGGATATTTCTTAAGAACTTCATCAGCAAACTTCTGAACTTCTTCTTTTTTGCTCATATCCACCTTCGAATACTCGAGTACATTCTTGAACCTATCTTCAATTTCTTTCTTCAACTTCTCCAAATCACTCTCCGACCTGCTGCAGGTTACAATATCAAAACCATTTTCAGAAAATGTTTCAATTAATGCCTTACCAATCCCTTTTGTACCTCCCGTTACTAATGCTATTTTTTTCATACTTCTTCTAATAATCTCTCTAAATCAATTTATCAGGAAAATCATTTACTGTAATATTGTTATCTTTCCAACAACTGCAGATAAAGTGGTTAAATTAACGGATTTGAATGGAAACACTGGGTAAGTACTTCATATTTTTAGGGAAGCTTTTCGTTAATACCGAGAATTTTAAAACCTATTTCAAACTCACGATGGATGAGTGTGTTAATATAGGTATCAACTCTATCTTCCTGGTGTCTTTGGTGTCATTCTTTATGGGCGCTGTAACCACTATTCAAACAGCATATAACCTGATAAGCCCACTTATTCCTAACTATGTTATTTCGCTGGTAGTTAGAGACATGACCATTTTGGAATTAGCACCTACCATTATTGGCGTGATTTACGCTGGTAAAGTGGGATCTAGTATGTCGAGCGGCTTAGGTACTATGCGAATTACGGAACAGATTGATGCCCTGGAAGTGATGGGGATAAATTCCACCAGCTATCTGGTGCTACCAAAAATTTTAGGTTCACTTATCACATATCCTGTGTTAGTGATTATTTCTGGGCTGTTAAATATTGTTGGCGGCTACCTGGCTGGTACACTAAGCGGAGAGATAACTCCATATGAGTATGTTTATGGAATCCGGTATGAATTCAATGATTATACTGTCACATTCGCTTTGATTAAATCATTTGTTTTTGCCTTTTTGGTGAGCTCTATTTCGTCTTTCAAAGGCTATTATACTACAGGCGGTGCGCTTGAGGTTGGTAAGGCAAGTACCTCAGCAGTTACTCAAAGTGTAATTGCTATTCTATTGGCCGATTACTTATTAGCACAACTACTTTTATGATTAGAATTGAAAACATAAAGAAGTCATTCAATGGCAAAGAGGTGCTAAAAGGTATAAGTGGCACATTTGAAAAAGGAAAACCAAATTTAATTATAGGTGCCAGTGGTACGGGAAAAAGTGTATTACTAAAATGCATTGTAGGGCTTATCCAGCCTGATGATGGATTTGTCTATTATGGTACTACCGAATTTTCTTTAGCACCAAGAAATGATAAGACTGAGATAAGAAGACAAATTGGAATGCTTTTTCAAGGCGGAGCGCTATTTGATTCGAAAACTGTGGAGCAAAATATTATGTTTCCGCTGGATATTCTTACGGATATGCCGTTAGACGAAAAATTGGATAGAGTCAATTTTTGCCTGGAGCGAGTAGGACTCACTGGTCAAAACAAAAAGTTGCCTTCAGAAATAAGCGGTGGTATGCAGAAGCGTGTTGGTATTGCCCGCGCTATTGTTAACAGCTCCAAATACCTTTTTTGTGATGAGCCAAATTCCGGGTTAGATCCCTTAACATCTATAAAAATAGATGAGCTAATCATGGAAATTACAGAAGAGTATAAAATTACTACGGTAGTGGTAACTCATGATATGAATTCGCTGCTTGGTATTGGCGAAAATATTATGTTTTTGCACGAAGGAGAGAAAAAGTGGGAAGGACATAAAGATGATATCATTCACTCAAACGTGAAGGAGTTTGAGGACTTTGTATTTGCCAGTAAGGTGATGCGGAAGTTGAAGTAACTAATTTTTCCTTTTGTAATTAAAGGTTGTTTCGCCATCCTCTAGCTGAACAATAATTTTTAACTCGCTTTCATTAACAAGTTCCATTTCAAGTCCATCGAAAACAACTTTAACATCACTCATAAAAAGGAATGGAAAGGTGATCATTTCGTTTTTTTCCTCCCAACCATTGAAGTCAGAATTAAAGTGCTTCAGTTGTAAACCCACTTTGCTTATTCTACAAAATTCATAGAAAATGATTTTGTCATTTTTAGTATGACGAAACATACCTATCATGACACCATCTACAGGGGTAGACCAAGACTCATAGTTCAAGCCGTCCAAGCCCTCTCCTTCCCAACTTCCGACTAGCCAATCTAATTTATTAGCATCAAATCCAGATGTCGTTTGAGCGTAACCAGCCCAAGTCATCAATAGGTATGTAAAAATCAAAAGCTTTCTCATACCCAATTAGTCAGATTATTACTTCAAAAGGTTGTATTACTTAAAACAAAGCACTCACCTGCACTCTGCCAATATGTATAGGGGCATTATCTTCTGACTTTCGTCCGTTATAAGACAGGTTCAACTGCAAGCCATTCGTTATTTTTTGCTGCCAATTTACTTGCCAGGTCATGTTTTGGCCGGGTCTCAGAGCTTCCAGCATGTCATAACCCACCGGGCTGTTTTCTTCACCAGTAAATTCAATTTCCACCCATCTGAATTGCAAACTAATATTACTTCTTATCGCTTTATTATATTTTATTTCACCAATAATTTCATTCAAGGTGGCCTGCTCAATAGATTCTAAAGACTCCGTGTTTTCCTTTTCAGTGATAGCATATTGTGCACTAAAACGTAATGAGTTAGTTGGCTGCCAGCTTAGCTGCGGGTTCATTCGATAACTCACAATGTTATAATTTCTTTCAGCAAGAAAATCAGAGTTCACTTCTTTAATAGCTCTCTGAGAGCGTAAATTAATGCTGTACTGTCGGGCAATATTAATTCTCGCCCCACTGATTACCTCTTGCAGGTCTCTCTCTTCAAAACCATTTGTGAGCAGTTGTTTATTCTGACTGTTGGAATAAGTAACATCCAAACCATAAACGGGATGCGTTCGATTATAGAACATAGTACTTCTCAAGGAGTTACGCTCAGCTAGTAGCTCAGCGTCACCAATATCTGTTGCAAACGCTAACATTCTGGATTCTAAACTTTTATCAGTTGTTTTGGTATCAGTAGACCACGATGTATTATTGGAGAACCTGCTAAAGAAATTTTTTAAGCCACCTGCATTGCTCCATGATCGCGGAGCCTGGGCGTTTACTCTGAAAATAAACAGATTTTGAAACGCAGAAACAAACTCATTTGTTGGTGTAAAGATCTTTGCATACTGGCGCTCGTCTGGATTAATGGCTTCAAAAAATTCACTCAAATCCTGAACACCATCCTCATTTAAATCTCGCCAAGTGTGCGCTCCCTGGCCCAATGGCACTTTAATAAAAACAAACTCCCGCTTTAGCTCCTGGCTATTGGCTATTGAATACGTTAGCTCAGAGCGAATGTGATTATCCAGCCAGTTGGAGAGCCAGTCAACTCTACCCGATATGGTTTCTTCAGATAATACATCTTCTAAATAGTCAATCTTTCGGTAATTGATTATTGATTTTATGGTCTGATTTTCAAAACTCTTTTGTGCAGATAATCTGGTAGTATTGGATGTAGAGAATGCTTTTATCTCTCCTTCAGCTGGTCGGTAATCGTCTCTGTAGCTATGCCTTAAATCGAAAGTGACTCCGGTTTGTGTGCCATTGGTAATATATGCAGTATGCTCCTCAAAAAACATGGCCGATGAAGAAATGCTATCTTCACTTGTCCTCACAATATTTTTATCGGAGGAATAGATGTACCCCGGAATGAATACACCACCAACAAATCCCAAGTCAGCATAAATGCGCTCCCAACTTGCATCAAAAGTTTCTACCTCATTGTCCATTTTATAGTAAGAAGATCGCAACCTCACTTTTCCAAAACTCTGATTAGCTCTCACACGATGCTGAAACCCTCTCACCTGCTCGCCCCTGTCTCTGCGCGATAATGAGTATAGTATTAAGTTATCATCTTTTGAAATTCCTACTTCTGCATTAATAATTTGATCCTGAAACCTTCTTTGATCAGCGTTGGGATCAAAACTCCAATCCCTGTCAAACTCAATATATCTAAATCGATCAATAGCATTAAAATTCTTATCATCCTGTTCAAAGTCAAAAGAAGCATTAAGAGTGTAGCCTGGCAGAAAGCCTATTTCCCTTCCCCTGGTCTGAATTCCCGTTTTGTATGCGATGCCTTTGTTATCACTATCATCGATAGTTGAGTACAAATTCTCGTCCCTGTCTGAAATAGCTATTTCAGTAAAAACGGATTCATACTCATTAATTTCATATTGCCCGCTGATACTTACCATTTGTCGTTTATTGGGTGCTGGCAAAATAGCTGTCGGTGAATATTGTCCTTGCCGCACACCATTAATTCTGGGCACAAACTCAAATACCCGTCCGTTGGTTGTTGATGATGTTTGAACATAATCGCCATTACCCAAGCCTACCTCAGAAAATGACACACGGTAAAAGGCACTATCCGGATTGTTAGAGTACTCGTAAATTTCTAATGGTGAACCATTATTATTAATAACCAGCTTTCTATACAAAACACTTTCTGCCGAATAACCCACACTATCGATAGTCTCAAAAACAGCTGCATTTAAACTATCCCCCACTTCGCTCAAAAACAGCTTTTCCTCATTGCCTAAATCATAGAGAATGGGTCTGTTAGGGTTATCCCGTTCGCTATATGCATTTACTCCTATGGTTAAACCGCCTATTTTTTGTTGATGCTTGGCAGTAGTAATTGCCCGGCTATAGTTTTGATCAGAATACTCATAATCTACTCTAACTCTGGAAAACTGCGTGATTAAAACGTTGTTGGTGAAAGTCAATTCGCCACTATTGTAATCAATCACATAATCATTATCGAAGCCACGCTTTAATTGTATACCATCCAGAAATACTCTTTCTGAATTAGCAAGTATCAACAGAAATCGCTCGTTATTAGGCCCTGGAATTCTGTAGGGACCAGCCAACCCTTCTCTCGGCTGAATTTGAACCGAAGCAAACTTACCCTTAGCAACAGAAAAGCCCACTTCTGATTCCGCCTCAGAACCGGCAAGGTTGTATTTTACATTTGCCAGCCCCCCTTGAACATTTTTGTAGTACCGCAAAAAATGGGAAGGACTATTTTTGAAAACAACATCACCTCCGGTTAACGAAAACTTATCATTATAAATCTCAATTAATACATTATCAAAATCTTGAAGCTGCTGTGTGTTGCCTTCCGGCTGATATGGTACATTTTGGTCTGTAATAGAAGCTCTGATAAACAAATTTTCCGCTAACTCACCATCCATATTTAAGTTCAAGGCCGAATTAACAAATACGTCCTGGTTATTCCCAAAGGAAACACCGCGAGTAATGCTCCCACTTTTATAAAGACCTTCCGTTTTGAATAACTCTTCCTGTTTAAAGGTAGTTGCATTCTTTACAGGATCTTTGAAATAGGCGTTGGAGTCATACACTGATAAATTACGATTGTAAAACTCCTGATGAAGTGGAAAAGGATAGACTTTGTAGCAAAGTTGAACTGAATCTTTACTGGTATCAGTTTGTGTTAATTCGATCGTTCCATCTGAAATGTTATGTGAGATTTTCACATCTTGATCAGTTACAACAATACTACCGGGAACAACCGAAAGGGAATCTAATTCGATAGGTTGGTTGAATACGTTAATCCATTTACATCGTTCATTGGACATTTGGGCTTGAACAGAAAAACCCAAGCCTACTAAAAGCAGTATAGATAAAATTCGCCCTCTCATTCATCTAGTAAGGGGAGCTCAATATAAAAAGTTGTTCCTTTCCCCTCTTCTGTTTCAAACCAAATTTTACCACCGGCATGTTCAATGCCATGTTTTGCAATAGCTAACCCAATTCCAGAACCCGATTCCTTCGTGGTAAAATTCGGAACAAATATCTTTGATTGTATTTCTTCAGGAATTCCTGCTCCATTATCAGTTACACTTAATAAAATCTTCTGATTATTACTTTTCAATGCTATCTGCAACTCCTTTTCTGCTTTATCAGAAGACTGAATTCCATTTAATATCAGATTAGATATAATTCTACCCATCAATTGCTCATCACCGAGTGTATATACTTTCTCATTAGGTAATTGTAAGTCGATGATTAAGTTTTTTGTGGCTTTATGAATACTTACATTATTATTAATCACCGATGTGAGTTCAAATTTTTCACTGGCAGGTATTGGCATTTTAGCAAAAGAACTAAACGATGTAGCAATATCATCCAATGTTTCTATTTGTTTGAGCAGGCTGTTAATAGGTTTGCTCCTTTCTTTGTTTGAAGGATCTAACGTGCGCTGTAAGTGCTGAAGAGTAAGCTTCATAGGCGTAAGTGGATTCTTAATTTCGTGAGCTACCTGTTGTGCAATCTCCCTCCAGGCACTCTGTTTTTCACTCCGTGCCAGCGCGTTTTTACTTTCCTCAAGGTTGATAAGCATTTTATTATACTCACCTACCATCAAACCTATCTCATCATTACTTTCCCAATTTAATGGTTCATTAAATTCTGTTAATGTTGTACGCTTTAGCTTTTGGGTAATAAATCTTAACGGAAATGTTAGCCACTCTGTCGCAAAGTAAGAAACGATTAAAAAGGCGATAAAGACAAAGGTAAAAACGTTGATAATATTCTTTAATACAACAATTTGGCTTTCCTGAAGGGCAGACTCTGAATCAAAAAATGGAATACTTACCACTCCTACAAGGTCACCTGTTTCATACGACTTTACGCCAAAATATACTGAGTTATACTTCAGCTCCCCTACTGACTCTTTTGTTGTATAGGCCTTTTCACCATCGATAACTATATGGCTGTATGCTTCAGGATTTACAAACTCAGAAAGCAATTCATTTTCATAGATAGAGGGTTGGTTACTGGCTATAAGCTTACCTGATGTACTAAAAAGATTAATATCTGCTCCGGCATACGCGGAAATATCAGCGATTGTCTCATTCAATTCATCTTCATTGGTGATATTCTCCACAAAATCGCTTAATACACTACTTAAACTCGAGCCTATCTGCTCGGCCTTTTTGTAATATTCCTCTACTACCTCACGCTCGAATGAGGCATTAATTAAGCTTAAAGTGGTTAAGCTCACTGCTATTAAGGGTAGGAAAAAGGCTATATTAAGGTAAAGCTGAATTCTTGCTGAGTAGGATAGGTCAAGCTTTTTTATCCAAATGATCAACACATAAGCTAACAAGCACAGAAGCAATAGAAATACCTGAAGCAAAAAGAAAAACGAAAAATTAGAAACTACATCTGCAAGTGGATGATCATTGGAACTAACTACAATTCTATGTCCGGCCTGATCATTCACAGCTACGTGAGAATAGTCATCAAATGAAAATTTCTCTTCATTTTGAAAATTGCTTCTCTCAATAAAGTCTTCATCATAATTAAAATCTCCAGAGCTATAGGCTACTTCATCGTCATTAAAAACTGCATAGCTATAATCTGCATTCTGATATGGAGTTAGAAAACGGTTATCCACCAACATTTCCGGAAATACATTATCAGGTATGATTCTTTTCAATCGGAGGTCGAGAACAATAAAACCGACTTGAATGCCTCGTCTCTTAACTTCAATATAATTGAGGTACCTTTTGCTTGCACCACTTTCTTGCAGGTTGATAAAGTAGATATCATCATACCCCGTTTTAAACTCACTCATTGTGAGCTTTTTCATATTTTGTGGTTGCCCTAATTCAGACTCAAATGACCTACCTTCAGCATCGTATGTGAAAATTCTCACATCGTATTTATCGAAGTAATCATTTAAATAAACCTGTTTAATTTTCGATTTCACTACATCTTTAGAGAGGAAAGGAGAGGCCATTCTTGTCTGAATAAAAATGTCGTTAGCGATTTTTTCATTGGCAACGTAAAGTAAATATTCAGCCATATGATCATTATCAGTAAGGAACTGACTCACATACCTTTTCTTTCTCTCAACCTCACGTTCATTTTCGAATTCATAAATGGAGCCTGATCCTACCAGAGCAAATCCACCCATGAATAAAAAGAGATAAAGAAACGTACTAAATGATAACCTTGTTAAAGAGAATCTAATCCTCGACAATAGAACTGTAAAGAAAACCATTGCCGCAATTAGTACCGATATTAAGTAAGCCTGATCAATCAACTCATTGGCTAACGAGTACACCACACTACTAACCAGAAAAAGTAAAGTAAGCTTAGTTCGGCTTTTGCCAAGATGAATAGCAGCACTAACTGCAGTGTGCGCTATTAAAAATATGGCTATGCCAAATAAGATGTAACAAATAATAGCCGCCATCCTTGGAACATCGAATAAAATCGATTGGTTGATGTCAAAGGATATTTGGGAGTTATGATATAATGTTTGCGATAGAAGAAATAGCCAATGAAAAGAAAATATAAATAGTGAGATCAAAAAGAATGAAACAAGATTTTTAGTAAATACTGTTTTTCGCAAAAGCGATCTGTAATCCTTTGATTTTAACAGTCTTAACCACACGAAAGAGGCAAATACCAAAAAAATGAATAGGTTAAGTATCAGGTCTGCCAATGAAGTATTAATAACGGAGGAAGCGAATACTTTAGAATCAAATAAAGGAGAATCAGAAAGGCCATTAGGCAACTCCAATTCTAATAGTAAATATCTAAATACAAACAATGAAAGAAGTAAGACTGCCAGAGCTTTGAAAAAAGATTGCCTTGCTACATCCTTGCAATAAGCTAATGTAAAAATCAGGAAAGTAATTGAGCCTGTAATGAAAAGTAACATCCCGATATTTCTGAGCCAACCTCTGTTAACTTCAGAATTAGTCAGATACACTATCCCAAATAAACATTGCTCTTTATAACATATTTTGTGATCGGCATTTTCAGTTTTTACTATGCGAATAGCAGAGGTTGGGAATAGTGACTTTTTAAAAGAACTGTTGAAATATTTATTCTCTATTTTAAAATTGGAGTAAAGCGGAATTACCTTCACTAACTCATAACCATCGCTAACTACCTTGCATGCAAGGTATTCCTTTCTGACTGATCGAATAAACTTAACTTCGTAATTGCCTTTTATTTCAGCATAGTCAGGTACATATTCAAAATCAGACCAGGCTCTTATTTTACCCTCACGATATGCAAATACACCATCATTACTTTCAATTTCTTTAAACAACTTTTCATTATCTAGTTGCTGATCAGAGATACTTTTAAGTTGATTTAAAGCTTTTGTGATTTCAATATTTAATTGATCATTGATATCACTTGTAACTTCTTCCTCAGGTTGAACGAAATGGTTATAGGAAAAATAACAGGCAGCCGAAACCAGAAAGCATCCCAGAGAAATTAAAAAAGGTATAAGATGTGCTCGAAACTTACTCATTCAAATGTATAAGGATAAATATAAACAGAATTAGACTGTTAATATTCCCTCTCCATGAATGGTTTTAATCTCTTGGTTGGTAATCAACACCTCCAAACAGGTAAAGAAAGAGTATTCTGGAATATCTAAATAAAAATGGTAGAAGCAGTAATATCAATCCTACCACAGAAAGAACAAACGTGTGTAGATTATATATATTAAATACGGATAGTGCTATACCAACGGCCACGATAATAGCTACAGAAAAGGCGTAGTTTACATACATTGCACCTATAAAAAAGCCAGGCTCACGCTCAAACTTCAGGCCGCACTTAGGGCAGTTAGTATGCATTTTATGAAACTTTGATAGCTCCAAGGCTGATGATTCAAAGATATCACCTTCCCTACATTGGGGGCATTTACCTGATAATGCTGCCTTAAACGGACCCATACTTCTTAGAATTAGCTTTACTGTGTCTGTACCAGAAGAATCCAATAATTCCTACTGCCAGATAAGGCATTACAAATAAATAAAGAATACCGAAGTTTAAGCCCGCACCAATTCCAATATCTCCATTGCTTAGATTATTCTCTACAGTTGCTCTACACATAGCACATTGAGCCAACACCTCCTGTGTGAGGGTAGCCAAACTAAAGAACACTATGAGCAAAATCTTTTTCATTTAATATTATGCGTAATACGGACTAATCATTATATAAACAACAACACCAGTTACGGCTACATACAGCCAAATTGGAAATGTAATTTTCGCCAACTTTCGGTGTTTATCAAAGTTACCATTTATAGCTCTAACATAGGTAAATAGCACCAAAGGTATAACACTAATAGATAGCAAAATGTGCGATATTAGGATGGTAAAATATAAATTTTTGTAATCACCACCGTAAGAAGTTGGTTCGCTTGTCATGTGGTATATAACATACATCACTAAAAACAGCCCGGAGAGAATAAGGCAAAACTTCATTATTCTTTCATGTAATGAAATCTTCTTGCTCTTTATCGCTATCAAAGCCGCAATTAATAGAACTGAAGTTAAACCGTTGATAGTAGCATAAATAGGGGGTAAAAATGAAAAGTCGTACCCATCAATCTTAACACCAAATAATATTGCTACGGCAATTGGAATTACTACTGAAATAGCAATTATTAACTTGTTAGACTTTTCAGTCTCCATATTCTTTATCATTCTCAATTATTATTTTTAATTCTACTATCAGCCTATCAATTTCATCAAGGTCTCGAGTGTAGTAACCTCTAATTCTATTTTTACTATCTACTAATACAAGCTTATTTCTCTGATCACTAATAAAATGGCATTCTCGAATATTTGTTATGTTTTCCACTTTCGTCACTTTGAAAATACTACTTTCAATTGTGCTTGTGGAATCAATGAAACCAATTAAATCCACATTATCATCAAACAAAGAATTCAAGCGATTGTAAATATTGTTTAATTCCAATACGTCATTAGTGTCTACAAATGCCACCACCCTTAGTTTACCAGTCTGTTTTAAAACAGAATCAATTACATAATACTGACCCTCCGTTTGAAAGCAAGACCCTTCTACACCTGATAACCCCTCTTCATAAAACACTTCTACCTGAAATTGGTTATTTCCAAATAATTTCAGAAAAGTGAATATGCCGGCAGGTATCGCCAGCATTACAATGAGAAATGCAATTTTTATTGATTTGTTCATTAGTGAGCAAAAAGAAGGCTAAGATGATAACACCTTAGCCTGATATAATTTTGTTAAGTTATCCTCAGAATCTGTCGGCATAAATTGACCCGCCTTCATATACAAATGCTACAAGCATCCATACAACAAATATCATCGGTATTATAATTGACCAAATCAACACCTTTACTTCATACTTCAGGTGCATAAACTCGCCTACAATATAAGCGGCCTTTACGATAGTCATACCAACGAAAATTACTACTCTGGTCATTTCCATTTCGTGAGGAACTGTAAAAGCAACCAAGAATTCTAACGCTGTAATAAGTGCTAAAATACCAGCTGTTTTCCAGATTAATTTGATCTTTTCTTTATCAGCAGGTATTACCTGCACATTTGAAGTTTCTTCTGTATGCATTAGTTCAGTAGTTTAGTCGATTAAACAAGGTAAAAGAAAGTAAATACGAATACCCAAACAAGGTCTACAAAGTGCCAGTAAAGACCTACCTTCTCTACCATTTCATAATGTCCTCTACGTTCGTATACTCCGGTAACAGTATTATAATAAATTAGGAAGTTTAACACAACACCACTAAAAACGTGAGTTCCGTGGAAACCAGTGATGAAGAAGAATAAAGCCGCAAAATCAGGAGGACCATATTCATTCCAAGATAAGCCAGCTCCACCGCCACCAGTTCCAGTGATAAAGTGAGACCATTCCCATGCCTGACAGCCTAAGAATGTTAATCCACCAATGATTGTCCAAAGCATCCATTTCTCTACTGCCTTTTTATCCATTCTATGACCAGCCTCTACCGCAAGTACCATGGTCACACTACTCATGATTAGGATAAACGTCATAATACCCACAAATACTAGTGGCAATGGAACACCATGCATAAATGGCACCGCTTCAAATACCTTTTCAGGTATTGGCCAGTAGTCTTGTGAAAATGTAAAGTTTTCAACGGTTCCTGTGTAAGCAGGATGTGCAGTACGAATTAATCCGTAGGTAATTAGTAATGCAGAAAATGTAAAAGCATCGGAAAGAAGGAAAAACCACATCATGAGTTTTCCATAACTCGCCTTTAAAGGTGATTGTCCACCATCCCAGATGTTTTTACCTGTATCAATTGAATGTGCGGTAGCTGACATAGAAGTTAAGTTATACCTGTTTAATTAATGATTCAATAATAAAAATACGAATAAATAAATCCAAAGACCACCCAAAAAGTGCCAATATGTGGCGCACATCTGAATCTGTGCTAAATTTTTTGAATGAACTCTATATTTAAAAGTCGAAATTAATACAATTATTAGAAAAATGATACCACTTACAAGGTGTAATCCGTGCAAACCTGTTAGCACGTATAAAAATGATCCTGAAGGGTTTCCCACGAAGAACACATTGTTATCAACCAAATCTCCCCAGGCATACACCTGACCCAATAAAAAGGCAACTCCCAAAGCTAGGGTTATGCCTATTCCAAGCTTAACATTTTCAAGCTCATCTGACTTGGCAGAAAGATATGTCCAATGCATTGTAGCACTACTCAAAAGAATAATTCCTGAAGTAATCCATAGCAAAGTAGGTAATTCAAACACAACCCAGTTCCCCTCAGCCTGTCTTACAATATAGGCACTGGTTAATGATGCAAAAATCATTACCACTGTGATCATAAAAAGCCACATACCAAATTTCTTTGGATGCATTGACAAAGGCTTTTTTGCTTCTTCTACAATTTTAAAATCACTAGTCATATCTCCTCCTCTTTTATAATTTATCTAACAAATAAGCAATTTGTACTATGGGTAAGTATAAAAACGAACCAAACATTATTCTTAATGCTGATTTTCGTGTTCCATTTTTCATCAAAGCAAAAGTTTGACTTAAAAACAACACTCCGCAAACTGTTACTACAATAGCCGAATCAATTCCTGTAATGCCAAACTTGGCTGGTAGTAAGCCGAAAGGAATCAGGAATAATGTGTAGATCATTATTTGAATAGCAGTATTTAAATCCTTCTTACCTCCAGATGGTAATAACTTAAAGCCCGCTTTCTTATAATCTTCATCTGCTACCCAGGCGATTGCCCAAAAGTGTGGGAATTGCCATATAAACTGAATTCCAAAAATGATTAATGCCTCTAATGAAATGAAACCCGTTGCTGCTGTCCAACCTAAAAGTGGTGGTAAGGCACCTGGTATTGCACCAACAAAAACTGCTATTGGTCCTACTCTTTTTAATGGAGTATAAACAAAACTGTAAAGTATCATTGACAACACTGACAATAATGTTGTGAGCATATTAGTGTTGAGCGCTAATATTAGAATACCTATAGCACCCGTAATAAATGAAAATGCCGCAGCTTCGTTTACACTTATTCTTTTTGTAGGCAGAGGCCTGTTCATGGTTCTGCTCATCAACAAGTCTAAATCCTTTTCAATGATTTGATTAATAGATATGGACGCTCCAGATATTAGAAATCCGCCAAAGCAAATTGAGGCAAAGTGAACCCAGTCAATCACACCATTTGAACCTAATATGTAGCCAAAACCACAAGAAAAGGCTACTAGAAATGAGAGCCTGAATTTTAGTAGTTCAAAGAAAGACTTAGCCTTGTCGGTAAAGGTAATACTATATGAATCTTGAGTAATCATGCAGTAACAGGCTCTTGTTTTTTGAGTTGCAAAAATAAGAAAAATTGAAGTCCAATTCCCATTGTGCCCAACAATAAATGAATAGGTTGAACCATTGCCGGGATATTAAAATAAGCCATAATCACACCCGTAATAATTGTGATTAGCACTACAGCAAGTAATGCTTTAGCCGTTTGGTTGAGAATATTCAATTTGTACAGAGTATATATTAGATACACATTTATTAACAACACAACCCATGAAAATGATCTGTGAATTATAAATTCTATTCCAAGATTTTCTATCCATAAATGTCTGCTACTCAATGAAGCTGCTATTTGATCAATACTTTCTCTAACCTGAGTGCCAAGCACAATTTGAATGAACATCACAAGCATGCATAAAATCAATATATTTTTTAAATACTTTGATCGTTTTGATGCAAACTTTAGCTGTGGATTTGTTTTAATAACAATTACAGAAAGTAGAAATACAATTACGATAGCTATGATCATATGTATAGATACCATGAAAGGTATAAGGTTAGTTGAAACTACCAAGGATCCAACCCATCCTTGAAAAATAACCAGTATTAATGAACCTAGTGATAGATAAAAAACGCTTGGCTCTGTTTTTCTGAAGGGAATTGAAAATAAAAAGGTCCCAATAACAAGTAAGCCAATAGCGACTCCCACTAACCTGTTTAAATATTCAATCCAGGTCTTTGTAGGATTAAAGTCAGCTTCCTCCAGTATGGATTCGTCATTAACAATTCTTGAAGCTGTGGCATCAAAACCTATAGCATTCAAATACTTAGCAAGTTTAATATTCTTAGCAGCCCGTTTCTGAGAGTAAACTTCTTTGTAGTTAGGTGGAAGATCAGATAATTCAGTGGGTGGCACCCAACTTCCAAAACACTTAGGCCAGTCAGGACAGCCCATACCAGAACCTGTACTCCTAACTATACCTCCAACAAGAATTAAGAAATAAATGGCAACAAGAGTGAGCAGGCTAAATTTACCTAACCTGCTCTTATCTTGATTGTTATTTTTCATCCACTACGATGCCTTTATCTGTTGCTCCTTCTAATTTAATCAACTCATTTTCATGATCTAGATTAGATTCAGGAGTTTCTGAGAAAGGAATGTGCTGTGGAATAAAGTCTTCTTTAGCACCAGGTTTACTATAGTCGTAAGGCCATCTGTAAACCGTAGGAATTTCACCCGGCCAGTTACCATGACCTGGCTCTATTGGTGTTGTCCACTCTAGAGTTGTAGAATTCCATGGGTTAGCGGTTGCTCTTCTTCCTCTATACATACTGTAGAAGAAGTTGAACAAGAATAAGAATTGAGCACCTAAAGTTAAAATTGCAGCAATACTTACCAACATATTCAAATCAGTAAACTGATTCAGTACATCGAAGTTTGTAAATGAATAGTATCTTCTTGGGTATCCTGCAATTCCAATGTAATGCAATGGGAAGAATACTAGATACACACCCACGAAAGTCAACCAGAAGTGGATATAACCTAATTTAGCATCCATCATTCTACCGAACATTTTAGGGAACCAGTGATAAACACCAGCCATAAGTCCAAAGAACGATGCACTACCCATTACTAAGTGGAAGTGAGCTACTACAAAGTATGTATCATGTAGTTGAATATCGATCGCAGAGTTTCCTAAGAATATACCTGTTAATCCACCACTAATAAAGAATGACACTAATCCAATTGAGAAAAGCATTCCAGGAGTGAACCTGATATTACCTTTCCATAAGGTTGTTAGATAGTTAAATACTTTTACTGCTGATGGTACAGCAATGATTAATGTAAGTAACATAAATACAGAACCTAAGAAAGGATTCATACCAGTTACGAACATATGGTGTGCCCAAACAATAAATGATAAGATTGCAATGAACAACATTGATCCAACCATCGCTTTATAACCAAATATTGGCTTACGAGAGTTTGTAGCAATAATTTCAGATGTAATACCTAATGCTGGAAGCAATACGATATATACCTCAGGGTGACCTAAGAACCAGAATAAGTGTTGGAATAATATTGGGCTACCACCTTGGTTTGGTAACGCTTCACCATTGATATAGATATCAGATAAGTAGAAACTAGTTCCGAAACTTCTATCAAATATTAATAACAATGCAGCTGAGAATAGTACCGGGAATGATAACAAACCGATAATAGCCGTTAAGAAAAACGCCCAAATTGTTAATGGCAATTTAGCGAAAGACATTCCGTGAGTTCTAAGGTTTATGACAGTAGTAATATAGTTAATACCACCTAAAAGAGTAGAAACAATAAAAAGTGCCATTGAAGTCAACCAAAGTGTCATACCTAAACCAGAACCATTAACCGCTTGAGGTAATGCACTTAATGGCGGGTAAATTACCCAACCACCAGAAGCAGGTCCCGTTTCAATGAATAAGGAAATAAACATGATCACACTTGATGCAAAGAAGAACCAGTACGATAGCATGTTCATAAACCCTGAAGCCATATCTCTGGCTCCAATTTGTAATGGAATTAGGAAATTACTGAAGGTACCACTTAAACCTGCTGTTAATACAAAGAATACCATGATGGTTCCATGCATTGTTACTAATGCAAGGTAGAACTCTGGATCTATTTTACCCTCTGCAGTAATCCAATCTCCTAAAAATGGTTTCAACCAACCTAATTCAGCCTCAGGGAAACCTAATTGCAATCGAAAGATTACAGATAAGATACCACCAAGGAGTGCCCAAAAAATTCCTGTAATCAGGAATTGCTTGGCAATCATTTTATGGTCTGTAGTGAACACATAATGTGTCCAAAAATTTGTTGAGTGATCATGATCGTGCTCATGACCATCATGATGTGTTTCTTCAGATATATGTATGTCAGCAGTAGCCATATTCTTTATTATCTTATAATGTTGCTTCTAATTCTTCTTTTTCCTCTTCAATGCCAGCTTTTATCTTTGCTAGTTCCCTTTTCTCAGCAGGTACCTGCTCAAGTAAGTCAGGATTCAATTTCAACCAAGTTTGTTGCTCGGCTTTCCACTTTTCATAATCCTCTTGAGTATCTACAACTACCTTTAATTTCATAGAAAAGTGTCCTCTTCCACATATTTCGGTACAAGTTAAGAAGTAATCGAATTCAGGATCTCCTACTTCGTCTCTCATTTCCTGAGTTGTTTTATTGGCAATGAATTTGAAATGAGTTGGTTGACCAGGTACAGCATCCATTTTTACTCTTTGGTAAGGTAAGAAGACACTATGTAATACATCTCTTGCTCTGATTTTTAACAATACCTCTTTATCCACAGGAAAATGCATTTCTAACGGTGTAAAATCATCGTAAGAATTTTCGTCAGTAATATCTATACCAAAAGGATTACCTTGTGTATCATCAATTAATTTGTAGTCATAAGCTCCTAACTGATTATCCTTTACTCCTGGATATCTTACAGCCCAGGCAAATTGATAGCCCATTACTTCAATTACTTCGGCATCATCAGATGCTTTGCTTGTAATGTCAGTCCAGGCTTGTAAACCAGTAAAAACCAATACTGACAGAACAATAGCAGGAACAACAGTCCAAAGTAATTCAAGTTTAGTATTGTCTGGGTAGAACTTACCTCTCTCACCTTCCTTATACTGATACTTATATCCAAACCAGAAAAGAAGCACGTTAGTAATGATAAAAATCACGCCTGTAACAGCTGTTGTTACCCAGAATAATTTATCAGTTATTTCACCGTGTTCAGAAGCCACAGGTAGTGTGTATTTATCAAAATATGCCCAAGAATACCAGAACATGAAACCAAAACCGGTAATCATGAATATCAGCATTAAAGCCGCATTTACCTTATTGCTGGTACTTACTATTTTCTTATCCGTTCCCTTAACTACATTAACAAGTGTTCCAATTCTGAATAGTGTATACAGAATGAACAAGAGTAGAAGAACACCTATTGTTATGACTATACCGAACATATTATTCTATAATTAACAGTTATTCAATTAAATGTGATGATGTAAACTTTCTTTCAACATTGGATGGTTCTTCGCAAACAGTGGTGCTTTCGCCAAGTTTGATAATGTAACAAACAAGAATGCCACTCCAAATACAGTTGCCATACCAATTTCCACTAATCCAAACGTTCCTTCAGTTTGCATCACACCTGGTGTTACCATCAAGTAGAAATCAAACCAGTGACCCACAATGATGATTGGACAAACAAGTCTTAATAAAGACATGTGTCTCTTTGCATCTCTTGTCATAAGTAACAAGAATGGAAGGAAGAAGTTTAATATTAAGTTGATAAAAAATACCCACTTATAATTTCCTGAATCCAATCTCTGAATGAAGTAAACAGTTTCTTCAGGTATGTTTGCATAATAGATTAACAAGAACTGGGAGAACCATATGTACGTCCAGAAAATACTAAATCCAAAAACGAATTTTCCAATATCATGTAAATGGTTGGCATTAACAATCGATAGATATCCTTGAGATTTAAGTGCAACTACTATTAAAGTAATTACGGCCAAACCATTTACCCACCAGCTCGCGAATACATACCAGCCAAACATTGTACTGAACCAGTGTGGATCAATTGACATAATCCAATCCCAAGCTGCTATTGAAGATGTAACAGCAAAGATCACTAGGAATATAGCAGAATATTTTCTTGCCTTGTACCAGTGACTTACATCACCATCAATATCTTCCGCCAACATTTCCTTTTTGATCCAGTTGAAAAACAAAATCCATAGACCAAAGAAAATTACCATCCTTAAAACATAGAATATTGGAAATGAACCAGCTTCTAATGGCCAGTACCACAAAGAGGCTTTTCCTTGAATTATTTCATCGCCACCTTCTTCAACTGGAGCATAAAGTGATGCATGTGTCCAATGAAACACATCGTGATTCACTAAAAACCAAGTTGCAATCATTAATATTCCAGCAATTGGCAACCAATGAGCCATCGCCAATGGAATTCGTTTAATGCCTGAAGACCACCCAGCTTGTGCTGCATATTGAATAGCTACAAAGAACAATCCTATAATTGCAAGACCGGTAAAGTAAACATTGTTCACCCAAAGGTTAGTATAAATCCTTTTTAACCAGGTTGCCGCTCCGTGATGGCCGCCTTCTTCAGCTCCGTGAGCCTCAGCACCACCTTCGTCTGCACTTGCTACCAATTCTGATTGAGAAGTTAAAGAGTTTAATGCATGCTCTCCTGCTTCATGGTGACCACCTGACATGGAGGTTATAATTCCGATTACCAACAATACCACACCTATTACCCCAATAATCATTAGGGTTTTCTTGGCACCAGCGGTAAATTCAAATCTTTCTTCGGTCATTGTATCGTTATATTTACTTCTTAAATCTCTATTACTTCTGAATCGACTTTACAAATTTCGCAATCTTCCATCTGTCTTCAGGACTAACCTGAGAACCGTGAGCTCCCATCAGGCCTTTACCCCATGTTATAACATGAAAAATATGACCCTCTGTAATATTCTTATAAGCTACACCTTGAAGGTTTGCAACTCCAGGGTACTTCTCAGCCACTAATCCATCAGCCTCACCCTTAGCCCCATGACAATGCTCGCAATATCTGCCATATAATATTTTGCCATCTTTAATAGCCGCTTCCGCCATTGTGCTGTCAATCGGACTAGCAATTTCTGCAGCTATTTCAAGACTATCTTTAGGTATTCTGTAAGGTAAAATACCATTCTTATTTCTTGGAACAGTATTAGGTGCCGGTGTTCTCATTGTCATTCCATGTGCATTCAATGGATTAGAGTTATAATATTCACCGTGACCATCTCTAGTGTCGTTCAAAAACTGAGCAGCTTCACCTGCCTCCTCATCAGTAATCTGAGATAACGGCTCGTAAGGTACAGAATGGTACATATTTGGAGCATATTCCAACCCTTGATTATCACCATCAGCTCCACAGCTAACTAATGTAGCTGCCAGAGTAAGGCTAAAAAGGTAATTAAAAACTGTATTTATTCTCATTTTCAGAATGTTCTTAATCTTCAAAATCTTTATCATTCACTTCACTTGCACCACTTCCTTGCACCACTTTTTTAATGTCATCTTTAGACATTTTATTTTTAGCAAGGTCAATTGCCATTACGTGCTTGTCATCGGTAATTCTTATGTCCATCAATCTTGGTTTTTTGTAAGGCTTTAGATCACTTACGATCATAAATGTTCCCACCATACCAAGCGCAGAAAGTAATACGGTTAATTCAAATGTTACCGGAATAAACGGAGGTATTGAGAAGAAATCTTTACCCCCAATAATCATTGGCCAGTCAAAACCTAACATTCCTATCTGCATTGTTAATGCTAGACATGTTCCCAATAAACCGAACATAAAGGCAGCCTTAGGAAGTCTCGTTCTCTTATAACCTAAAACCTCATCTAACCCATGAACAGGGAATGGAGAATATACTTCGTGAATTTTTACTCCGCTTTCTCGAACCTTAGTAACGGCTTTGAGTAAAACGTCTTCATCGTCATATACGCCTAATACAAAGTGTTTATTACTTTCCATTTTTTAATTCTTCTCTTTTAAAGATGATGACTTAATGATACTCTTTACCTCTGCCATGTTTATTACAGGGAAGAATTTAGCGAATAATAAGAACGCAGTAAAGAATAATCCAAAAGTGAATAAGTATACACCTACATCGTATCGTGTAGGATAAAACATCGCCCAACTAGATGGTAGATAGTCTCTGTGTAGGGATGTTACAATAATTACAAAACGCTCGAACCACATACCGATGTTTACTACAATACTTAAGATAAATGTAGCAGCGATATTAGTTCTGATACTCTTCACCCAGAAAAGTTGTGGTGAAATTACGTTACAGGTCATCATGGTTGCATAAGCCCACCAATAAGGACCAAATGCTCTGTTAATAAATGCATACTGCTCTGCTTCAACTCCTGAATACCACGCGATGAAGAACTCCGTTATGTATGCAATACCTACAATTGAACCTGTAATGATGATCACTATGTTCATCAACTCAATGTGGTTGATGGTAATATAATCTTCTAGTTTAAATACTTTTCTTGTTACCAACATTAATGTTAGTACCATGGCAAACCCTGAGAAAATCGCTCCAGCAACAAAGTACGGAGGGAAGATCGTTGTATGCCATCCAGGAATAACTGAAGTAGCAAAGTCAAATGATACGATTGTGTGTACTGAAAGTACAAGTGGTGTAGCTAAACCTGCTAAGATTAATGCTACTGTCTCGTAACGCGACCACGTTTTAGCTGCTCCATCCCATCCAAAACTTAAAGCACCATATACAGCTTTAGAAATTTTGTTCTTAGCTCTATCTCTGATCGAAGCAAAATCTGGGATCAAACCGATATACCAGAATACCAATGATACAGTGAAGTATGTACTAATAGCAAATACGTCCCATAAAAGTGGTGAGTTAAAGTTTACCCACAAAGACCCGAATGTATTTGGTAGAGGCAATGCCCAGTAAAAACCTAACCAAAGTCTTCCCATGTGAAGACCAGGAAAACATGCTGCACAAATTACGGCAAAGATCGTCATCGCCTCAGCCGCTCTGTTAATTGACATTCTCCACTTCTGTCTGAAAAGCAAAAGAATGGCGGAAATTAGGGTACCAGCGTGACCAATACCAACCCACCAAACGAAGTTAGTAATATCCCAAGCCCAGCCAACGGTCTTATTTAATCCCCAAACTCCAATACCTTCCCATAACAATACGAAAACGCAATAAGCTCCTATGGCTAAAGCTCCAAGTGAAATGGCCATGCCCAGCATCCATGATTTTGTCGGCTTTCCTTCTACTTGTCTGCAGATATCTTCCGTAACATCATGAACCGTTTTATTTCCGGTAACCAGAGCTTCACGAACAGATGAAGTAACTTGCATATTTGTTAGTTCTTAGTTTTAATTTCTATCTATTTCCCAGAGCATTGCTTAAGCTTCGCTCTCTTCTTTATTTCTAATCTTCGTTAGGTAAGTAACGTTAGGCTTAACACCTATCTCCTCAAGCACGTGATATGCTCTTGGCTCACCAATTTCCTTTTCTATAATATAGTCAGCTTTCTCCGTATCCTCAATTTTGAGCATTTTGTAGATTCTGCTTTCTTTATCGTTCATGTCTCCAAAAACAATGGCATCTGCAGGGCACGCACTAGCACAAGCAGTATTGATGTCTCCATCATTTGGTCTTCTACCCTCTTTCTTAGCTTCAAGCTTACCATACTGTATTCTCTGAACACAAAGAGAGCACTTTTCCATTACACCTCTAGATCTTACAGTAACATCAGGATTCAACACCATTTTACCAAGATCATTACTCATTGCAGTGTTTACATCCTCGAACTGAGAGTTATCATGGTACTTAAACCAGTTAAACCTTCTTACTTTATAAGGACAGTTGTTAGCACAATATCTTGTACCAATACATCTGTTGTAAGTCATTTGGTTAAGACCTTCGGTGCTATGTGTTGTTGCTGCAACAGGACAAACTGTTTCGCAAGGAGCATTATTACAATGCTGACACATCATAGGTTGGAAGGTAACTTCTGGGTTTTCAGCAGCTACTTCCATTGCTTCGTAGTTATCTACGCTTGCAGAGCTGTAGTAACGGTCGATACGCATCCAATGCATATCTCTACGCATAATTACTTCGTCTCTACCAACTACAGGAATATTGTTTTCAGACTGACAAGCCACATGACATGCGCTACACCCTGTACAAGAGTTCAAGTCAATAGCTAATCCCCAATGATGGTTTTTGTATTTGTGACCTTTCCAAAGACTTAGGTTACCCGGAGAAGTTTCACCAGACTCTTCTTGCCATGTTGATACATGCGGATGATATCTTCCAGCAGAAGGATCTTTTTGATATTTAGAAAGAACAGACTCTTGAATAACAGTCTCTCTTCCCATATACGTTTGATGCGTCTGAGTTTGAGCCACTTGATATTGTTCATCAAGTACCTCCACTTTTGCTGCACCACCTACTAATATAGGATAAGCATCAACGCCTCTACCATCAGCGACTTTACCGGCATTTGTTCTTCCATAACCAACTGCTAAACCAACAGTACCTGGTGCTTGTCCAGGTTGAATAACAACTGGAAGCTTTACAGTTTTTCCACCTGCAGTAAGGTTTACCATATTAGCTTTACCTTCGAAAGCCTTTACACCATTTGCAGTAGCCCATGATTGAGAAACTGTTAAATAGTTATCCCAAGTAGCCTTAGTGATTGGATCCGGCATCTCCTGTAGCCAAGGGTTATTGGCTTGCGTTCCATCACCAATACCAACTTTAGTGTAAACTGCCAACTCAAGATCAGCAGCATTCATTGAAGTTGCCGAACGTGCAGCAGAATTTACATCTCCCGCAAACTCAAAAGTTTGTTGTTCTTCAGATTCAACTTCAACAACACCGTTATATAATGCTTTATCCCAATACATATCGAAGCTGCCACTTACAGGCATTGTGCTTCTCCAAGTATCTCTTAAATAAGTATAGTAATCTTTAGAAGCACCAGACCATGTTAGGAAAGAATCTTGTGCTTGTCTTGTTTTAAAAATTGGAGTAATGGTTGGTTGAGCAAGGCTATAAGAGCCTTTTTTAGGCTCAGCATCGTTCCAAGACTCTAAATAATGATGATCAGGGGCTATGTAATCACAAGCCACAGCAGTTTCATCAGGTCTATCAGAAGTAGACACTTTTAGAGAAACTTTAGCAAGAGCAGCTTTTAGTTCACCTCCTCTAGTGTGATTGTAAACAGGGTTACAGTTGTAGAATACTACAGCCGCAACTTGTCCGCCTTTTGCATCAGTAATGAATTTATCCATAGCTGACGCATTACCTTGACGGAAGTTTGCATGCTTATCTAAATCAATAGTCTTTCCGTAGTTGGAAAGCATACTGTTAATTCCGTTAACCAATGTTTGAACTCCTTCATTATTTGATCCGGAAACAACAATTGATTTACCTTTCGCTTTTAATAAATCAGCTGCAGCTTTGTCGATGTTTGGATATTTACCAGCACCGGAAACTGAAGAACCTCCAGTTTTTGCAGCAACAGCATTATAAAGTGCAGCAACTGCCTTTCCTTCATCTGAAGGCTTAATCATTGTACGGTAATCAGCATTAGATCCCGTTAATGATAAATTAGACTCAAACTGATAGTGGCGAGACATTGTCTTTTTACCATCATTCAGTTTTCTTGTCTTACTATATTGTTTCGTGAATTCAATAGGAGAAATCCATGTTCCTAAGAAATCGGCAGTAAAGCTTACAATTACATCTGCTTTGCTAAAATCGTAAGAAGGTATTGCTCGCTTACCGAATGATGACTCATTTGCGGCCAGCATACCTTCAGAAGAAATAGGATCATAAGCTACATGCTCAGTTGTAGGATATTTTGCCTGGAAATCAGAAATTACCTTTTTAGTTGTTGGGCTCAAAACTGTATTTGAAACAATTCTAATTGCCCCACCTTGCGCAGCAATAGAACCTAACTTGGTCATTACTTCTTTATCAAGAGTTTCCCAGTCGGTATTCTTATCGCCTGCTTTCGGGCCTCTTAATCTTTCATTATCATAAAGAGATAAAACAGATGCATCAACTTGTGCACTTGTTCCTCCCTGCGTTATTTTTGAAAGCTTATTACCCTCGATTTTTATAGGTCTACCCTCTCTTGTTTTGACTACGATGCTACAATAGTCACCACCAGATGCATATGTAGAAGCATAATAGTTAGGAATACCAGGGTCAACATCCACTGGCTTGTTAACGTAAGGAATAGCCTTTCTTACAGGAGCCTCGCAAGCTGCTAACGAAACTGCAGCCACGCCAAAACCCATCAATTTTAGAAAATCCCTTCTTGTGCTACCTTCTCCTTCACCGTTACCAGTAGGTAAAAATTCAGGGAATTCGCTCTCAGCTTTTTTTACAAACTCAGGATCGTTAGATAACTGTTCAATTCCTTTCCAGTATGTCTTTTTATTATCCTTCATCATATTTTATATATCGATGTATATTTTATTTTAATTAATTAGTAATGGCACTTAGAGCACTCTAACCCTCCGATATCTTCTACCTTTAATGCCTCTTTACTTTCCTGTTCGTGAAGTTCCACTAATTTGTCATAGTAATCGTTGCCTTTCGTATTTACATCGGTTTTTCTATGACAATCGATGCACCAACCCATTGTTAATAATGATGCCTGCTGTACAACCTCCATTTCTTTGATTTCTCCGTGACAAGTTTCGCACTCAATGCCACCTACTTGAACGTGTTGTGAGTGGTTGAAATAAGCCAAATCAGGTAGGTTATGAATTCTGACCCATTCAATAGGCTTATCATTTTCTATAGCCGCATATATCTTCTGAATTTCTGGCGACTCAGTTTTGATCGCACTATGACAATTCATACAGATGTTTGGCGAAGGAATGTTCGCACTCTTACTTTTTCTTACACCAGTGTGGCAGTAATTACAATCAATTTCGTACTGACCAGCATGTAATTTGTGAGAGAAGGCTATTGGTTGCTTTGGAGCATATCCTTTCTGAACGCCTACTGCATATAAGTTATTAATAACAACTTTAAATGAGATGGCTGCAAATAAGAATATTACAATAAAGATGAACGGCTTACTCTTAATTAACGAGTCAAAACTAAATGTAGGGTTAACGATTGCTTTATCATCTTCATCTAAATCTTCTTTTTGATTCAGGTATTTTTGAAGAATCGTTGTTATTAATATTAAAACAACAAGGATTAGTACTAATACTATGATTAGACCAATCATTATAGCGTTTATATAAGTAGATGGAACACCTGATCCCTCGCCTCCCGCGGCAACTGCTGCGCCATCAGCAGGAACTGCTGCTACTGCAGGACCTTTTTCAGTCTCATCTTTAATATAAGCTAAAATTGAAAGTATCTGATCCCTTGAAAACGAAGGGAAAGCAGTCATTTGTGTTTTGTTGTATTCTTCATAAAGGGCGTTGGCGTACTCATCGCCACTTGCTATTACTTTAGAAGAGTTTTGAACAAAATTTACGATCCAGTCGATAGAAGGAGCTCTATCATACACATCTTTTAATGCCGGACCAACAAGCTTTTCGTGTACTTTATGACAAGTCTTACAATTTCCATTAAATAATGACTGCCCCTCACTGATTCTCTCCGGTTCAGTAGGTATTTCATCTTGCCCATATGAGCTAGAGCCAATAAATAATAGGGGTAGTGAAAGAGTAAGAAGAATTAAAACGCGTGTAAACAATCTATTTTGCGTCATGTTATTGAATAGTTTTAAATCAAGTAATGCAACCTTACATTACCTTTAACTCGGCACAAATCTAATATTGGAATATTTTATTTCAAACATATTTTCAACCCCATTTTTCCACAGGTGAAACAAAAAGCCATACTAGTCCGTAGTGCTTTTTTAAAATAGCTTTTTTTGCGCCAAAAAAGCTATTTTTATTTCTAATTTAGAATATTTATAAATAATAAAGGTGTGATTTATTTACTTCTGCAGGCTGTCAACTAATCAAAAGTAATAACCTCCGGACGGTTAACTCTAAAGCCGTTGAGTTCCAAATTTCTGGATCCCGAAAAATCGAAATCATAGTTAGCGACATAAGCTGGTGTATTCGGATACCACCCAAATCGAATTTGAAAGGTATTAAAAGCCAAGTTCTCGTTTCTAAACCTTAAACCAACTCCATACCCTTGATATAAGGTATTATCAAATAGTCTTTCCTTAGTATTATCAACCATGGCAAAATCGAGAAATCCAAAAACAGCCATTCTAAATCCAGCAAAGTAAATAGGGGTAAATGCTACTGTCTCCATTTGAAAACTAATTTTCTTAGTACCTCTTAGTGTAACATCACCCAAGCCCCGCACTCCTCTTTCATCATTAATATCGATAAACTCGGTACTAAATCTGTTGATGCCATACGTGTATTTGAATCTGAAAAACTGCCTTAGATTGGTTCTTCGTATGCGATACAGAAAGCTGAAATAATCTACCTGAACTTTCAGAACACCTTGTTCAAGTTCCTCATTCTCAATAAAACTACCGAATGTAATACTAGGGCGAATAAACCCGACACGATCAAAATACTCACCGTATGCCAATTGAGAACCAAAATAGGTTCTGGTAGTAAATGTATTGTTTTCTCTACCCAGCGTAAGTTCTGCTAAATATCCCAATGGAATATCTTCGGTTCTACCGAAGCCTAATATAAGGCTGCTTCTATCAAACTTTCTTCTTGCAATACCTACAGACAATAATCTTGTATAGCTATCAACAAACACCTGATTAGTGTCCGGAGTAGTGATTGGGCGCTCAATAAAATCATTTACCACATAAGCTCCTGCCACCTGAAAGTTGGTTCTGCTACCATCTTCATCTTCATGAATCAAAAAAGATCTACCATACCAATAGTCCTGAAAACTAAGTCGCGTATTAAACACAATAGTTGTATCGATAAAAATTCTTGCGTTAAGCCTTCTTTCCTGTGCTATTTCTATGCCACCCGCATGTTTGGTTTCAGGTGTGATGAAGTTCCTAAAAAACTCAATTCCTCTTCTATCGAATTCGAACGACCGGCCTAATGTCAACTCGCCAGTAATAAAAGTACCTTTGATATTATTGGCTCTGTATGTACCTAAATAGCCTAAATTTGGTTTGCCATCAGTTGTATATGGAAACTCATTTTCAAACTCATAACCTAAACCTAAAAAATTCCTGTCGGTAATGGTGAAATCAAAATTCTCCGGATCGCTGTAAGAAGCTGACCCAGTAATATTCCATACATCTTTGGTGATCACTAGTATGTCTACTTGAAATGTTCCTTTAATAGGCACAATATACACCCTGGCATCTCTAAGGAAAGGCAACCTACGCAAAATACGTTCTGTATCGCGAAGAATCTCCTCATCCACCTCGTCACCTTCTTTAATTAGTAAATTATTCCTCACAACAAACTCACGAGTAGTGGCATGAGTTCTATTTCCAAGTTTTGAAAAGGTATCTTTTGCGCTGCTGGTTGTATCAGTAACTTTAGTGCCAAAAGGGTCTAACCTTTTAATTTGTATTTTATTTATTACCCTACCATTGTATAATTCAAAATCATCAGTTGGTCCATCAAATGACTTTATAGATGATTTAGGTTTGCTGGTATCGTTGAAAAACAAATCATACAGCTCTTTTGTAACTTTTCTTTTTGATAGTTTCTCCTTTAATTTTTTATAGAATTCAGCACTCCGTCCCTCTCTGTCTTTTTTAAGTTTAGCCACCACGGAATCAGGCAAGTAAAAAATTGTATCTCTTTTTACATAAATAGAAGTGTCGCTGAGAACGAGGAAAGACTTACCCTTTACATGGATACTATCTGTACCAGCAACCTTGCCTTTGCGTTGTGCAAAAACTAAGGCACTCATAAGAAGTATTAGCAATATGAGTGTTGATCTAAGCAATAGAGAACGCGAATAAATAATTAGACATAATATAAACCACAATGATATTGCATAACCTACTTAGACATATGAGAAAGTTGTCAAAATTGAAATATTAAGATGTGAACGATCTTAATGACCAATTCTTATAAACAACTCTCGCCCATCTCTAGGTTTTATAGAATTATAGCAAGGTTCGATTGATACGTTTTTGAAATACTTGCTAAAAAGGCTTTTATACTCTTCCAAACTCCCTCCAAACGGAGGATGATTATCATTTAAAGGGTCATCAAATAATAATCCGACAAGTTTTCCATTCAAAGATAACAGCTTCTTTACTTTCTCGGCATATTTAATTCTTTCTGATGGGTGCAAGGCGCAAAAAAAAGTCTGTTCGATTATTAAATCAAAAGTATCATCCAATAAAAAAAAATCGCCATGTATAACATGCTTGTATGGAAATTCAGGGTTTTTCCTTTTGAATTCTTCTAATGGAAGCAGACTAATATCTAGGATATAAACATTCTTAAATCCCAAATCATGCAAGTAGGCTGCCTCATAGGCATTGCCGCAACCAGGAATAAGAATTTTCAATTCTTTGTTGGCAAGCTGATCGAAATACTCTTTCAGTGGAGTGGATACAGAGCCGATATCCCACTGAGTTTGATGATTTACATAACGATTCGACCAATAGTCCTCTTCAAAGTGTACAGGTGCCATTTAACATTAAATAATTACAATTGATTGTTAAACTATTGAATAGTCTTTAATAAACAATATTTTTGCTCAGATTACGAAACTGACAATGGAAGAACAAAAAGAAAATCAAAATCAGCCCTCAAATAAACTACCTGAGAACAAGAGCAATAAGAATCGAATTATTGTTATCGTGCTCTCTCTAATAGTAATTGCTCAGGCCATTAAGATTTATTTAGATCATCAAGAAAACACGAAGCAGGAAAATCAGCTAATTAATACTGAAGAAGAGCTTGCCACTACCATGCAAAAGCTCACAGATATTAGTGCTGAATTGGATGAAAAAATTGCTGAAATTGAGAAGTTAGGTGGCGATGTTGAAGAGTTACAGAAGGCTAAGGCCGATGTAGAAGCTGAGCTTAACAGAACCAGAAAAAGAGACCGACAGGCCATTGCAGATTTAAAAGATAAAGTGGAAGGCTTTCAGGAGTTACTAAAGTTAAAAGATGAAGAGATTGTGAAGTTGAAAGAGCTCAATGAAGAATTACTCACCGAAAATACCACATTAAAAACTGAGAAAAACGAGTTGTCCACTACCATTCGAGAGATCAACCAATCGAAGGAAGCACTTGAATCGAAAGTAGCAATTGCATCTCAACTTAAAGCAGAGAATTTTCAAATATTGGCTGTTAACGATCGTGGTAAAGAACGTGAGATGCCCGCCAAGAGCCGTCAGGTGGATAAAATTAAGGTCTCCTTTAATATTGCTGAAAATAATGTAGCTCCTATTGAAGGAAAGAACATATTAGTAAGAATAGTTGACCAGAAAGGTCAGGTTATTTTCGATGTGGCTAAAGGCTCAGGTACATTCATGTACAATAACAAAGAAGAGTTTTACACTGCCAACCAGGAGATATTATTCGACAACTCTAAGCAGCGTTTAACTTTTGAGTATACTAAAGGCTCCGAATATGAAGAAGGGCTTTACACGCTTGAAGTTTACACTGATGACTACAAAATGGGTTCTAGTAAGTTTGAAATAAAGTGATTTCTTGAATCTACTTTACATCATTTAAACCCCAATCATAATCTAGGAAATCGACATCAGCATTTTCATTAATCTGAATGTTTGAATATTTGTTTAGGTAAGATATTAATGTGCCACTTTGCTTAAAATCACCTTTAAACCAGCTGAATATTTTTGAAACCCTGGGGTTATTCTCAGTGATGACGTTACGCTGTTTGTCATTGATAAACGCTCTTGCCTGCTCATCCAATTGTTTATCTAGCTGCTCGGCAGTATAAGCCTCATTTCTTAGCGGTGGGCATGAAACCGATGCACAGTTTATAGCAAAATGTATTCGAGGTTCATTGAATTCCTTTCTTAGAATTTTATGTTCAATCTCATCGAGGCTCATTTCCAAACCCCCAATTTTGAAAAACTTCTTATGCCAAACAGTATTTAACAAAGGAATGTGAATAGTAGGATGTAAATCAGTAATGCTTTCTACAGGATAATTATCAATAATTAACTTAAGCGTAAATGCATTATACGCATTAATCCAATAAGCAAGTTTTTCGTTTTTAGACCAATTCTCTGTTGGCGGGTTTTCACTTAAAATATGAAGATATTCTAAAAGTTCTTGCTGGTTCT
The DNA here is from genome assembly GCF_017068455.1 of Fulvivirga lutea. Classification (NCBI taxonomy): domain Bacteria; kingdom Pseudomonadati; phylum Bacteroidota; class Cytophagia; order Cytophagales; family Fulvivirgaceae; genus Fulvivirga; species Fulvivirga lutea. The sequence goes on from NZ_CP070608.1 coordinate 3,659,374, forward strand.
TTTTTAAGCCGTCATAATCAACCATATCTCCTTTTACATGCTGATCTAAAACATTATTGAATAAACTATGACTTGGTGGACTTGTTTTTACATCAGTTCGTTTGTTGGCATTACAACCGGCTGTGGTAGACAGAATAATCGATAATAATAAAATGTAATGAAAGCGCTTCATGTATCAATTTTACGACTATTTCGGATGAACTGATACATCAAAACGATACAATGTCTGCCCAATGACTTTGTTAATATCATATCAGATATTTCAACCAATCCGATTAATTCTTAAACTCTTTTTACAATTAGTAGATATTTGATTAAGTTTGCACCTCAAATTTTTTAACTAATACAATTATGAACAATTACGAGACGGTATTCATTTTAAATCCCGTTTTATCTGAAGAGCAGATGAAGGATACTGTCAAGAAGTTCGTACAGGTGATCAAAGATGCAGGCGCAAAAGTGATCAATGAAGAGCAGTGGGGCTTGAAGAAATTGGCTTACCCAATTCAGCACAAGTCTACTGGTTTTTACAACCTAGTCGAATTCGAGGCAGCCTCTGAAGCAGTAGATAAACTGGAGACAGAATTCAGAAGAGACGAAGCAGTGATGAGATTCTTAACAGTATCTTTAGACAAACACGCTGTTGCGTACAATGACAAAAGAAGAAACGGAGCATTCCGTAAAGACAAAAAGAAAGCAGCTAAGGAGGAGCCAGTAGCATGACATTAATGAACGAGCCTATTAACAGAGGCGAACAAGGAAAGAAATACTGCCGATTCAAAAAGAATGGCATTAAGTATATTGATTACAAGGATCCTGACTTCCTATTGAAGTTTGTAAATGAGCAAGGTAAAATTTTACCAAGAAGATTGACTGGTACTAGCTTGAAATTCCAGAAGAAAGTTTCTCAGGCAGTAAAAAGAGCAAGACACTTGGCATTATTACCTTACGTTACTGATTCACTAAAATAAGATCTGAATTATGGAAGTAATATTAAAAGACGACATACAAGGTCTTGGCTATAAGAATGATACAGTAACTGTAAAGCCAGGATATGCTAGAAACTACTTAATTCCTCAAGGTTTTGCTATTATCGCTAACGAGGCTAACAAAAAAGTAGTTGAAGAGAATATTAAGCAAGCTGCGCACAAAGCTGAAAAGTTGAAGAAAGATGCTGAAGAAATCGCTAATAAAATGGGCGATCTTACTTTGGAAATCGGAACAAAAGCTGGCGAGAGCGGTAAAATCTTTGGTGCTATCACTACTATTCAGGTAGCTGAAGGATTAAAGAACAAAGGTTTTGACATTGACAGAAAGAAAATCTCTTTCAACCCTATCAAGCAAGTAGGTGACTACAAAGCAATGATAGATTTACACAGAGATGTTCAGCACGAAATTTCTATTAAAGTAGTAGCTGAGTAATTCTTTCCAACCGGAATTAAAAGCCCTGATTTAAGTTTGAATCAGGGCTTTTTTTATGTGCTCATTTGCCTATTCAAGCACGATTGACTAGCTTCATCGCCCTAAACAAACCCAACATATATGAGAATTAAACTTTTATTGAGCATTGCTCTGTTTTCATTCGTAATTCAGGCCTGCACCCAAAGCCCAGAAACGAAAGAGAAAACTTACAGTGCGGAAGAAATAAAGCAAGAAACGGCTAAAGCAAATGAATTTTTTGAGGAAGCATTTCAAACTGCTTTGGAAAGATCTCCTATGCAGCAGAGCTACCTTGGAATTAAAACAGACTATGGCCAATGGGATGATTTATCAGACGAACATGCTCAGGAAGGTTTAGAGATTACAAAAAAACAGCTTCAATATTTGCTCGACTCTATTAACCCCGATGCATTAGATAAGCAAGCCAAAATTAGCTATCAGCTATTTAAAGAGGATGCTGAAAATGAGATAGCTGATTTTAAATGGCGTTTTCATAATTACCCCGTAAACCAAATGTTCGGTATGCACTCGCAAGTACCATCATTTCTAATCAATATACATCAGGTATCCGATTCAAGTGATGCAGCCGCATACATATCAAGGCTCAATGGCGTTTCAACGTTATTTGATCAATTAGTTACTGGTCTTAAAACAAGAGAAGAAAAGGGTATTGTACCGCCAAAATTTGTCTTTCCATATGCCATTGAAGATTCTAAAAATATCTTAAAAGGTGCACCTTTTGAAAAAGGTGAACCAAGTACCATACTTGCCGATTTCACCAGAAAGGTTGAAGCACTTGAACTTGATGATGCTACTAAAAAGAAATTGATTGAAGAGGCTAAATCTGCTCTTAACAATTCTGTTAAACAAGGCTATGAAAAGCTAATCTCATTCCTTGAAGAACAAGAAACACGTGCAACTACAAAAGATGGAGCTTGGAAATTCCCAGAAGGAAAAGAGTTCTATGATGTTGCACTGCAACGCACTACCACTACTGATCTTACAGCAGAAGAAATTCACCAAATAGGCTTAGATGAGGTTGAAAGAATACATGGTGAGATGCGCAAGATTATGGAGCGGGTAAACTTCAAAGGAGATCTGCAAGCATTTTTTACGTTTATGCGTGAAGAGCCAATGTTTTACTACCCTAACACGGATGAAGGGAAAGAACAATATTTGGATAGTGCCAAGGCTATTATCGATAATATGGAAAGCAGATTGGATGAATTATTTATCACCAAACCAAAGGCTCGTATTAAAGTAAAAAGAGTGGAGAAGTTTAGAGAGAACTCAGCAGGCAAAGCATTTTACCAAGCTCCGGCACCTGATGGATCGAGACCTGGAACATATTATGCCAACCTGGCTAACACCAAAAATATGCCTAAATACGAAATGGAAGCATTAGCCTACCATGAGGGAATTCCCGGCCACCATATGGACAGAAGTATTGCACAAGAGCTTACAGACATTCCTAAGTTTAGGAAATTTGGTGGTTACACGGCCTATGTAGAAGGTTGGGGACTTTACAGTGAGTTTATTCCTAAAGAAATGGGATTATATGCTAACCCATATTCAGATTTTGGAAGGTTAGCTATGGAATTATGGCGTGCATGTAGGTTGGTTGTAGATACAGGAATCCATCTTAAAAAATGGACTCGAGAAGAAGGTATTGAATACTACATGACCAATACATCTGGCAGTGAACGTGAATGTGTTAGAATGGTTGAAAGACATATAGTTATGCCTTCGCAGGCAACTGCCTACAAAATAGGGATGCTTAAAATATTGGACTTACGCTCTATGGCAATGGAAAAGCTAGGTGATAAATTTGATTTAAGGGAATTTCATGAAGTCGTTCTTACAAGTGGAGCCATTCCTCTTAATACGTTAGAGGAACTAGTAAATAATTGGGTAGAATCAAAAAAATGAGAAATAATAAAGGCCTGTCTAAACGACAGGCCTTTTGCTTTCCTGTAAAAGGTTTACTACGCCACCTTATATACAAACCTTTCAACGGGAAGAACATAAATTCCTAAGAAATGGGAACAGTAAGCTACCTGACTATCCAATTCATTGATAATGAGAATCTCCCGCTCGTTTAAACCCATTTTAAACTTAGAACCAACTTTTAATTGTTTAACCTGAACTCTTTCTGGTGATATCATATCCGCCAACTTTATAGAAGCAAATTGGCACTTCAATCATTGAGATGAAATAAGTAAAAACACTTAATTTACATGGTAAAATCTTGAATAAATTAAAGATGTGCTACTTGCACCAATCTAGGTAAGTTAAAGAAGCTATACAATGAAGAGAATATTAGGGCTGATAATCATTACAACTTTTTGTTGTATTACGAGTTGTGACTATTCGAAACAAAACCAGGAAAGCTCACAGCAGTTGAGTGATGAGGCAGAATCATCAAAATTTGATTGGAATACCGCTTCCATCTATTTTCTGCTAACTGACAGGTTTAATAACGGTGACAGTACTAATGACATAAACTTCAATAGAACTAAAGAAACTAGTAAACTCAGGGACTTTATGGGAGGTGATGTAAAAGGTATCACCGAAAAAATTAAGGATGGATATTTCACCAATCTCGGCATTGATGCCATTTGGTTTAGTCCTGTGTTTGAGCAAATACGCGGGTATGTAGATGAAGGGTCAGGCGTTACCTATGGCTTCCATGGGTATTGGCCTAAGGATTGGTCAGCTCTTGAACCTAACTTCGGAACAAAAGAAGACATTAAAGAAATGGTGGCTGCCGCGCATGAGAAAGGAATACGTGTATTAATGGATGTAATTATCAATCATACAGGACCAGTAACTGATAAAGATCCTGTGTGGCCTGCTGATTGGGTTAGAACTGAACCACAGTGCACCTATCAAAGCTATGAAACTACTGTAAGCTGTACCTTAGTTAAAAACTTGCCTGATGTTCTCACAGATTCTGAGGAAGAAGTTGAAATACCATTACAATTAGCTGAAAAATGGCGAAATGAAGGTCGGTATGAACAAGAGGTAGCAGAACTGGATGCCTTTTTCAATGCTACAGGGTTTCCGCGTTATCCAAAATACTATATCATAAAATGGTTAATTGACCTCATCAAAGATTATGGTATTGATGGTTTTAGGGTAGATACGGTAAAACATGTAGAAGAAGATGTATTTGATGAACTAGCTAACCTTGCCCAAAAAGCGTTTGAAGATTGGAAAAAAGCTAATTCTGATGCGGTTTTAGACGATGAAGAATTTTTTATGCTAGGAGAAGTATATAACTATGGCATATCAGGTAAACAACAATTTAATTTTGGTGATAGTGTGGTAAACTACTTTGACAACGGTTTTCAAAGCCTTATCAATTTTGAGTTTGTTTGGGATTGCAAGCAAATGGAATACGAAGCATTATTTAGCAAGTACGACAGTATTTTAGCTACTGAAGAGATGAAAAATATTGGTATACTTAATTATATTGACTCCCACGATGATGGGAATCCTTATGATGGCGCCAGAGAAAAACCTTACGAATCTGCTAACAAATTGTTATTAACACCCGGTGGTGCTCAAATTTATTATGGAGATGAAACTGCACGCTCGTTAGTCATTGAAGGTACCGAAGGGGATGCAACTTTACGATCATTTATGAATTGGGATGATCTGAAGCAAGCGGAGACAAAAGCCATCTTAACTCATTGGCAAAAGTTAGGTAAGTTCAGACAAATGCATCCAGCAATTAGTAGAGGTGAACACGCCATGTTGAATGAAAGCCCCTATACATTTTCTCGGAAGTTAGGGTCTGATAACGTTGTTATTGCTTTAGAGGCTCAGCCTGGAGAAAAGACCATTCATGTAGGTGGGGTATTCGAAAATGGACAGGAAGTAACTGATTATTATTCCAATAAAAAAGCAATAGTAACAGATGGTTCTGTCACTATTGCTTCGGATTATAATACTGTATTACTGCAGCTTTAGGTTAGATATTATGTAAGTTAATCGCCATTACTGGAATACTCGATCGCTTGCTTAATTCCTCAGTAGTACTCTCAGTGAATATACTTAATAGTCCTCCTGATGCATGAGTAAGTAATGCAAGCATAGAAGCACCCGTTCCTAAGCAGTATGCAATAAGCCCTTGCTCTTTATCATCATTCTGAGTGACTTTAAGTGTATAGTTTTCAAACTTATATTTATCTACAAATGATTTCACTTTTTTCTCAATAGCCGCTTTATCGCTATCAAGATCTGCTACATGAACTAAATGTAACTTCCCTGAAACATTCTTAGCAAAAGAATTTAAGAATTTAGCAGCTTGAAGAAAATTATCTTCGTCATCATGCTCTAAATCTATACCTACTACAATCTTTTTAAAGTCGTTATCGTTATAGTCACCTTTTACAGAAATTACCGGGCAGGAAGCTCCCACAATCATTTGTTCGGTGTGATTTCCACTAAAAAACTCATCTGCACTTTCTTCCCCTGAAGTAGCAATAACAGCTAAATCTATAGCCTGTTCTCTTATGTATTTTTTAAACCCATCTTCAAAATCCTCATCATAAACCTGGTAATTTACTTTCACAGAAACCCCATGTCTAGAAGCTATTTCCGCCAAGCGCTGATGGTTTTTTCTGGCTAATTTTAACGTGTAAAGATCGTTTTCTGAACCACCAGCATCTATTTCACCAGTGGTGGAGAATGTTGGCCCAAAAGGGTGATCCATGAAATTGACTAAATACACTTCGGCATCCGCACGTCTGCCAATATCAACAGCTAGTTTAAGTGCACTTTCAGATAACTCTGAAAAATCTGTTGGAACTAATATTTTTTGCATGTTTTTTCGGTTTTGTGATGTTTAAAAGATACCAAAATTGAAAAGTAAAACATAGTAATCTCACTAAATAATGTTAAGAGTACATACATTTGCAGCCAATTTTTAACAATGAAGAAACAAGTATTAGCTGCTTGTAAACAGGCGGTAACATCTAAGCTAGCGGATTTAAAGAATCAAATAAAGGACTTGCAGGAATCTGCCAATGAAGATTCTAAAAGTGCCATGGGCGATAAGTATGAAACAGGTAGAGCTATGGTGCATTTAGAGCAGGAAAACCTAATGACCAGATACACTGAGTTGAGTAACCAGCTTGAAATCCTGAATGCTTTAACAACAGAAGATACCAAAATCATTCAAAATGGTTCTCTTATCATTACCGATATGGGTATATTTTATATGAGTATAGGCTTAGGAAAAATAGATATTGAAAATTCTTCAGTATTTGCAATAGCTCCTAATTCACCGATTGGTCAGGAACTAATTGGTAAAAGTGCTGGAATGAATGTTACTGTAAATGGCCGCACTTACAATATAAAGGATGTGAAGTAATTCATCAGTTTGATGAATGGTGGTATAGATTCTTTTTATTAATGGCTAAACATTAATGGCCATAAAAGGCCTATCTTCACGGCCAGTAAATGACGAAAGAAAGAATCCTTTTATTAGTCCTGGCCTCTGCCCTATTTTCTCACATCATGGACTTTATGATCATGATGCCACTGGGACCACAATTAATGAGGCTTTTTGATATCACTCCTCAGCAGTTTAGTTTTTTGGTTTCGTCATATACCTTTGCTGCAGGCGCCTCAGGGTTCTTTGCAGCTTTTTTAATTGACAGATTTGATAGAAAAGTCTTTCTCATTTTTGTGTATACCGGATTTGCGCTAGGCACGCTTGCATGTGCTTTTGCCCCCACCTATGAGGTATTATTAATCACAAGATCAATAGCCGGAGCTTTCGGAGGTGTGTTAGGCGCATTAATTCTTTCCATTGTAAGCGATGCAATTCCATTAGAGAGAAGGGCTGCAGGAATTGGTTTTGTAATGGCTTCTTTCTCTGTAGCATCTGTATTCGGGGTTCCTTTTGGACTTTATTTAGCAACGCTATTTAGCTGGCATGCACCATTTTTATTTTTAGGGAGTTTTAGCCTGGTTGTTATGGTATTCATTATATACTATGTTCCCATGATGTCAGACCATCTGGAAGGTGAAAACTCAAAACAGAATCCGCTTGAGATTATTAAAAAAGTGTTGGGTAAAAAAAATCCATTGATGGGATTATTATTCACATCAATACTGATGCTTGGGCATTTCACTGTAATCCCCTTTATTGCGCCTTATATGGTAGGCAATGTGGGCTTCACAGAACAAGAACTAACATATATTTATCTTGTTGGTGGTGGCTTAACCATCTTCTCCTCTCCCATGGTCGGAAAATTTGCCGATAAATATGGCCGCTTAAAAACATTTACCATTTTCGGAATTTTGGTACTTATTCCAGTATTAGTTATCACGCACTTAAACCCTGTTCCACTATGGCAGGCACTCATTGTAACAGGTGTGTTTTTTATAATGGCAAATGGCCGAATGGTGCCATCTACAACCATGGTAACTTCAGTTATCAAACCCGAAAATCGAGGTAGTTTTATGAGTCTTAGGTCGAGCGTTCAACAAATTTCCTCTGGATTAGCTGCACTCTTAGCTGGTGCCCTAATTACTGAAACCCCATCAAAAGTAACAGAAGGGGCAAAAGCACTTATTGGTTATGAAAATGTAGGCTATGTTGCTGTTTTCTTTAGTATCATTGCCATTTTTGTTGCCAGAAAATTAAGAGCAGAAAAAGGCGCTTAGCTTTCTTTGGCAATGTACTTTTTCTCAATTGCTCTGAACACAAAATAGAGTGCGCTAAAAATAAGGGTATATGCAAGCCAATTACTTAATCCTGAGTTGATACTTGGTTTGGTTAAAATTAAAAACAGAACCAGCGCCACTAACCCCATAAAACCAACAACAGAATAAAGAATCAGCATTTCTCTTCTCGACTGTTTTTTGGCTTTTTCTAATTCACCGGAAAGATTTTTAATGAAATGTGTCGAGACTTTATAGTCTTTAATTTCACTGCTTAGGTCTTTGTATAAATGCTCATACAATTCTTTATCCTTCTCCTTATCGATAAGCCCTGCATCTATTAACTCCTGTAGTTCTTGCTCAGTCATAACTCCTCCTTTTTTAAAAACTGCTCTAATTTTTCTTTTAATAGTTTTCTAGCCCTAAATAAATGGCTCTTTATTGTGCCTTCCGGTAACCCTGTTACTTCTACTATTTCAGGATATGTCATTTCCTTTAGATGGTAGAGTGTAATTACAGTCCTGAAATGCACAGGAAGTACATTAATAATCTTGTTTAAATATTCTTTTGAGTCTATCCTAATTGCCTCCTCCTCCACTGATGCTACTGACTCATCATCAATTTTAGATTCGTTCAGATCAACATACCTCTTTTTCTTTTTAATAAAATCAACACTCATCCTAAATGCAATAGTTGCTATCCAGGTAGAGAGTTTTGATTGAAAGTTAAACTCATCCAATCTATTATAAACCCTAATGAATACATCCTGACATACTTCTTCGTGATCTTCCTGGCTCTGAATAACCCTGCCTACCATATGCGCAACTAACGTTTTATGGTTATCCACCAAATACTCAAAAGCCTTGGTATTACCGTTAAGTACTTGCCGAACTAAATCCTGATCATTCATTCAATGGTGAGACTGCAATACAATCTTCAATGTTGCACATGGTTCAAGAAATAAGTTAGTAAAAGATTTTTAAAAAATTTTACTCTTAACTGCAACATTCATTTGAGGTACACATGTCTTATGGGCAGATACAACGAAAAACGTAAGGATATGAATATTTATGAAGTTTTAATGCCAATAGCCGTCTTAGGAAGTATGAGTGTTGGTGCAGTATTATTTACAAAAACGTTAACTGACTATTTTCTAAGAAAGAAGATGGTTGAAAAGGGATATGTAAATCCTGAAAATGATGTACTACTTAAAAAACACAGTAATGCCAATAAACTCAGTTCGCTGAAGTGGGGATTGTTGATACTATCTGCCGGTATAGGTTTAGTAATTATTGATGGCGTGAGTTTTAAAGATGAGTCTACTTTACCTTTTGGGATTTTCGCTATTTCCGTGTCGATTGGCTTCTTGGTGTACTTCGTACTTGCCAGAAGAATGTCCGATGAAGAAAACAACTAAGCCATGATTAGAAATTACATTAAAACCGCATTCAGAAGCTTTTTTAAGAATAAAGCTTTTTCAGCCATCAATATTTTTGGTTTATCTCTAAGCATGGCTGTATGCTTAATCATAATTATGCTTGTAGGCGATCAGATGAGTATGGATCGATATAATAAAAAAGCTAATAATATTTATCGCATTAACATGCAGCGTTTGCATGAGCCTGGCCCCTTTAATGTACTGGCCACTACACCTATACCACTGGGCAATGAGCTGATAGAAAATTACTCCGGTATTAAGAATTACTGTAAGATCAGAAGAGGGTTTGGTAATGATTGGGTAGGAATAGAAAATGACCTAAACATTCCTTTAGGTGGTTTTTTTGTATCACCATCATTTTTGGAAATATTCCAACTAGAACTTGAGGCTGGAAATGCTTCCACTGCTCTGGCAGAACCTAACACAGTAGTACTCACTAAAAAGGCAGCCATTAAGCTCTTCGGCAACAACGATCCTATCGGACAAGTGATAGATATGGATAGAATTGGTGAGTATAAGGTTACCGGTGTGATAAAAGATAATAATGAAAAATCCCACATCATTTACGAAGCATTAGCCTCCTTTTCTACTACTCAGTTATTAGAAAAAGACTCATTGATGAACAAGTCTAACGACACCTGGGAGGTTAATACCTCCGGCTGGACGTATATTGAACTGGAAGAGGGAAAAAATGCTAAAGAGGTTCTAAACTATCTAGCTGAAATAGATGAAAAGTATTACTCTGAAAATGAAGATGTAGATTATCGTTTTCAACTTCAAAACCTTACTGCTATCAATCCCGGTCCGTTATTAGGCAACCAGATTGGCCCTGGCTTGCCGATGCTGTTTGTTTACTTTTTAGGCGGACTAGCACTCATTGTTATGATATCGGCCTGCTTCAACTATACTAACTTAAGCATTGCTAAATCAATTAGTCGTGCTAAAGAAGTTGGTGTTAGAAAGGTATCTGGTGCACTTAAAGGTCAAATATTTGCTCAGTTTATAATCGAATCTGTATTAATCTCACTCTTCAGCTTAATTGTAGCTTATGCGCTTGTGGTAATCATCGAACCGGCCTTCAGCAGTTTAAGTCTGGCTACTATGCTTAAATGGAATCTTTCATTCAGTCCTGCTGTAATCGCCACTTCAGTGGCTTTCGCATTAGCAGTAGGGCTTTTGGCAGGTTTGCTTCCCGCATTTCTTCTATCAGCTTTTCAGCCGATCAGAGTTTTGAAAGATTTAAGCTCCATGAAGCTTATGTCCAAAATGGGCTTAAGAAAAGTTTTACTTACAGGTCAACTAGCATTATCTCTTTTCTTTATACTATCAGTAATAATACTTTACAAACAACTAAATATTCTGGTTTCATCCGACAAAGGTTTTAAAACAGAGAATATCATTAATATTCCACTTGTAAGAACTGATGGTGAAGCCTTTAAAACTGAACTGGAGAAACAATCAGCCATTGAGCAAGTGACATTAGCTTCTCACCTACCGGCTGCGGGCACTACGTATGGCGAAGGCTTCAAAAGAAATCTATCTAACGAAGAATCTGAACTATTTTATTATGTTGTAGATGAAAATTATATCGATGTTATGGGTCTTAAATTAGTGGCGGGTAGAAATATTAACCCAGAGGCTAATTTGAAAAATGAGCATGAAATTATCATTAATGAAAGAGCCATTGAAACATTCAACTTTGAAAATAAACACGATGCACTTGGCAAAGTAATTTATGATGAAGACTCTTCAGAACTTAGTATTGTAGGCATTATTCAAGATTATAACCACCAAAATTTAACGGCAGAAATTAAGCCCATGGCTTTAAGGCACATTCCTACAAGGTTTCATCTGGCTCATGTAAAAATTAATTCCCAGAACCAGGAACTTGGTATTTCCCAAATTGAAGCTTCCTGGAAAACCGTGAATCCGCTAAAACAATTTACCTATGGATATATGGAGGAAGATATTAACGAGTTTTATGATATGACCTTTGGTGATCTCACTAAGATAATAGGGGTTTTCTCTTTCCTTGCTTTATCAATTGCAAGTTTAGGCCTATTGGGTATGGCTATTTATAATACACAAACCAGAGTTAAAGAAATAGCTATTAGAAAAGCATTAGGCGCTTCAGATAATCAGGTGATATATATACTTTCAAAAAGCTTTGGGACTCTATTACTGATATCTATCGTAGTTGCTATTCCGCTAACGATAGTTGTCAATAACTTATGGTTAGAATCCATCGCCTATCGGGTTACAATCTCACCAGAGATTATACTATCAGGCACATTTATATTGTTGATAATAAGCGCACTTACTATAGGTTCTCAGACGATTAAAACAGGAAAGATGAACCCTGCGAGTAATTTAAAAAATGAATGATGTTGTTTTGTGAATACTATACCTGCCAGCTTGCCTGGTGGGTATTCTATTCAAAATAAGAAGTGGTACTTTCTTCAGCATTGTTTCTGGCAAACTCTGCCACTTTATTCAATCGTAAGTTTTTAATTAGATTTCCATCCGGGCTTTTCCATACACCACGAATTTCTCTGGCAAAATCCAACTCTTCAGAAACAACTCTAGCCTCCACGGCCGCCACATAGTTGTTTTCAGAATCATAAACGATCACACCTAACCCTGCTTTGTCAGCAGATAATCTACCTCTAATAAGGAAAATGTCGCCTGAGTTTATAACCATATATGATCCTGAAATTAAATATCCCGTTAGCTGAATATTTAATTCTATCTTTTCATTACTTCCTAAACTACCTGAATAATAAAATCTGGTATTTGAAGCAGCAGGATCGTCAACTTGAGCAAAAACACTGGTTGTAAGTAGTAAACCAACTACTAAAAAGAATGTGTTTAATATAGATTTAGTCGAAATCATAAGATTTGTAAGGTGTAAAAGTACCCTTAAATTAGCTTTGTTACAATGGTAGTTCTGATTTCGGATGATGAAAGATATTAAAAAAATAGCGATCCTTTGTAAGAAAACAGAAATTAAACATACAATTCACGCAAACTAAGGGAGATAATTGAGCAAGAGTCAGCAAGAATTTCTTGAAATGGTTGATAAGTATCAACGTGTTATTCATAGTGTATGTCGTATGTATACTGATAATACAATTGAGCACGAAGATTTGTTTCAGGAGATTTTAGCGCAGTTGTGGAAAGGTTATCAGCGATTTAATTTTGAATCTAAAGTTTCAACCTGGATTTACCGCGTAGCACTTTACACAGCGATAACGTACATAAAAAAGGTGATGCGAGGAAGAGAAGCCCTTAAGCATATTAGCTTCTCCGAAGCAGACAATCAAAAAGAAACTGAATCGGATGAAGAGCTTTTGAGAATGGCAATTCAAAAGTTATCAGAATCTGAAAGAGCCTTTGTCGTGTTGTACTTAGAGGATATGAGCTACAAGGAAATGGCGGATATTTTAGGTATTAGCGAAAGTAATGTTGGAGTGAAGCTTAACCGAATTAAGCAAAAGTTAAAAACCATTATGACTTGAGTATGGAATTAGAGCAATTAAAAGGGAAAATATTAGAAACTGATGTGTCTTATAGCAAGTCTGAGCTGGAAGATATTTTTAAGATAAAAACGCAATCTGCCGTTCAGCGAATTAACCGAACAATGTTGATTGACGCTCTAGTAATGATTGGTCTTACCGCTCTGCTTGTTCTAATTACTTTTTATTTGGGATTGAAGAGTAGGTATGTGGTAAGTAGCCAAATTATAGGTGCTGCGGCTATACTGCTCGTCCACTATAAAATAAAATACCGATTAATTAATGTCTTTAATCCAAACCTGAGTGTTATTGAAAACGCTCAAAAAACTTATAACTATCTTAAAAGATATTGCTTAGCGTATTACATTATTACTCCATTACTCACGCTCAGTCTCAGTTTTAATTTGTACTTACAACTAAACCTTGATTGGTCGACCACTTCAATATTTTTAGTTCTGCTGGGTATTACGATTATTACATTAGCATGCACTCATTTGATAGTAAGAATCATTTATTATAACCCAAAAAATAGGATTAAAACGATAATTCTCCAATTCAACAACCTCAGTGTATAGTTCTTTTTGTACAAGAAAGTCTAGCTCATATAAAAAATGGCTACTGTTATACCTGTAACAAAAATTAATAGCAAGTACCCAACTAAATACGAGAATAAGCCTTTAAAAAAATTCCACCATTTATTACCCGCATATGTCATGCTACACACATAGGCAAAAAATATGAAATTAATTAATGCCACTTCAGTTTGTATTGAATAAGCGAAATAGTACAATAGAAATAAGGATAATATTGAAAAGACAAATACCTGAGCATTGCTGTATACTAAGACCACCAAATGCTCTATATAATTAAAGCCCTTTTTCCTAAAAAACAGGAGCTGTGGAATCGCAATCACAGGAAATAATGCAAAGGTCATAAGCCTGAAATTATTTGATATCCAGTTCATCAAGTCTTCATTTAATTGCTCCTGCTTTGCTGTTAGTTTTTGATCTTGGGCCATAAGCTCCTGAGTGCTCTGTGTTAGATCACGCATGTCAATCTCAAACGCAGACATTAGTAAAACGAAAACGGTGAGCATCCAAAAAATATAAGCAACAGGCCCCATGTAGTAGGTTCTGTTTCCGTTGATGTAAGTATTTACTACTCTTCCAGGTTTAGTGAATAAATGAATTAAAGTACGGCTAAACTTAGTATCAAACCCAAATACACGCTGGTAAAATTCTTGAAAAACTGTCTTGAAAGTGAGTCTATTGTTAGTTACTGGATTACCACATTTGTGGCAATACTCTCCTCTTAGCTCCTCACCGCAATTAATACAATTAGTTGGTTCCATAATTTCAGATTAAGCAACAAGATACTAATTGATATTAAAATTTAAACACGTTTCTATTATTTCGTATTTGCTATATTTGAAAACATGGAATTATTCTTAGAACCATCCACCTGGGTGGCTTTACTCACGCTTACTTTTTTAGAGATTGTACTAGGGATTGATAATATCATCTTCATCTCTATTGTATCCAACAAACTACCGGAGGCTCAACAAGCTAAAGCCCGAAACATAGGCCTTTCAATGGCCTTAATTTTCAGAGTTGGGCTATTAATGGGCATCACCTATATTATCACATTTACTGAACCCTTATTTACGCTATTTGACCACCCGTTCAGTGGCCGTGACTTGATATTACTTGGAGGTGGAATATTCCTAATTTTTAAAAGTGTGATGGAAGTGCACCATAAAATGGAAGGTGTAGAAAGTGAAAATGGTGGGTCCAGCAAAAAGTTTTCAATGGCTACTGTAATAGCTCAAATAATATTATTAGATATTATCTTCTCTTTTGATTCCATTTTAACTGCAGTAGGCTTAACAGAGCATTTGATTTTGATGATTCTTGCAGTGGTTATTTCCATGATTGTTATGATGCTTTTTTCTGGTAAAATCAGTGCGTTTATTCATGACCATCCCACATTAGAAATTCTGGCGCTTTCTTTTCTCATACTAATAGGTTTTATGCTTTCGATTGAAGCATTGGGGCATCATGTACCTAAAGGTTACATCTACTTTGCAGTGTTCTTCTCGCTGGTCGTAGAAATGATCAACATCAAAATGCGTAAAAAAGGTAAGCCCGTTAAACTCAATAAAGGGTTTAGAGGCTAAGGTTTATTCAATCTCTTTGGCTTTAGAGCAATTAACAAATAGCACATTACCAATTTTATCATAGCCTTCAAAGAGCTTATGTTCCAATTGCTTAATCGCTTCCGCTCTAAATCCTAAAATGGTTAAGTCAGCATCTACTGACTTCTCGTTAATGATATCTTTAATGACCACATCATCTTCATGCTGAATAAACTTAATGTTATTGGGTGAAATAGGCAGTCGTCCTTCTTTGATAATGCTCACAAGATTTTCCTCTTCAGAACCCATTTCTTTCTTACTTACCACTGCAAATATTTTAATCTGAGCATCGCGCCAATCTCTATGCCCCATAATTATATAACCCAATAAAATCATTAAACTACTGTTCTTTAGGTCGTTAGGGGTTAGCCAGATATGTATTTCATGCATAAACCCAAACTCTTTATCCGATGAGCCAAGTAAGCAAATATCAAATTCAGCGGCCTTCACCATCGTAAAGTTGTCGAGGATATGATTCAGGTCTTCAGGTTCATTTTTAGAGTATTCAAACAAAATCATATTAATCTCCTTACCTGAAACACTGGGCAACTGCATCGATTGGGCCACCGCACTAGTAAATGATGGTGAAATAAGTGTATCAACATACACATTACTTCTACTTATACCTGTTGCTTTCAATAACCTTTGCAATTCGATGCGCGACTTCTCATTCGTTTCCTTTGATAGATATCCATTGATATAATGAATATAGGTACCAAACCCATAGCGGTGTGACAACCATTTCATCAACTGAAATGCCGAGGGTCTATTAAAAAAATTATCTGAAATACAGATCATAGAAGGTCGCCAATTCTCCTCTCCCTTGTCAACTTTTTGAAGAAAAACCTGCAGCTGACGGCTAATCTGAAAAATTACTCCCTGGAATATCTTTGCCAAACCTTCCTTGCTTTTACTGGTTTGAGTGATGAAAATATAAATCAGAGTCATCACGATAATTGAAATGATTGCATACTGAGTATTCATCTTAAACATTAAATAAACACACAATAGTGCACCCAGTAGTGATATGTACCATTTTGATTTAAAAGATGGTCTATATGATGGGTCTGCAGCAAAATGTTGTAGAAAAGAAATTAAACAAAGCGACCCATAGGTAATCATAAAAAACATGGAGATGACCTCTGCTACTACATTTACATCTCCAATTCCTACAAATAGTAATGCAATTACACCCGTAATAATAGTAGCATTCACAGGATCATTTGTGCCGCTCTTACCTTTCGCTAAATAGGCATTAATTTTCATGAGTGGAAACACCTTATCTCCCGCTAAAGCTTGCAACGTTCTTGGTGCTACTAAAATACTACCCAAGGCTGATGAGATGGTAGCACAGGCTAAACCAATTGGTATTATCGGTGCCCAAATGGCTATGTCCATCATTATTAATTGATTATTAACCAAATCTTCTGGTGAAGCAGCATTAGCCATTTTATAGCCTATAAAAACGTAAATAATCATTCCTGCTACTGTAGCAAGTAACGTACCCATCGGAATGGATTTCTTCGGATCCTTCAAATCTCCGGATAGCCCAACCCCAGCCGTCATACCAGTAAAAGCAGGAAAAACAATGGCAAAAACCATAAAAAAGCTATCCGGGTTGGGAACAGTATTGTTCCAGTCAAACTCTGATGCACTCTGTTGGTATTCAGTGGAACCAAGAAAGAACATAATAAGAGACAAAAACAGAACAGCAACTACCCCATAAAGCGCTTTCATTCCTAAAGCGGCTCCTTTTTTTATGATTAAGATGCAGAGTAGAATAACGGAGGGTATGCTTATCAGCCGCTTATCGTATAGTTCAATTCCAAAGTTGGCCGACAAATAGTCAATGAGCGGACCAAAGGCCTCTGCAAAAGCTATAATGTAAAAGGCAACACTTACTGCCTGCGATAAATACAGTGCAATGCCAATAGCAGCACCCACATTTATACCAAATGAACGTGATATGATATAGTATTCTCCCCCGCCCTCTACACGTTGGTTAGTAGCAATTTCTGCAATGGCCATGGCAGTTGATATAGTGACCATGTGTGCAAAAAGTATAATACCTAGAGTGCCAATAAAACCTACACTGCCTACGGCATAACCAAATCGCAGAAACATGATGGCTCCTAGAATGGTAGATATTGCAGTAAAAAATACGGGGGCTGTTCCGAAGTTAGCCTTCGTTTGTTTGATCAGACTCATACATGAATTTAGAACTTCTGATTAATAAAAAGAAAGTTAGTAGAAGGAACTACTAACTTTGCTTTATGAAATGGCTCAGGGAGTTGTATAATGACTACAAAGAATATGTTCGTGTTGACTTAGTCATGTATGCCGTTATGATCTTTATGATCATATTTTATGTAATCTATATGGTTATATCAATGAATTAATAGCTCTCTCACGTTATTTTTAATCTTCTCACACAAATCGTCTGTTGGTAAGTCATTCACATCCCTGCCGAATGGGTCTTCAATTTCCTCCGCAATAAGCTCCACGCTTACCAAAATGAAAAACACCATTAAAACTATAGGCACCGTCCAGTATAAGAAATCAAATAGGAAGGCAAATGGTAATGTTACCGTGTAGGTGAAAATAAACTTCTTAATGAACATGCTGTATGAATATGGAATAGGCGTATTCCTTATTCGCTCGCAACCGCCCAAAATATCAGAGAACTCCTTTACTTCTTTATCCAAAACAAAAAACTGCTCTCCTGTAATCTTCTTTTCATTGTACATTTGAGTAATACGCTCATAAATCATCAAAGAAATCGTATTTGGAATGTGATTTTTGCCTTTCACTCTGTCTAACACATCTTCCACAATATCCAGATCTTCCAAGTCTACCCCTTCTCTTAAATGCTCCTTCATAGACATTGCAAAATTTGGAATCATTTGAGCAAAGAATCTTCTGTTAACGTCATCATCTTTCGATATGAATGAAGATATTTTGGCCGCTAAGTTTCGTGAATTATTCAATAATAAACCCCAAAGTTTCCTGCCTTCCCACCATCTATCATAAGCGGAGTTTACTCTGAATACAAGGAACAAACCTAGCACAATACCTAGCAACGAGTGCACTACATGCGTACTCGAAAACCTAAAATCAAACACCTCTAGAAACAAAAATACTATCCCTGAAGTATAAAGGCCCATTGCAAGCAATGCAGGAAAAAGCGTTTTCATTACTTGTCTGCTGTAAGAATGAAATATTAATGAAAGCCAGGTTTTAGGGTCGTATTTTACCATTTTATCGAATTAAATATAACGGCAAATAAACTATACATGAATTTAAGATCAAAGCATTCTTGAAAGGCAGACCTGTGAAACACAACCTTTTGTATATTACTCCGTTATAATTTATATTAGTACCATTATGATATCATTTTAATATCACTTTTATGAATACAGAAAAAAATTATTCCCCCATTTCAGGCTACTTAATGTTATTGGTTGTAGCAGTGTTGACCATTGGCTCAATCATAGTATTTGCCTTCACTAAATTTCCGTTGTTACTTTTAGTATTTGCATTATCATTAGTACTCTTACCCGGTTTTTTCTTTGTCAATCCTAATGGATCCAGAGTGTTGGTACTCTTTGGTGATTACAAAGGCACAGTAAAAAAGAACGGTTTCTTTTGGGTAAATCCATTCTACTCTAAACAGAAAATCTCGTTACGGGCAAGGAATTTTGATAGTGAACGAGTGAAAGTGAATGACAAAGTGGGTAATCCTATTCAAATTGGAGTAATCCTGGTTTGGCAGGTAGAAAACACCTTTAAAGCAGCATTTGAAGTAGACAACTACGAAAACTTCGTGAAAGTACAAAGCGATGCAGCCGTAAGGAAACTGGCAGGACAATACCCATACGATAATTTTGAGGATGATGAGGCTGAGATAACATTAAGATCAGGTTTAGATGAAGTGAACAGTGCCTTAGAGGATAACCTTACTCAACGTCTTAAAATAGCAGGTATTAAAGTAATTGAAGCAAGAATTGGATACTTGGCCTATGCATCTGAAATTGCTAGTGCAATGTTGAGAAGACAACAAGCTACTGCAATTGTAGCAGCCCGCCATAAGATTGTAGAAGGTGCAGTAAGTATGGTAGAGATGGCGTTGGATCAACTTTCTAAAAAACAAATAATAGATTTGGATGAAGAGAAAAAGGCCGCTATGGTGAGCAATTTAATGGTGGTATTATGTGCCGATAAGGACGTATCGCCTGTCGTAAATTCAGGGACCTTAAATCATTAACATGCGGGTTTTTGTTGAAACTCAACGATTTAATCAGATATGGTTATGGGTGTTGATTATAGCATTAGATACTGTTTTCTTAACCCTTTTTGCCAAAGCTGTATATTATCAACTGTATTTAGGAATACCCATAGGAAATAATCCCATTTCTAACACTGGATTAATTTTATTAAGCATGTTTGTAATCCTTCTGCTGGCCGGTATAACTCTGTTGTTATTCTTTAGCCGATTACACACACGAATAGAAAATGATGGTGTCAGTTTTAAATTTAACCCATTCATGGGCAAGTGGAAAAACATACCAATAGTTGATATTCAACATTTTGAAGTAAAAAAATTTAATCCGATCACAGAATTTGGAGGTTGGGGATATAG
Source organism: Fulvivirga lutea (assembly GCF_017068455.1). Lineage (NCBI taxonomy): Bacteria > Pseudomonadati > Bacteroidota > Cytophagia > Cytophagales > Fulvivirgaceae > Fulvivirga > Fulvivirga lutea. The sequence continues at coordinate 3,679,278 of NZ_CP070608.1, forward strand.
AAAAGTAAGCGGAAAATTACTTGTTAATACTTCAGGGAATACTGCGCTATTCATAAAAACAATTCAAAACCAGTTAATAGTTATTGGAACACAATTTCCTGATGAAGTTGCCAATACAATGCAAAAATTGATGAATAAAAAGGATAATAACTGATGGCCAAAAAAAAGCCAATAGTGTTACGTTTAAACCCGGAACTCGCTAAGTCTGTTGAAAAGTGGGCTGCTGACGAATTTCGGTCCGTTAATGGCCAAATTGAGTGGATTATCAACAAAGCCTTAAAAGATGCCGGAAGGCTGAAAAAAGGTGAACAAAGTGATAAATAATATTATTTTTGCCAGCAAATGACACAGCCATGCATAGATTCCTATTCTTAGTTTTTATACTCGCCAGTTTTTCACTTTCGGCACAGGATAAGCTTTTTATACTTGACGGAGATACCCTCACCGGAAAAGTTATTATCGAGTTACCTGAAATGCTTTTTGAAGATGTGGTACTTAAAAACGATGAAGGAAGAACTCGGTATAAAGCCTATGAAATAACCGGTTTCACGAAAGATGATGAGTTGTATCATACCGTAAGGCTCAATAATAAATACAGAATTATGCGTGTGGAAAAATTGGGGTATTTGAGCCTTTATTACTTCCGTGAGGATGAATCCTATGACTTTGGCTCCCGCTATTTAGAAAAACTTGATGGGGATGGTTTAGTCGTACCTAACATCAGTTTTAAAAAGCAACTCACAGAATTTCTTTCCGATTGCGATGGTGTGTCTGAAGCAATAGAAGAAAAGAAACTAAAGAAAAATGACCTGGATGAGATCATTGACAGATACAATGCATGCATTGAAAAAAATACAATGAAGCGTAACCTCGAAGTAGCAGAACTCAAGAATACTGAACATCCAGCTATAACCATTATCAATAAAATGCTTCCTAAAGTGTCTGCAGAAAATACGGAGTTAAAAACTCTATTGAAGGATATACTTTCAAAAGTGGTCGCTGAAAAACCGGTACCTGGCTACTTAATTAGCGCCTTAAAAGATCAAACCAAAGATTTGGCTCATTTATCAGCGGATGTAACAGCTCTTACAGAGGCATTAAATTGAGCAAACCTAATCTCATCATATTACATGGGGCACTTGGGTCAGAAAAACAATTCTTCAATTTACAATCTGAATTAAGCTCTGAATTTCAGGTTCATACTTTTAATTTTTCAGGTCATGGTGGTAAAGATTTTAGTAATAACTTCTCAATTCCCCAATTCACACTTGAACTAGATCAGTTTCTCTCTGAAAACAAGTTACAAGACGTTCTTATTTTCGGTTATAGTATGGGTGGCTATGTAGCACTTAACCTTGCTCGTACTAGTAAGAAAATATCAGGCGTATTCACTTTAGGGACAAAATTTCATTGGTCACCAGAATCAGCAGCTCATGAAATAAAGATGCTGAACCCTGCGAAAATTGAAGAAAAAGTTCCTGCATTTGCCACAGCGTTGGCGGAGAGACATTTCCCTTTAGACTGGAAAGAAGTAATGCACAGAACGGCTGATTTAATGATCAATCTGGGTAATAATCCACTTCTTACCACCAATACTTTTAAAGAAATTACCATCCCTGTCACGATTACACGCGGCACACTAGATAATATGGTAAGTAAAGAAGAGTCTGAATCTGCTGCACATGATATTCCCAATGCCAAATACATTGAATTTGCAGATTTTAAGCACCCTATTGAGCAAGTAGATATCAATAAACTTGCTGCAAAAATTAGACAAGAGCTTATAAACTAATTCCTCGATAATTTAATAGTCATTAGTTAAACTCTAACAGCTTAAAATTTTATTTTTGCAGCTTAATTTTTAAGCAATGGCAGAGTATAACTTTAGAGAAGTAGAGAAAAAGTGGCAAAAGTATTGGCAGCAGAACAAGTGCTATCAGGCTGATAACAATTCCGACAAACCAAAATTTTACTCGTTAGATATGTTTCCTTATCCGTCAGGAGCAGGATTACATGTAGGCCATCCTCTAGGTTATATCGCTTCTGATATTGTTTCGAGATTTAAGAAATTGAACGGGTACAACGTTCTGCATCCCATGGGTTTTGATGCTTTCGGATTACCGGCAGAACAGTATGCAATTCAAACCGGGCAGCACCCAGCTATTACTACCGAACAAAATATCAAAAGATATAAAGAGCAGCTTGAAAATATAGGTTTCTCGTTTGATTGGGATAGAGAGGTTCAAACATGCGATCCTAAATTCTATAAATGGACGCAATGGATTTTTATGCAGCTTTTTGATAGCTGGTATGATCAGAAAGCCGATAAAGCTCAGCCGATAGCTAGCCTAATTTCAACTTTTGAGAAAGAAGGTAACAAAAACATCAAAGCCAAATGCGATGATAACACTCCTCTATTCGATGCGAGTACTTGGAATGGTTTTTCCGAAAAAGAACAACAGGAAATACTTCTAAAATACAGATTGGCCTATTTGGCAAACACAACAGTTAACTGGTGCCCGGCTTTGGGTACAGTACTTTCTAATGACGAAGTAAAAGATGGCTTCAGTGAAAGAGGTGGCCACCCCGTTATTCGCAAAAACATGATGCAGTGGATGATGCGGATTACTGCATACTCCGAGCGTTTATTGCAAGGTCTTGAAAAAATTGATTGGCCAGAGCCAGTTAAAGAAATGCAACGCAACTGGATTGGTAAATCAATCGGTGCTGAATTTGAGTTTGAGCTGGATGGCCATGAGGAAAAAATTAAAGTATTTACCACCAGGTTAGATACTGTTTTTGGTGTTACATACTTAGCGCTTGCCCCAGAGCATGATCTAGTTAAGAAAATAACCACTGTCGATAAAAAAGCAGAGGTAGAAGAATATGTATCAGTGGCTAAAAACAGATCGGAAAGAGACCGTATGATGGATGTAAAGCACATTACAGGTGCATTTACCGGAACCTTTGCGATTCATCCTTTCAGCGGAGAGAAAGTGCCAGTTTGGGTAGCAGATTATGTATTAGCAGGTTACGGGACGGGTGCAGTAATGGCAGTACCTTCTGGTGATCAGCGAGATTATGATTTCGCCAAGCATTTTGATTTGCCCATCCCTGCCATTAATGATGCAATGAACATTGAGGAGAAAGCTGATCCTACATGGGAAGGGAAAATCATTAATTCTGATTTTTTAAATGGCCTATCTCCAAAAGAAGCAATAAAAAGAGGTATAGAAGAATTAGAAAAGAAAGGCATTGGTAGCGGTAAGGTAAACTACAGAATGCGAGATGCCATCTTCACGCGCCAGCGATATTGGGGCGAACCATTGCCTGTTTATTTTAAGAATGATATCCCTTACCTCATGGATGAATCTAAGCTGCCTTTGGTTTTACCTGAGGTGGATAAATATTTACCAACAGAAGATGGTGAACCACCATTAGGAAGAGCAACTAACTGGGAAACAGAACAAGGTGATGCTATTGAAAAAAGCACAATGCCGGGTTGGGCTGGCAGTAGCTGGTACTTCTTCCGTTATATGGATGCTCACAACGAAAAGGAATTCGTAAGCAAAGATGCACAAGCCTATTGGGAAAATGTTGATTTGTACATTGGCGGTTCTGAACATGCTACCGGTCACTTATTGTACGCACGGTTCTGGACTAAATTTTTATATGACTTAGGACTAGTTACCGTTGATGAACCATTCAAGAAATTAATCAACCAGGGAATGATTCAGGGTGTTTCGAGCTTTGTCTATCGCTTGAATATCAAAACCGATGATTCTGCCGATGCAAGCCCTGAGATTTATCTCTCGAAAGGTGTTGTTGACAAAATAAAGAAATCAAACATCACCAAGGCTGAAAGTGATATCATTGAGCGACTAATTAATGAAGGTATCGAGTCATTTAACAAAAAGAACAATACTTCATGGTCGTTCACCAAATTAACCGACTATAAAATCACGCCAAGGCATGTAGATATTAGCTTAGTTAATAATGATGTACTTGAAATAGCTGAGTTTAGAGCTTGGAGACCAGAACTGGCTGATGCTATTATCATACCTGAAGCAAACAAATCGTACTTGTGTGGCTCAGAAGTAGAGAAAATGTCAAAATCCAAATACAACGTGGTAAATCCTGATGATATCATTGAACGTTATGGAGCAGACACATTAAGACTCTATGAAATGTTTCTTGGGCCGTTAGAGCAGTTTAAGCCATGGAATACAAATGGAATTGATGGTGTATTCAAATTTTTGAGAAGGTTCTGGAACCTCTTCCATAATGATCAGGATCAGTTTGAAGTAAGTGATGCAGAGCCTACCAAAGAAGAGTTAAAAGTACTTCATAAAACTCTTAAGAAAACGAAGGAGGATATCGAGAACTATTCATTCAATACCACGGTAAGTGAATTTATGATTTGCACCAATGAACTTACTTCATTGAAGTGCAACAAGTTTAAGGTTCTTGAACCATTAGTAATTGCCCTTTCACCTTATGCACCGCATATAGCTGAAGAATTATGGAGCAAATTAGGCCATGTAGAAAGTGTAACAAAAGCTACTTTCCCAGAGTATGATGAAAAATACCTGGTAGAAAGTGAACACGAGTATCCTGTATCTGTAAACGGAAAAATGCGAGCCAAAATGAGCTTTCCTTTGGATATGCCAAAACAAGATATTGAGAAGCAGGTATTAGCTTCTGAAATAATCCAAAAATGGTTGGAGGGTAAAGACCCTAAAAAAGTGATCGTGGTTCCGAATAAGATTGTGAATGTAGTAGTATAGGCTTAGAGCAAAGGGCACGGGGCTCAGAGTATTTAATCTATTCTTTGCTCTATGCTCTTTGCTCTTTGCTCTTTGCTCTATGCTCTATGCTCTTTGCTCTATGCCCTTTGCTCTTTGCTCTTTGCTCTTTGCTCTTTGCTCTTTGCTCCATGCAAATTATTCGTATCTCAAAGACTCCACCGGATTTACTTTGGCTGCTTTAAGCGATTGATAGCTTACAGTTAAATAGGCAATACCAATGGCAACAATTCCACTTATTGCAAAAACCCAATAGCTAATGTCAATCCTAAAGGCAAAGTCATTGAGCCATTGATCCATGGCGTAATATGCCGGATAGATTGAAAGAACAAAGGCTATGATTACCAATCTTAAGAAGTCTTTTGACATTAGTCCGGTAACTTTCCATACGCTGGCCCCCATCACTTTTCTAATTCCAATTTCCTTGGTTCGTTGTTCTGCCATAAACGCTGATAAACCAAACAATCCAAGGCAAGCAATGAAAATGGCCACTATGGTGAACACTGTAAATACCTGACCAAGACGCTGCTCTGCTCTGAATGCCTCGTCATACTCCTCGTCTAAGAAAGAATATTGTAAAGGCTCGCCATTGGCATACTTATCCCATGTGCCTTGAAGAGCATTCAACACATTTTCCGGTTTCTCACCTGAATATCTTAAATAAAGTGTATTGGCCTCTTTGGTTAGTAATAGAATCAATGGCCTTACATTAATTTTTAAATTCTCAAAACTAAAATCTTCAGTAACCCCTATCACCTCCATTTCAGTGGGCTCATCGAAATTGAAGTTGATGATTTTTGATTCCAAGGGATTTTCCCAACCAAACATTTTAACGGCTGCTTGATTTACAACCACTACCGCAGTATCAGCCGGAAAGTCTTCTGAGAAATATCTCCCTTCAACCATTTTAAAGCCTAAAGTTTTAGGATGATCATAATCTGAAAAATGAGTTGCCGCCAGATAATCCTGATCAGAGGTTGTTGTCTTAAAAACAGTATTATTAGTTGTACCAGGATAAGTATTATTAGAAAAGCTTGCACCCATTACAAAAGAATTAGTGACCAATTCATTTTTAAACGCCTGAACATCATTCTCTAAACGACTTACATCTTCGATAATTAAAATGTGCTCTTTATCGATACCTAAGTTTTTGTTTTGAATAAATGCAAGCTGTTGAAAAACTATGGCTGTACAAATGATCAGCACAATAGATATCCAAAACTGGAATGTTACTAGTACACTTCTCACTGCACCGGATTTCATTCCTGCTCTCAGCTTTCCTTTGAGTACTTCTGTTATTTTAAAACTAGTTAAGTAAAAGGCCGGATAGCTGCCTGCGAGAATACCTACAATAAGAATCAGACCTAAAAAAGTGAACAAAATTGTAGGTTCTAAAATACCTACAAACGTAAGAGACTTACCAGCCAAAGAATTGAAAGAAGGTAGTAACAAGTAAACCACTAATAGAGAAATAAGTCCTGCAAACACAGAATATATCATAGACTCGGCTAAGAATTGAGCAATAAGCGTTTGTCTTAGAGATCCCAATGTTTTTCTCAATCCTACTTCTTTGGCTCGTCCGGCAGATCTGGCCGTTGTAAGGTTCATAAAATTAATACATGCAAGCAGGATTATGAAAAGGCCAATTCCTGTCATGATATAGATATAAGAAATATCTCCAGTTGGTGTTGGTTCATCTTCAAAATCAGAGTACAAATGAATGTCGTTTAAAGGAAAGCTGAAATACTCGTAAATACCACCCTCTTCTCTAAACTCCTCTAAAGATTTACCCACAAATTGCTGCATTATCGGAGTAACATTACGCGCCATAATTGGCTCTAATTTTTCATCAACAGCTTTTGGATCTCCGCCTGGTCTTAGCACATAGTATGTCAATAATGTATTATTCAACCAGTTACTATTGTTCAACCAGGGAATTGACCGCATAGACAGAATCACATCAAAATTGAAATGTGAATCAGGTCTGGAATTCTCCATGATACCAGTCACTTTATATTCACCCTTATTATTACCAATATTCATGATCTGATCCAGAGCCGCTGTTTCGCTACCAAAATATTTAATGGCCAGGTCTGAGGATAGAACCATTGTATTAGGCTCAACTAGAGCAGTCTGCGGGTTACCATGCAGCATCTTAAAACTGAATACACTAAAGAAGTTGGAGTCAGCTGCGTAAACATTTTCTTCATTAAAGGCCAAAGTACCATTTCTAAAGATCCACTCGCCCATGTCGCGTACACGTACTGATTCTTCTACTTCAGGAATCTCATCTATCAACGCCTGAGCTAAAGGAGGACATGAATTAGTAGTATAGATTTCTTGCTCAGATAATTTACCGTGTAAACTAATTCGATAAATACTGTCCACTTTTTCGTTGAATTTTTCAAAATTCAGTTCATCATAAATATATAATGAAATGAACAAGGCACCGGCCATTCCTACAGAAAGACCTAAGATGTTAATAATAGAAAAGAATTTCTGTTTCTGGATGTTGCGCAGGGCAACTTTAAAATAGTTTTTAAGCATGACCTTGAAAGTGTTGTTGTTTGATATTGTATGAGACTGTAATTATGACCAAATGTTACAGTCTCACGTATTTTTTATTCATTCCTTAACGAGTTAACAGGATTAGATGCTGCTGCACTATACACCTTTGTTCCCACGGTTAGGGTAGAAATTAATAAGAATACTAAGCCTGATGTTAAGAATACGAAAGCTCCTAACTCAACATGATACGCCCAGATAGAGCTCATTAATCCACCAATCATGAAGTAACTGATAGTTGAGCTAATCACTATAGCAATTAGCATGATGATGAAAAACTGTTTGTTTAATTTCAGCACCACACTACTAACGGACGCACCCAATACTTTACGTACAGCCACTTCTTTAAGCTTTTTAAGAATATGTAATGAAACAAGTGTAAATAATCCTGATACAGATAGTATCGTGGCAACTAAGCCTAAAAAGGTAAACATTGTTACAATGTTTTTATTCACATTATTGGCACTGGTAACTTCAAGATTAATATACTCGCCAGTATACAACCTATCCGGAAATATTTCTTTCCATTTTGCTTCCAAATATTCATTCACTTCAACCACTTCAGATGGTCTTGTATTTACTGTCAAAAATCTGTAATCCTCTTTTGCAGACATTCTTAAAATCATCGGTTCTAATGGATTCCATAACGATCTTGTATATACATCATCAATCACACCTACTACGAACAATTGAACAGTATCTGCCCAAACTAATCGTTTGCCAATTGGGTTATCCCATTTAAAGCGCTTCACAAGTTCTTTTGTAACCAGAATCGATTCTTTTATGTCCGTTTCACTATCCTTTACAAAATTTCTACCTTCTGCCAGTCTGATATTCATAGTTTCGAGATAGTTCTCATCTACTTTTAAAATATCTACCTCCTCCTGATGATCTTCAAATCTAATTGGATCATTTCTGTAGGCTTCAAATAATTGATCTTGTGATCCTGTCGTGGAAATAATTCTGCCATCATTTACAGCAGCATTTTTATAGACTTCATATTCATCGTAGTTATCAAAGGCAACGTGAATGATACCGTCACCTTTATAGCCCATATCAAACTCTTTCTGATACTTGGCATTTTGTATGAATGATATACTTGCGATAATAGCCAGTAAAGCGATGATCAATTGACCGGTAAGTAACACCTTTGTAAACGGGCTTGTACCACCAAATTTCTGGGTGCCTTTTAGAATTGTAACCGGCTCAAACTTACTAATGTAAAATGCGGGGTAACTACCAGCGAGTAATCCTGTTAAAACAAGCATTCCACCTAAAAATCCAAATAACCCCAGATTTTCAGAATACACTAATTGTAAATCAAACTCCCATAATTGAGCGTAAGCCGGCACTAATAATTCAGCTATAATTACTCCAAGTATTAATGAAATAAAGCATAGCACAAGGCTTTCGAGCATAAATTGCCTTATCAATTGAAGCCTTATACCACCCATCACTTTCCTAAGACCAATCTCTTTTAATCGAGAGCCAGCCATAGCAATACTTGTATTCGTAAAATTAAAGCAAGCCAATAAAAGAAGCAGTCCGGCCATTATAGCTGGTGCAATTACAGCCATAGGATGCATGGCCTGCCAGGTCCAGCCACTCACATCATCAGAGGAAGCTCTGGATGCCATACCCACCAAAGGATCTAAATAAAAATTAGTTATCTGAAAATCTTCTCTTGCCTCATTTTGGAGCGAGATGTATTCATTTAATTGATTTTCAATGGCCGGAATTCTTGAATTATCAGTTAAAAGCGCGAAAGTTGTAGTCCAACGCGTCCAATCATCTTTTTTTCTTTCAGGGTCTGTGAGGTAATAGTTTTCGAAGGAAGCAAAGGCCTCTACTCCACCAAAACTTGAGTTTTGCGGCTTCTTTTTAAAGATACCTGCTACTTTATAGTCACGAACACCACTATCTAAAACTTGCGTAACTACTTTGCCTAGAGGATCTTCATCTCCAAAATACTTTTGAGCTAACTCATCACTGATGACAATATTGGCATTTTCAGTGATATCCAATTGACCCTGAGCTCGCTCAAAAGTAAATATTTCAAAAAATGAAGGTTCAGTAAAAACTATATTGGTGTTAAATAGCTCATCTTCTATTCTAAACTTCTCATTAGGATTGATATAATTGGCTACTTTATCAAAATCAGAAACATTTTCTGCAGCCAAGGCACCGAGGGGTCTAGGAATGATGCCGTGTTTGGTAATTCTACCTTGAAAATTCCTAAGACTATTGAGCCTGTAAATATTCTCTTTGTTAGTGTGCTCTACATCAAAGCTCGCATCATAGTCATAATTGAGATATGCGACAATGCAGCACGCTATTGAGATGGCTAAACCAAGTACATTAATAGTTACGAATGTCTTTTTTTTCCAAAGACTCCGGAAGGTGAGTTTGAGGTAATTCTTAATCATGGGTTGTTGTTTTGAGTTTTTGACCTTTTTCCATTAGATGCACTTTTTAAGAAAAGGTTGCACCTAAAGTTGATTTTTTTTGCAAGTTACCTTGCATTGCATAGTACCTTACGACAAAAAATCCCGATGGGTTGCATCGGGATTCAATTTTATTTACAGTTCACTTAAATATGAAACTGCTCTTTGATGTTCTCAGTTACTACTTTACCATCGAATAAGTTAATCACTCTGTGTGCATAATTTGCATCGTAAGGTGAGTGTGTAACCATGATGATCGTTGTTCCTTCCTCATTTAATTCAGCTAAAAGCTTCATTACCTCTTCACCATTCGCTGAATCTAAGTTACCAGTAGGCTCATCGGCTAATATTACTCTTGGCTTGGCAACAATAGCTCTGGCTATGGCCACTCTTTGCTGCTGACCACCTGAAAGCTGCTGCGGAAAGTGGTTTCTTCTGTGCATGATGTTCATACGCTCTAAAACCTCCTCCACTCTTTGCTTTCTTTCAGCAGAAGGTACTTTCAAGTATAATAATGGTAGCTCTACGTTTTCAAATACAGTTAGTTCATCAATTAAGTTAAAGCTCTGGAAAACGAATCCGATAGATCCTTTTCTTAACTGAGCTCTTTGTCTTTCAGAATAATTAGATACTTCATGCTCACCAAAGTGGTATTCACCGTCTGTTGGGTTATCCAACAAACCAAGAATATTCAATAAGGTAGATTTTCCACATCCAGATGGACCCATGATCGCTACAAACTCCCCTTCTTTTATCTCGATGTTTATACTGTTTAGCGCTGTTGTTTCTACTTCATCAGTAGTGTAAACCTTTTGTAAGTTTTTGATTTTAATCATTTCAGTAATGTTTAGTTCTTGTTTAAGTTTTGACCTTTTTTATTGTAATACGAGTACCTCGTTATCTCCAAAGTTGTCGTACGATGAAGTAATTACTCTCTCTCCCGGATCTAACCCATCTAATACTTCAAAGTGTTCAGTGTTCTTTCTACCCAGTCTTATGTCTCTCTTCTCTGCTTTTGCTCCTGAATCATCAACCACAAACACCCAGTTGCCGCCTGTATCTTTATAGAAACCACCCACTGGCAACAATAGCTCCTCAGAAGATTGCCCTAGCTCTATTCTCAATCTGAGCGATTGACCTCTTCTAATTCCTTCAGGGGCTTCTCCTAAAAATTGCATATCTACCTGAAACCTACCGTTATTGATATTAGGATAAATATAAGTAATCTCTAATTCATAGTCTCCACCAGCAAAACTGGTTGTAGCTTTCAATCCTGTTGATATTCTAGGTAAATACAACTCATCTATCTGAGCGCTTACCTTATAACTGCCTACTTTATCAACCTGCCCTACTCTCTGTCCCGGATTCACCGTTTGCCCTTCATACATCTGAGGGGCAGTTAACAATCCATCTATTGGCGATTTAATTGTTAGGTTATCCAAAATTTGAGCAACACCTGTTAGACTAGTCATCATACGTCTTTCTGACTCGTTTAGTTGTACTAACTGTGTTACCCTGGATAAAGAGTCATTCTTATAACTCTTATAAGTAATTTCCTTTCTCTTAAGATTGTATTCGTAATTAGCTTTAGTTTGCTCGTAATCCTGTTTAGAAATAAGCTCCTTCTCATAAAGTGCCTTTTGTCTTTTATATTGTGGTTCTAATATCTCGAGCTGGTTCTCAATTAAAGCTAGTGTTTGTTGCTGTTGCAAATCATTCTGCTCCAATTGCAAACGGGTTTGCCTTAAACGGTTAATACTCTCATTCAAAGAAGCCTCTTGGCTTAACACGCTTAGTTCTCTATTTAAATTGGAGAGTTCCATTATCACATCCCCCTTTTTCAGCATAGCTCCACTTTCTTTGTAAACCTTTTTAATCTGTCCGCCTTCTATGGCATCAAGGTAAAAAGTGACACTTGGTTCTACCGTTCCGGTTTGAGGTATAAATTCCTGAAATACTCCTCTCTTCACTTCAGCGATCGTAATTTTTTCTTTTTCAACATTTAATTTCGATCTCCTGTCCGCAAACAGTAGTTGGTAAGCAACAAATACTACCAGTAGAGTAGCGCCTCCAATAGTAGAGATTCGCTTAACCGTCCATTTCTTCTTTTTGATTTTCTTATCCATGCAATTTGTAGTCGCGTATTTTATGTGGTTAGTGGAATGCCAACAAGTGTGCCAAATGTAATTTTATCGATAATTGGGCATTTTCGAACATGTCAGAGTCCGATACCGTTCATTGATGAACGAAACTGTCCGTATGCGAACATTTCAGAAAAGTTATCGTATACTTGCCTAATCTCATTAACAACAATATGTACCACTCAATCCTTTTTTTGGGCTTCTACTCTCATATAGAACCATTTAAGAACAATTCGGTATCAACTTTGATATTAAGCGAGTACATATCCATAAAACTCAACTATGACTGAAAAAAATACGAAATCTGGGAAGATTCTGATAGTAGATGACAACGAAGACTTACTAAAAGCAGCGAAGATATTTTTAAAGCGGCACTTTGCACTGGTAGATCTCGAAAAGAACCCTGAAGCCATTCCTTCACTCATTAATAATGAAAATTACGATGTGATTCTGTTGGATATGAATTTCACAAAGGATGTGAGTAGTGGAAAAGAGGGGTATTACTGGCTGGAGCAAATTTTAGAAATGGATCCTTCAGCTGTAGTTGTACTTATAACAGCTTATGGCGATGTGCAAATGGCTGTCAAGGCTATTAAGGCCGGAGCCACTGATTTTGTATTAAAGCCATGGGAGAATGAAAAACTTCTCGCCACTTTATACTCAGCCATGAGATTGCGAGAATCTAAGCTGGAAATTGAAGATTTAAGATCCAAGCAGAAGGAGATAAACCTTCAGATCAACAATAAGTACGATAACATCATCGGCCAAAGCCCAGCTATTAGAAAAACATTTGAGACGATCGATCGTGTAGCGGTTACTGACGCCAATGTGTTGATTCTTGGGGAAAACGGGACAGGTAAAGAAATGGTAGCACGTGCCATTCATAATAATTCACCAAGGAGAGATAAAGTTTTTGTGAATGTTGATTTAGGCTCAGTAAGTGAAACCCTTTTTGAAAGTGAGCTATTCGGCCATAAAAAAGGCGCTTTTACAGATGCTAAAGAAGATCGGGCTGGTAGGTTTGAAATTGCCAATGGCGGAACGCTCTTCCTTGATGAAATTGGGAATTTAAGTATGCCTTTACAGGCTAAATTATTGGCAGTTCTGCAAAATAGGAAGGTAAGCAGAGTGGGTTCGAATAAAGAAATTAACATTGACATTCGATTACTTTGTGCTACTAACATGCCATTGTATGATATGGTAAAGGAGAATAAGTTTAGACAAGACTTACTCTATAGAATCAATACTATTGAAATTGAACTGCCTTCTTTAAGAAACAGGTTAGAGGACATTCCTCTATTAGCCAATCATTTTTTGGATCACTACAATAAGAAGTACTCCAAAAGTGTGAGCAAAATTAGTGAAGGAGCCCTTTCCAGAATGCAAAAGCATCATTGGCCTGGTAACGTTCGTGAGCTGCAACACTCTCTTGAACGAGCAGTGATTATGAGCAATTCGCAAGTGCTACAGCCTGAGGATTTCAACTTTACCAATCAGGGACAGCCATCGAATAATGATGCAGAAAATGTGATGCTCGATCAGTTTAAATTGGAGGAGGTAGAGAAAATATTGATTAGAAAAGTATTGAAGAAGTATAATGGCAATATTACTCAGGCTGCTTCTGAACTTGGGCTTACACGATCGTCACTCTATAGAAGATTAGAGAAATATGGTCTTTAATGACTTTCGGTTTCGTACGCTTTCCCGTGTAGTTCTTTTAGGGCTCACCATGGCGGTAACTATTTTCTGCGCCATGACGCCCGATATGTATGTAACGGCCGCTGTATTAGGTTTGGTAGTTATATTTCAGCTTGCAGAGCTATTTCGGTTTATATCAAATACAAACAGAAAACTTACCCGTTTCCTAGAGTCTGTAAAATACTCTGATTTTGTTTCAGGCTTTTCTGCCGATGATAGCTTGGGTAAAAGTTTTAAGGAGTTGAACCTGGCATTCAACCAGGTATTAGAAGCGTTTAGAAAAGCAAGAAGTGAAAAAGAGGAACACTTGCTTTACCTAAACACGATAGTAGAGCATGTTACCACCGGATTAATATCTTTCGATCTCGATGGAAATGTACAGTTAATAAATGCAACAGCTAAACGTTTTTTGAAAATCGACACACTCAGAAATATTGAAGAGCTGATTGAAACACAGTCTAGGCTTTATAAAGTACTCTTCGATCTTCCTACAGGCAAAAGCGAGCTGTTCAGGCTTGAAGGCGAAATTCAATTATCGGTTACAGCCACTGAAATTGTGTTAAGAGGCAAAAAAGTAAAATTAGTTGCACTGCAAAACATTCAACCTGAATTACAGAAGAAAGAATTAGAAGCATGGCAGAATCTTACCAAAGTACTACGCCATGAAATCATGAATTCCATCACTCCTATTGCATCGCTTACCTCCACTTTAAAAGATGTGCTAATAGAAGATCTGGTGCAAAAAGGAGATTTATATCATTTAAATGAAGATGCTGTAGATGATTTACATGATGGCATTGAAACCATTGAGGGCCGAAGTAAGGGGCTCATTAAATTCATCAATGCCTATCGAGATTACACTTCCATACCATTACCTAAAATTCAACCAATACATGCCGATGCCCTGATAGATCATTTACTACAGCTTCTAAAAGCTGAGCTAAGAAAGGCCAATGTAACCATTGAAACGGCCATAGTATCAAAAGATATTATCATTAATGGCGATGAAGAGCTGATTGAGCAAGTACTTATTAACATAGTTAAGAATGCTATTGAGGCTATGGAAGGAATCAAAAACCCAAGAATTATTATTTCCGTCAGCTATAACGACTCGAATAATCCTAAAATAGTAGTATCAGATAATGGTTCCGGTATCGCGCGCGAGGCATTGGAGCAAATTTTTATCCCTTTTTACACTACAAAACCTACGGGAAGCGGAATAGGACTAAGCTTATCAAGACAAATTATGCAGCTACATAATGGCACTCTAACAGTAGATTCAGAACTAGGCCATGGAACAGCCTTTTCACTTAACTTCTAACTACTTGTTTTTAACTTTAAGGTAAGGCTTCCATTCTTCGCAAAACATCCCTGAGAAATCTCGAAGAAACAGTACGTATGAAGGTTTAAATGGCTTGGTTTTTAATAATAAATCAGCCTGTTCAGGAGAATTATCACCTTTTTTAGTATTACAACGCTTACAGGCTGTTACGAGATTGGCCCATACTGATTTTCCTCCTTTTGAGCGAGGAATCACATGATCTAAGGTAAGGTCCTTTGACTGCCCACAATACTGACATTGGAAATTGTCTCTTCTGAAAATATTCTGTCGTGTAAGTGCAACTCCTTTATATGGTACATTCACATATTTATTGAGCCTTATAACTGCCGGCATTGGAAAAGACTGAGTAATTGACCTCAATTTGTAGCCATTCGCTGGCTGAACCAACTCCGATTTTCGAAGGTAATTCAGTAGAAAAGCTCTCTGAACTGTACATACAGAAATGGGGCTATTATCCTGATTAAGTACTAAAACCTTCCTATTCATCCGTTTAAGATACCCCGTAATGATGGGGTATGCAAGAAACGATAAGAGGCGTATCGTTATTTTACAATTTGATAATCCTTCTAATAGAATGAAGTTTGTGAGTATTCTGCTGACTATCAGAATGTATTATTCCTTCTTGTGTAAATGAATCAATTCTTACCTTGCCGGAAGAATGAATGATTTCGTTCTCATTGATTAAAACGCCTACATGTATAATTTTACCATCCTTATTGGCAAAGAACGCCACATCACCAGCTTGTCTTTTATCAAACTCAATTAATTCACCTTTAAGGGCTTGGTCTTTAGAATCTCTAGGCAGTTTAAAGCCACTCATTCTAAAAATAATTTGCGTAAAACCAGAGCAATCAATACCAAAAGGAGTACGACCACCCCATAAGTATGGTGCATTCAAATATTTCTTAGCAGTCTGTATTAAAAACTCTACGTCTCTTTTCGAACTCAAACTTTTTGCTTCACCATTAAATGCAAGCTGCTCCTCTACCTTAAATATTTCATTCGTTGAAATAGGCAATACGCTGCCCATTACAATATTGGTTTGATGTTTATTGAAGAGAATAGTAGCAGATAGGTCTGTGCAAATTTTATAATCTGAATTATTGATTTGTTCAAAATACTCATTCGAAATGGCATGGTGCTGCTTTGCATCAATCCAGCCCTCATAACCATCGAAGTACATTTTTATTCTGCACCACTGCTTATTGTCAGATATGTCAGTAATTGTATAATGGTCACCAAAAAGTAGTTGGGTCACCATTTCAGCAGCATCTTTAGGCTCTGAACGAACCGGAACAATACTTAGCCTTGCTATACCCTTATTACCTATCTCCATTTTCAAAACTTCATTCTATCCAACTCCCGCTTCACATCACGTTCTTTAATGCTATCGCGCTTGTCATGCAATTTTTTACCCTTGCCTAAAGCTATTTCCATTTTAGCCAATCCTCTGTCGTTGATAAATAGCCTTATTGGGATTATGGTTAAACCCTTTTCATTGAGTTTACTTTCAAGTTTGCTTAATTCTTGTTTTCTAAGGAGCAATTTCCTTTCTCTATCTTCTGTATGATTATAAAATGAACCCTGTGCATATGGTGCTATGTGCACATTTTTTACGAACAACTCACCATCTTTAAAATAGCAATAGCCATCTTGTAAGTTAACTTTACCCTCACGAATAGATTTTATCTCCGTGCCTTTTAAAACTATTCCAGCCAGGTATTTATCTATAAATTCATACTCGAACTTTGCCCGCTTATTTTTTATGTTAATATCGTTGGCAAACCGCCCCTTCTCTTTCTTAGTCATTGCCGTCAAATTTAGAGAAAATCTTTTCGATCACATTCTTTTTTAGCACCTTCTGTCCTGTTGTTCCCTTGGCAATGATACGATCGCTCACTTTAGCTATATAATTGCAAATCAGCTCATTACCTTTTATCTCCATCGCCTCTGCCGTAATTGATACTAGCTCACCAACCTTAGCCGGCCCTATATGCTCAATAGTTAATTTAGTACCAATACCTTCCTCATCATCCAATTTATATTTTAAAACAAATTGGCGGGACGACCATTCTATCTCTCTGGCTAATACATAAGTAGAACAAACAGGATGAACATCCTTACCATCAAAATTTGGTACATCAGTTGGCTTAACTTTATATTCTACTGTTGCCTTCTCTCCTATTTTTAAACCCTCCAACATAACTAAAATTTCATTCTTGGATCTGGTGAAGTAGTTAATGGTTCAAAGTCACCTGCCAGGTATTTATAATGAGCCGCCATGGCAATCATACCAGCGTTATCGGTGCAGTATTCAAAATCCGGAATGTACACGTTCCAATGATACTCTTT
The DNA here is from genome assembly GCF_017068455.1 of Fulvivirga lutea. Taxonomy (NCBI): domain Bacteria; kingdom Pseudomonadati; phylum Bacteroidota; class Cytophagia; order Cytophagales; family Fulvivirgaceae; genus Fulvivirga; species Fulvivirga lutea. The sequence goes on from NZ_CP070608.1 coordinate 3,696,625, forward strand.
AGCGAGTTCATCCAGCCTCTTACGCAAGCCTGAATTAGCCGATACGCCTCCTGCAATTGCAACCTCCTTAATACCGTATTTTTTAGAGGCCTTAATTAATCTTTTGGTGAGCATATTAACCAAACATCTTTGCAAACTCGCACATATATCATTCAGATTGTTCTTTATAAAGTTTTGATCTTCCTTCAGTCTATCTCTCAAAAAATATAAAAACGCTGTTTTTATACCACTAAAAGAGAAATCAAGTTCAGCAACTTCAGAATCAGGAAAATCGAAAGCATGCGCATTGCCATTCTGTGCATACTTATCAATCAGTGGCCCTCCCGGGTAAGGCAAATCCAATAGTTTGGCAGATTTATCAAATGCTTCACCCACAGCATCGTCTTGTGTTTCACCCACAATCTCCATATCCAGGTAATCCTTTACCGACACAATTTGTGTATGTCCCCCGGAAACAGTTAAACATAAAAATGGAAAGGTTGGCTTTGGGTCATCGATAAAATGGGCTAAAATATGCGCCTGCATGTGATTAACACCTATTAAAGGAATATTCAACCCTTGGGCTAATGATTTGGCAAAAGAAGAACCAACCAATAAGGCACCAAGTAAGCCTGGCCCCTTAGTAAATGCCACCGCATCCAAGTCTTGTTTATTTACACCGCTACCTTTCAAGGCTTCTTCAACAACTGGTACAATATTCTGCTGATGGGCTCTTGAAGCCAATTCGGGAACTACTCCGCCATAATTTTCGTGTACAGATTGCGTTGCTATAATATTATTAAGTACTTTGCCCTTTTTGATTATAGCAGCGGAAGTTTCGTCACAAGATGATTCTATAGCGAGTATAATAGGGTTCATTTTTTAAAATTTGGCGCAAGTTATCAAAAATCGATTTGTCAAGACAGTTTTATGGCTAGCCTTGTCTTTATTGCTACTCTTATTTGCCACAGCAGGAGCAATACAATTCCCCTATGTTCAAACAAAACTCGTTAATTATTTAAACGAGAAAATATCTACAAAGCTAGGCTATAATATTTCATTGCAACACATTTCAATTTGGTGGTTTGATAGTATCGATATTGAAGGTGTACAAGTAATTGATCCTGAAGGTAACACGATGATTAGTGCTGCTAAAATTGAGTTAGATTTTGATCTCACTAATTTACTTGATAAAGAAAATCATCATTTAGATGATATTGTGATAAACAAAGCCAACGTCTACCTCACAAAAGTATTTACCGATACTGACTCACTGACCACACTCAACATCAATGATTTTATAAAAAAAATTAAAGACGCCACACGAAAAGAAGGCGCCAAATCCAGAGCATATATTTCCTGTGATAACATTAATATTTTTAAGTCAAACTTCAGCTATAATGATCAGCAAAGAGATTCTCTAACAGATCGTTTTGATTACTATCATTTTGAAATTGACAGTATTAACGGGCGCTTTGAAAATATTTACTCTGTTAGCGACACCTTCGGGTTAAAAGTTAATTCTCTAAAGGGGTACGATAAAAAAACGAAGATGAAGATCGATCAAATGAAAACTTCGTTTGCAGTTTCACAAAGTGCTATGCTTTTTGATGATTTAGAGCTTAAGGTAGGCCAGAGCATAATTAAAGACTCTGTAAGGTTTGATTATAACAGTACTGCGGATATGAGCAATTTTAATAACAAAGTGCTTGTAAATGCCTCTCTGAATAATTCCATCATTCATACTAACGACCTATCTTATTTTGTACCTCAACTCAGAAAATTCAATGAGAAATATACGGTGTCTGGGAATTTCAACGGACTAGTTAGGTCCTTTCTATTTAGTAAAGCCTCTATATCATTTGGAAGCGGCACCACAATTAGAGGAAAGATTCGAATGACAGGTCTGCCAGATTTTGATGAAACGTTTATTGACTTTGACCTTTACAATTCATACATCACCACAACTGATATAAAACCCTACGTAAAAGAGAAAACATTTAAACGTCTTCAACCTTTAGAGCACATAAGCTTTACAGCAGAGTTTTTAGGTTTTCCCAGTGATTTTGTAGCACTAGGAACCTTTTACACACAATATGGTAGAATTGACTCAGATATTAACCTGAAAATTTCTGAGGACATTAGTAAATCATCATACAGTGGGCGTTTATCGATGCAGAACTTCGATTTAGGCGGTTATACCAACAATGACCTGTTTGGTGCCCTGTCCGTAAACGGAAATATAAAAGGTTCAGGATTCACACTCGAAACAGCAGACTTCAACTTAAACGGGACTGTTGAAACTGTTGGAATAAATAATTATGATTATCAAAATATTGTAACCAATGCCCGGTTTGCCAAAGAGTTTTTTGAAGGTAGTCTAAAGGTTGATGATCCAAATCTTAAATTGGACTTAACTGGTGCTATTGATCTTCGAGGTGGCCTAAACTTCTTTAACATTAAAGCAAAAATTGATACCACCGATCTACATGCCTTAAATCTCACAGAAGAGGAAATGCTCATAAAAAGTCAGGCTGATGTAAATGCCAGAGGCCTTAAAATTGATGAGATATTAGGCGCAGCGAATTTGGGCAAGACCTATCTGAAATATAGAAATAACTCGATCCAGATAGATTCTTTGTCATTAATATCTGATAGAGACGAAGAACAAAGAATAATACTGTTAAAAACAAACTTGTTAAATGCCACTGCATCAGGGGAATTTGAAATCACTCAACTATATACAAGCCTGAAAAACCTCTTAAAGGAATATAGGTTAAGCCTGAGAAATAACAGTGATGAAATTAAAAAGTATTACCTGGCTAAAAACGTAAAAAACGAGGATTATAATGTTGAGTTTAATATCAACATTAAAGATTTGAATCCTCTTTTAGAAGTATTTGCACCCAATGTTTACATATCGCCCTCCACTAAATTGAACGGTAGCATCACTGGCGGCTACACATCCATCATAGCTTTAGAATCTCGTTTTGATAGCCTTATTATAGACAACAATGTATTTGCCAATAACGACCTGCAAGTTAACATTTCTAAGATATCGGATAGCACCAATGTGCTCGCTATGGTGTATGCGGCTTCTAAAACTCAAGAATTTTCAAAAGTGCGAAGTCATGATATGATTTTTGAAGGCATTTGGGATAACCGTCATATAGAATATGACTTTGAAATTGAACAATCAGATTATGACAACAATGCCTTGATAACAGGTTCGGTAGATTTCTTAAGAGATTCTGTCCAGTTTAGATTTAGCCATGCCGATTTGAAAATTTTGGATGAAAGCTGGAGTATTGAAAAAAATAATCTGATCACATTATCAGGCAAATCTATTTCCTTCGAAAACATCAAACTTTATAGTAAATACCAGAGCATCTCATTAATAGGGAAGGTGGCCGAGTCTCCAGACGCTATATTAGAATTAAATATCGATAGTCTAGAGTTGGATAACCTAAACACCATTCTCAATAAAAATATCGAAGGAAAGGTGAATGGCTATGCAAGTATTAAAAATGTGTATTCAGATTTACTTATAGATAATAACATAGTTGTTGATGGATTAAGTATTGATAATTTTTTAGTGGGGAATGTGATTTCCAGAATGAACTGGGATAACAATAGAAAAGAAAGCCAGGTAAAATGCACGCTTAATAGATTAGGTTATAAAATTCTAGATTTAAACGGAACCTACTCCCCTTACAGTTCAAATCAACTAAAGTTAAAAGCCTATTTAAATGGTACAGAGCTTAAAATAATAGAACCATTTCTATCTTCTTTCTTTACTAATATTTCAGGTAGCTTAAACGGAGAGGTGCTTATCACTGGCTCCCCTGATAAACCTAATTTTAATGGTAATGGCACAATTGACAATGCGCACCTTCATGTGAATTACCTCAATACAGATTATGACTTTGACGGTGAGTTCTACTTAAGTTCAAACAAAATAGGCTTTAGAAATATTAAACTAACAGATATAGAAGGACAAAGTGGGAGTTTGAATGGCTACATATCCCATGACTACTTTAAAAATATGGGTATTTCAATGAATGCTGATTTCCAAGACTTTCAAATACTGAATACAACGAGCAAAGACAATAGCCTTTTTTATGGAAATGGAGAAACTACAGGTACCATTTCATTTTATGGCCCACTTAACAACATGAACATTACTGCGAATGCTCGTACAGAAAAAGGAACAAAAATATATATACCTATTGGCGATACGGAAACTATAGAGCAAGAGGAATATATCAACTTTGTTGATTTTGGCAAAGACCTAAATACACTTATTCAAGATGAAATTGAATCCGTTGACTTGCGAGGGATTAAACTTGATTTTGATTTGGACATTACAAACGATGCCTATTGTGAAATTATATTCGACATAAAGTCCGGTGATATTATTCGAGGTAGAGGTAATGGTGATATTAAAATGGAAATAGACACCAAAGGAGAATTCAACATGTTTGGCGATTTTAATATTGAAGAAGGCGGCTATAATTTCACACTTTATAATCTCATTAATAAGGAATTTGAAATTCTTCCAGGAAGTAAAATATCCTGGTATGGCGACCCTTATCAAGGTATTTTAGATATTAATGCTACTTACAGCCAGCTAGCTTCATTCTTGCCGTTATTGTCCGATCAACAGCTAGGAGGCGATACAGACCTAAATGATGTTATTGAATTAAGAAGGAAATATCCTGTGAATGTTCTTCTGGAGATAGATGGGGCTTTATTGTCACCAAGTGTTGATTTTGATATTACAACGGGTACGCTACCAAGAAACATTCAGTTGCCTAATGGCGACCCTGTAGATTTAGAATTCGAGTTTTTAAAATTTAAAAATAGTATTGACGAACAGGAGTTAAAAAGACAAGTTTTCAGTCTCATTGTCCTTAGAAAATTCTCGCCTTTACAATCATTTAACACGGGCGGTTCCATTACAAGTAGTGTGAGTGAACTATTATCAAATCAACTTTCCTATTGGATCACGCAAGTAGATGAAAATCTGGAAATAGATGTTGATTTTGGAAAGTTAGATCAAGAGGCCTTTAACACATTTCAGCTGCGTTTATCCTATTCGTTTTTTGATGGGAGATTGCGCGTAACCAGAGATGGAGGCTTTACAAATCAGGCAAACAGAGCTGATGTTTCAAGTATTGCCGGAGATTGGACGGTGGAATACCTACTAACAGAAAACGGAAAGTTTAAAGTAAAAATGTACAACCGAACAAATTATAATCCTATCAACCCTACAGAAGAGAATCAAAATACTGTAACCACCGGCTTTAGCTTAATTCACACTCAAAGTTTTGATGAAATTAAAGACTTGTTTAAAAAGAGCCGTGAGAATGCCAGAGAAGAAAATGAGGAGGAAGAAAGTGAGGAAGAAGATATAAACGCGAAAGCCGTTATGCCTGAAGAAGATGAAGCTGAATAAGATAGGTATCCTCATTCTTTTAATCATAACTATTTCAGGTAAGTCTTATACTCAAGACTCTACCCAAAACCGTCTCAAACCTCTTCTTATAGCTAGTTCCGCTACATATGTTACAAGCTTAGTTTTGCTCGACCAACTATGGTATTCAGATTTTGAGCGCAAAGGTTTTCACTTCTTCAACGACAATAGAGAATGGAAACAAGTAGATAAAGTTGGCCACTTTTATTCTGCATTTCACATAAGTAACGCCTCGTATAAATTACTGCGTTGGGCGTATATGGATGAAGATAAATCTATTTTTTGGGGAAGCATTGCAAGCGTAATTGCTTTAACACCTATTGAGATATTTGATGGTTTTTCATCGGAATATGGCGCATCTTATGGCGACCTTATAGCAAATACAGCTGGCGGCCTCTTTTTTTATGGGCAACAAAAAACCTGGGGAGAAATTCGGGTACACCCTAAATATTCATTTAGCCAAAGTCCTTATGCTGAACTCAGACCAGAGACTTTAGGCAAAAACCTTAGTGAAGAATTGTTGAAAGATTATAATGCCCAAACCTTCTGGCTTTCTTTCGATTTATCAAAATTCAATGCAAAGCTTCCTAAATGGTTGAATATTGCAATGGGTTATGGTGCCAATGATATGATTTTTGCCAATGATGATTCAAATAAATCGGCAGGATTCAATCCTCAAAGACAGTTTTACATCGGGCTAGATCTTGATTTAAATGAATATAAAACCCGATCAAAAGCACTAAATACCCTAATATATTTTGTGAATATGGTAAAAATACCCGGTCCTACCTTGGAGTTGAGAAATGGTAAATTCTATTTTCATTCATTTTATTATTGATTGCAATTAATTAACTTACCTAATCAAACTAAAACCAACCAAAAATGGATCTTAATGCATTTATGGAGAGTTATGCCGAAGAGATAGGCGGCACCTATTCCGAATACGATATTAGAACTTCAATTATTATTGTTCCCCTACCTGATGAGCGTTTTCAAACCGTTTTGGGTAAGCTAAAGCACAGCCCACGATACGATAGGCTTGGAATTGAGTTTTCTTCCAAGGTATGTCAGTTTGAAGATGGATTAGATCTTAAATTGTTACTTAGCGAAAATGCAAACCTCAATCATGCTAAATTCGCCATTGTAGAAGATTTTATTCATGTAGAAGCGTCAAGCTTTGTTGAGTCAGCTACAGAAGAATTACTGAAAGAAATTATTCAGGAAGTTGCCAATGTTGCTGATGAATACGAATTCAAATTAACTGGAGCAGACGTTCACTAAAACTTATCTAAGAACTTCATAAATCATAGAATTAACTACTTTTGCAAAGTAAGTCGTCTTGCCGTGTCCCGGTTATACCGGGATAAGGAAAGTCCGGGCAACATAGAGCATCGTGCTTCCTAACAGGAAGGTGCTGAGCAATCAGCAACAGAATGTGCCACAGAAAACAAACTACCCTGACTTGTCAGGGAAAAGGTGAAAAGGTGAGGTAAGAGCTCACCGGCTAGGTAGTGATATCTGGTGCTAGGTAAACCTCACGAGTTGAAAGACCAAATAAGCTGGTATTTGAGGGCTGCTCGTCCAAATCAGTGGGTAGGTCGTTTGATCCTGATGGTGACGTCAGGGCTAGATAAATGGCAAGAATCCACCTTTTGGTGGATACAGAACCCGGCTTATAGACTTACATTTTTTTATCATCATAAAACGATCTAATGGCTAAAATTCTAATTATTGATGACGAACAGAGCATCAGGAATACACTCAAAGAAATTTTAGAATACGAAAAATACACCATTGAAGAGGCTAAAGATGGTGAGGAAGGTCTCAAACTTTTAATGAAAGAGAAGTTTGATGTAGCTCTTTGTGATGTGAAAATGCCGAAAATGGATGGCTTAGAAGTACTTGAAAAAGCCATTGAAGAAGGTATAGATACTCAGTTCATTATGATTTCTGCCCATGGAACAATTGAAACTGCTGTTGAAGCCACTAAAAAAGGTGCCTATGATTTCATTCAAAAGCCACCAGACCTCAACAGACTCCTGGTTACAATTCGCAATGCCATGGACAAATCTACTTTGGTAAAAGAAACCAAAGTATTAAAGAAAAAGGTTTCCAAAGGATCGATGATTGTAGGAGACTCCAAACCTATATCTGAAATAAAAGAAACCATCCAAAAGGTAGCTCCCACTGATGCCAGAGTTTTAGTAACTGGCGAAAATGGAACTGGTAAAGAACTAGTTGCCAGGCAGTTGCATGAAATGAGCTCTCGTTCAAAAGGTCCTCTGATAGAGGTGAATTGCGCTGCTATTCCATCAGAATTAATAGAGAGTGAACTTTTTGGCCACGAGAAAGGATCATTTACCTCTGCCGTTAAACAGCGCATTGGTAAGTTTGAATTGGCTAATGATGGTACATTGTTTTTAGACGAGATTGGCGATATGAGTCTTTCTGCTCAGGCAAAGGTGTTAAGAGCATTACAAGAGAATAAAATAACTCGTGTTGGTGGTGATAAAGAAATATCGGTAAATGTTAGGGTTGTTGCCGCTACAAATAAAAATCTGAAAGAAGAAATAGCCAATAAAAACTTCAGGGAAGATTTATATCATCGATTAAGTGTAATACTAATTAAAGTACCACCATTAAGAGATCGGGCAGAAGATATTCCTCTACTTACTGATAAATTTCTCCATGATATTGCCGCAGAGTACGGCACTAAACCAAAATCTATTACCCCTAAAGCTGTAAGCTTACTTCAAAAATTAGAATGGACAGGCAATATTCGTGAATTACGAAATGTTGTCGAAAGATTAGTAATTATGGGAGGTGATGAAATTAGTGAGCAGGACGTCACTAAAAATACTTGAAATGGATAAAGGAAAGACGCTTAGATTCTTTCCTTTTCTATTGCCACTTCTTTCTTTTTTACATCCTTTTTAGAATAAGTCGGACAGGTGTACTGCGTACAAGCGGACATTCCGAAAACTACTAAAAGGAACAAAGCAAATCTTAATTTCATCACGTAGTGGTTTTATTTTAAAGCCAAAAGATACCTTAAAAGTATTAAACAATAATCATTAAATCAAAAGAAAATGTAATTGATCACAAATAATTAATCTAAATCATCAGGTTACATCCCCTTAGTTCTGAGTTATCATAACGTCCTAACACTTCAAAAAATTCCCCAGATATTCTGCCAATGTCCTGAGTTTCAATGAATGAGCAAGTATGAACATTCGCTAAATCAATAACATTTATACCTCCTTGTCTTACAGAATTAGAAATATAGAATGGGTCATACAAATCCCTCAATAATATGCGCATAGTATCGGGTGATTTATAAAGCCCATTGCCCGCAGAATAAGCCTGAGATAAAAGTTCAGTCATTCCATACTCCGAGTAAACAGTGGCGACATTAAAAGATTTTTTTAGTACAGTATGAACTTCCATTCTAGTCATTTCTTTGCGCCTACCCTTCATGCCACCAGTTTCCATAATAATATGACCAGCTAAGTCAATATTAAATTTTTCAGCAATATCTAGTAATGCAAAAGTTACTCCAATTAACAAAATTCTTTTTTCCGTTTTCAGTGCCGAATTAATATCATCCACTAACTTTTTATGGTTGTTTAAATAAAAACCAGAGAACTCTGACCTGCTTTCATCTATGAAGAATTTCACCATCTTCACAAGTGAAGAGTTACCGCGCTCTAAATATGACGGTAATAAAGCCATTATGTGATAATCTGATGGATTACCAATTGACTGATTAAAAATATTCAGAGCATTCTGCCTATAAAATGCAGAGGATTTCAAATAATGTTTAGAAGTAATTTGGCCAGTTGTACCACTACTTTCAAAAACCTCTTCTTCATTCCATGTACCAGATTTTACTGAGTGGCTCTTAAAAAACTGGATGGGCAGAAATGGAATTTCTTCTAATTGATTAATATTTTCAACATTTACACCCAGAGAAGAAATATATTGATGGTAAATAGCGTTATTTTTGTACTGGTACTGAAAAACCTGAAGTGCCAACTTTTCGAATTCTTTGTCAGAAGCCTGGATTAATTTTTGCTCAAAACTTTTATCAATGTCCAATCGTTGTGTACTTTAAGGCTGTGAATTTATGAAAAAGACCCTTTTTAATTTATTACTTTTTAGTCTATTAGCATTTGCATGCTCTGAAGCTCCGGAATTTCCCAATACTCCAAAAATAGAATTTAATAATATAATTTTTAAGGATCTTGGTGATGACGCTGACAGTCTAATTGTACTAATAGATTTCGAAGATGGGGATGGGGATTTAGGTCTTGGATCAGAAGAAGTAACACCTCCATTCAATCAAAAAAATTATTTCAGCAACAAAACCGGCCAATTTTTCGACTTTGGCAATGAAACATTAGGTGATTTATTAAGATTTGCTAATCGAGCTGAAATTGACACACTTCCTGACTTTGTTGGCGATGCAAAATGTTTATATTGGGACACCAGTCCTGATATTTTCCTTCCTGATGGTACAGAATTAAAGGACACTGTATATTTTCAGTTTAACGAACGGCATTATAATTTTTTGGTGGAGTTTTTTATTGATAATGGCTCTGGATTTGAAGAGTACGATTGGAGAATTGAATCAGGGGATTGTTCACCAAGTTTTGATGGAAGATTTCCTATTTTAAATGAGTCAGGTAAAGAAAAAGCCATTGAAGGTACTATACGTTATGGTATGCCTTCATTTGGATTTGAAACAGTATTAGGTGATAGGCAAGTTAAACTTGCTATTACCATAATTGACAGGAGAGGTAACTATAGCAACAGAATAGAAACCCCTCCTTTTAGGTTATCAGAAATTGATTAATAAATATCCGGGTAGTTTTCCGGATCAGCCTCAGCGATAAGATCATACACCTTGTCAAATACTTCTTCAATATTCGGTTTGGAGAAGTAATCACCATCAGATGAATATGCTGGCCTATGCTCTTTTGCTGTAATTGTTGTTGGTTTCGAATCCAGATACTTATAGGCACCTTGCTCCTCCAACACTTTCTGTAAAATAAATGCAGAGGCGCCACCAGGAACATCCTCGTCCGCTACTACTAAGCGATTGGTTTTCTTAACAGATTCTACAATGTCGTGATTCAAATCAAAAGGAATTAATGATTGAGCATCTATCACCTCACAAGAAATGCCATACTTCTCTAATTGATCAGCAGCATCCATCACAATTCTACACATTGAACCATAAGTAACTATTGTAACATCAGTACCTTCTTTTAGTACTTCCACTTTACCAAGTGGCACAGTAAATTCCCCAACGTTTGATGGTATCTGCTCTTTTAGTCGATATCCGTTAAGGCACTCGATGATTAAAGCAGGATCATCTGACTTAAGCATGGTATTATAAAAACCAGCCGCTTGTGTCATGTTTCTAGGAGTTAACACATAAATACCTCTTAAGCTATGAAGGATCATGCCCATTGGCGAACCTGAATGCCAAACGCCCTCCAATCTATGACCTCTTGTCCTTATTATTAATGGAGCTTTCTGTCCGCCCTTTGTTCGGTATTGCAATGAAGCCAGATCATCAGATAATATCTGAATAGCATATAATAGATAATCTAAGTATTGAATTTCAGCAATTGGCCTCAGCCCGCGTAAAGCAGCACCAATTCCCTGACCTATAATTGTACACTCTCTAATTCCAGTGTCCGTTACTCTGTTAACGCCATGTTTTTCCTGCAAGCCAGCAAATGCCTGATTCACATCCCCTATTTTCCCTACATCTTCACCAAAAGCAAATACTTTTGGGTCCCTTTTCAAGGCCTCATCAAAACAAGCCTGTAGCACTTCCCTCCCATCAACTTGTGACGCACCATCATCAAATATGGCATCCACAACTTCTACGTTTAAAGCAGAATTTTTGCTTGTGCTATAAAGTTTCGAGTTATACTGATCGAAATAAGTTTCATCTGCGTTTTTTAGCCAATTAGTCAAGGGCGTTTTCACAGATTTTTGCTCCGTTCTCAACGCTCTCAGCGCTTTTTTAACAGCTCTGTAACTGTCTAATTTTATCGGGTTAACCGTTTTAGATAACTCCTCTTTAATCGAATTCAGTTCATCAGTATTTTTATTCGTATTATTAGCCACCTCCTCAATTGCAGCCAATGCAGCATCAAAATCAATTTTTAATGAACCGTTAAATGCTTTCCACGCAGCCTCTTTCGCTTCTTTTGCTGACTTTTTCGCTTCAGCTTCAATTCCATCTAATTCTTCTGCATCAGCCAAGCCTTCACTTAAAATCCACTTTCTAAACTGAATGTTGCAGTCATATTCTGCTTCCCACTGCAACCTTTCTTTTGATTTATATCTTTCGTGAGATCCTGATGTTGAATGACCTTGTGGCTGAGTAAGTTGTTGAACGTGAACCAATGTAGGCACATGTTCTTCTCTTGAAATAGCCGCAGCCTTTTCGTAGGTATCAATTAGTGCTTCGTAATCCCACCCATTAACAGTAAAAATCTCATAGCCGGCATGTTTTTTATCTCTTTTAAATCCATCTAAAACAGCCGATATGTTACCCTTTGTAGTATGATATTCTTTTGGTACTGATATACCATATTCGTCATCCCACACAGAAACTAACATAGGTACCTGCAAAACGCCCGCAGCATTAATGGCTTCGTAAAACATTCCTTCTGATGTGGACGCATTTCCTATCGTGCCAAACGCTACTTCATTACCATTCACACTAAAACCTTTCACCTTCTTTAAGGCAGGTACTTCCCTGTATAGTTTCGAGGCGTAGGCCAAACCTACCAACCGTGGCATTTGCGATGCTGTAGGAGAAACGTCAGAGCTACTATGTTTTTCTTTGGTTAAATCTTTCCAATCGCCATTTTCATCTAACAACCTTGTTGCAAAGTGTCCATTCATCAACCTGCCAGCTGAAGATGGATCTGCCGTTACGTCTGTATGAGCATATAACTGTGCAAAGTATTCTTGAATTGTAAGCTGACCTATCGCAAACATAAAAGTCTGATCGCGATAGTACCCTGACCTAAAATCACCATTCTGAAAAACTTTGGCCATGGCTATTTGAGCCAATTCTTTCCCGTCCCCGAAAATTCCGAACTTGGCCTTACCCATAAATACTTCTTTCCTTCCTAGCAAACTTGCTTCTCTGCTCTCGCATGCAAGCTTATAATCGTTAAGTACTTCGGTATTCTTCTTTGTTTTCCTGGTCAATTTTGTAGTATTCAAGATGTCAAAGTTTAGTGATGGATTCCTGCCAAAACTCTATTTGCAGGATTGCAAAATTAACTAAATGAGGTAAGCTTTCAAATTAGGTTTGTAATCAGAGCAATTGCGGTGCTAAATCTTGTAATAATTTCAAAATCTTTAGCCTTAATTTCTTCCATCATCAATATTATATTTTGACAAATTTATTTATTCGGAATTATATTTTTATTTCATAATATACACATTCTCCATCGCAAGAATATTTTGATTTTGAAGATTACATTTGTACCATGTTAGTATATTTGTGCACTTTTGATTCAAACGTTTGAAAAATGATTATAGGAGTAGCCAAGGAAATAAAGAACAATGAAAACCGTGTGGCTCTTACGCCTGCGGGAGCTCAGGAATTAGTTAAAAGAGGCCATGAAGTATTCATTCAGTCTACTGCCGGTGAAGGTAGTGGTTTTATGGATGAGGAATATACAGAGGCTGGAGCCAAAATATTACCGACTATCGAAGCCACATATGAAAAGGCGGAAATGATAATGAAGGTAAAAGAACCGATAGAGCCTGAATACAATCTTATTAAGAAAGATCAGTTGGTATTTACCTATTTTCACTTTGCTTCTTATGAGCCTTTAACAAATGCTATGATCGATAGCAAAGCTATTTGTCTAGCTTATGAAACAGTTGAAAAAAGTGACCGAAGCCTTCCGCTATTGATTCCAATGTCTGAGGTTGCTGGAAGAATGTCAATTCAGGAAGGAGCGAAATATTTAGAGAAGCCATTGAAAGGCAGAGGTATTTTGCTCGGTGGAGTTCCCGGAGTTAGACCAGCTAAAGTTTTAATATTAGGTGGTGGCGTAGTTGGTACGAACGCTGCAAAAATGGCCGCTGGTATGGGCGCTGATGTAACTATCATGGATTTAAGTCTTCCTAGATTAAGATATCTTGATGATATTATGCCGGCAAACGTTAATACCTTCATGTCAAATGAATACAACATTCGTGAGCTAATATCAACACACGATTTAATTGTTGGTGCTGTATTAATACCTGGTGCTAAAGCTCCTAATCTTATTACCAGAGATATGCTTAAGGAAATGAGACCTGGTACAGTACTCGTTGATGTGGCAGTGGATCAAGGTGGATGTATTGAAACATGCGAGCCTACAACTCATGAAAACCCTACTTACATAATTGATGATGTGGTGCACTATTGCGTGGCTAATATGCCTGGCGCTGTGCCTTACACTTCAACATTAGCCTTAACAAATGCTACTCTTCCGTATGCTATACAACTAGCAAACAAAGGATGGAAGAAGGCTTGTAAAGAAAACAAAGAACTAGAGTTAGGTCTTAATATTATAAATGGTGATGTTGTTTATAAAGCTGTTGCTGAAGCTTTTAACCTACCATACACTGAAGTATCAAAATACCTTAACTAAAACTGGTTGAGTGCTAAAACAAAAATGCCTGAGAATAACTCAGGCATTTTTGCTATATACAGGAATTTGATCTCTAAACTCATATTTGCTCTGATTCATCATTTCACAGCAGAAATGGTTAATACCATTAGTTAACACAATATATCTTGCGTTGATGGTTTTATTATACATTGTGAGTTGATCAAGCGCCTTTTGGTCGAGTTTCACTTTAAATGATTTACATTCCACAATCATGAAAGTTGTGCCATCACTATTTAAGACTTGAATATCAGACCTTTTATCCAGTCTATTATATTTTAAACCAGATTCTATTTTAATTAGCGACTTAGGAAAATCACTTTGATTAATTAGAAAATGAATAAAACCCTGCCTTACCCATTCCTCGGGCTGTAGCACGACATATTTTTTTCGAATGATGTCAAAAACTTCTGTTTTACCTGCATTTTTTCTCAATTTGCAATCGAAATCAGGAAGGTTGAGTTTTATCATAATTCAAATAAACTTAAATTGAGTTAACAATATGAAAACTAAAAAGGAAATTATTGAAAACTGGCTTCCAAGATACACTGGCACGCCATTGGAAGTCTTTGGAAAATATATTTTACTCACTAATTTTTTCAACTATGTTGAAATGTTTGCAGAAGAATTCGGCTGTGAAATATATGGTAAAGGTAAAGCCATGCAAACAGCTACTGCAAATGATATTACCATCATAAATTTTGGAATGGGTAGTGCCATGGCTGCTACTGCAATGGATCTTATTGCGGCAGTGGAACCAAAGGCAACATTATTTTTGGGTAAATGCGGAGGTATCAAAAAGAAAACTAAACTTGGTGATTTGATATTACCCATTGCTGCAATACGAGGCGAAGGAACTAGTGACGAATATATGCCTCAAGAAATTCCTGCATTGCCATCTTTTAGTTTACAAAGAGCTGTTAGTTCCATGATTAAAAAGCACCAACTCGATTACTGGACAGGAACAGTATTTACTACTAACCGTAGAGTTTGGGAGCATGATAAAGAATTTAAGAAGAAGTTAAGAAAGATGCGAGCCATGTGTGTTGACATGGAAACAGCCACCATATTTACTGTAGGTTTTGTAAATGAAATACCCAGAGGAGCCTTGTTATTAGTGTCAGATAATCCAATGATACCAGATGGTGTTAAAACTTCTGAAAGTGATGCGAAAGTAACTGCTGATTTTGTTAAAAATCATTTAAAAATTGGTATTGACGCATTGATGGAATTAATAAATTCCGGAGATTCAGTTAAACATCTTAGATACTAATCTACAACTATTGTTACCGATTGATATTCAGCCATATTTTGTGCTTGGGGTAATAGCATTACTCTTTACAGCTCTCTATACAGAAATAACCAAACCTGCAATTTCATTTCTATTTGCAACGTTGGTTCTTGTTATAGGTGGTGTTATTATTCCTAAAGATGTGTTAGATGGCCTGGCTAATGAATCAATTATAAGTATCGTTTTATTGATACTTATTACAGCTGGATTCAGATCTAATTTTAATGTTGAAGGTTTACTCGATAGTCTTTTTAAAAAGGCTAAGTCATACAGGTACTTCTTAGGTCTTATGATGGCTAAAGTCGCTATACTTTCATCATTTGTTAATAACACTCCGGTAGTTGTGCTAATGACTCCATACGTGTTTGACTGGGGGCGAAAAAACAAAATATCGCCATCAAAATTATTAATCCCACTAAGTTACGCCACCATTTTCGGAGGTATGATTACCATTATCGGTACATCAACGACCTTAGTACTAAATGGTTTTTTAGCGAAAAATGGGTTAGTGACGATTAATGCATTACACTTATTTTATATTGGGGGCTGCATTACCATTTTTTGTATATTATTCATCCTATTAATTGGAAATAAACTCTTACCGTCTCGTCAAGACCTCATTGAAAAATTTGAACTTTCTAAAAGGGAGTATTTAATAGAAAAGAGACTCAGTCAGGACTCTGATCTTGTAGGAAAAACAGTTAAAGAAGGGGGGCTGAGAAACCTTAAAGGGGTCTATCTTGTGGAGATCGTTAGAAAAGATCAAATTATCTCACCGGTTAATCCTAATGAAATTATTGAACCGAACGACATTTTGATATTTGCTGGGAATACTGATACTATTATTGATTTGACCTTGTCAAATGTGGGTATTGAGCTACCATCGAATCTTGAACCTAGTAGTGGTAAAAACTTACAAGTAGTTGAGGGAGTTATAAGTGCTAATAATAGCTTAATAGGAAAAACAGTAAAGGAGTCTAACTTCAGAGAACGTTATGATGCAGCAGTTGTAGCTATACACCGTAATGGGGAGAAATTAAGTGGCAAAATTGGGCGGATCAAGATTAAGGCTGGTGATGTTTTGCTAATGTACGTGGGTAAGTCATTTCACAATAAAGTTGATGTTTATAAAGACTTATATATTATTTCTGGTGATTTAAAGGAAATCAGGAACTCCAAAAAAACTGATACGCTAAAATTAGTTGTAATAACAGTTGTAATCGTAAGCCTTCTATTCACTCAATCTTATAGCCTATTTACTTCATTGCTGATTATAACGACCGTAATGGTGGGCATGAAGCTTATAACCTTGCAGAATATAAAGCGGGATTTAGATATAAATATGATCATAATCCTAGTGCTTTCCTTAGCAATTGGTCAAGCAATGATAAAGTCAGGTACTGGAACAATAGTCGCCCATCAGGTGGTAGAATTATTGATGCCTTACGGAAATATAGGGCTTTTAATAGGTATGGTTCTAATAACGACCGTATTGACTTCATTTGTTACAAATGTTGGTGCCATTGCCATTTCGTTTCCTTTGGCATTAGGTATTATAAATGACCTTGGTATTGAGGGTGCTCCTTTCTTTTTAGCCATAGCTTTTGCAGCTTCTGCCGCATTTATCACACCAATTGGGTATCAGACTAATCTGATAGTTTATGGCCCAGGTGGATATAATTTTAAGGATTTCTTGAAAATTGGGGTGCCTGTTACCTGTCTCTATTTAGCAATAGTAATTTTAGGTATAGCACTTCTTTACCCACAAGTTTTTCCTATTTAAGCACGTCTTTTTAGATGGTCGGGTAATTTAAGCAAAAGTAAGAACCCCATGCCCACTAAGAAAAATAGCATTAATGCCAGTGTACTATTTCGCATACTATTAGTTATTTGGTCAATGAGGCCGTAGGAAAAAGTACCTACAACTATTGACAGATTATAGGTAACGTCATAAAAGCTGAAGTATGAAGCATGATCAATAGTGTTTTCAGGTATTAGTTTTGCAAAGGTTGATCTGGACAGGGATTGTATACCTCCCATTACTAACCCAACCACAAAAGCTAAAAGATAAAATTCATTTGCATTGTATACGAAATACGCACCAAGACAAACAAATATCCATATAAACACCATCGTTAGGAGCGAAAACTTATTACCTTTTTTACTAGATAGATGAGCAAAGGCATAAGCGCCAGCAATAGCAACTATTTGAATAAGCAGGACAGTTATGATCAATTGCGATGATTCCAGCTCTAATTCCTTAGCACCGAATGTTGCCGCTAAATACATGACGGTTTGCACACCCATATTGTAGAAGAAAAAAGCAAGCAAGAATATTTTTGTCATTTTTTCATCTTTTACAGCCCTCCAAACTTTCCTAAGTTCCTTATAGCCTTCAGTAAAAAGGTTAGTTCGCTCCTTCAGATTAAAAACATTATCCGGAACACGCCAAAAAGTAATTTGGGAGAAGCCCAACCACCATACACCAACAGTAAGAAATGCAAATCGAGTAGCTATTCCTTTGTCTGCAAACCCAAATACATCATACATCTCTATCATAACAAGGTTCAGAACCAATAAGATAACACTACCAATATAACCTAAGGAATATCCCTTTGCGCTTATTTTATCAAACCTATCTTCAGATGCTATCTCAGGAAGAAAAGCATCGTAAAAAACAAGACTTCCAGAGTAGCCAATACTTGCTAGAACAGAGCAAATGATGGCCCATTCTATATTATCTCCGGTAAAAAAATAAAGACCAATGCAAGCAAAAGAACCAATATACACGAAGATTTTCATGAAGAATTTCTTCTTACCACCGTAATCAGCGATACCGGATAAGATTGGAAGTATGGCTGCAACGAACAAGAAAGAGAAGGAGAGTGAATAAGAATATAATACCGAGTTGGACACATTCCAACCAAAGAAATTCACCAAATCACTACCATCGCTAGCAGTGGTTACGGCATTATAATAAATTGGAAATATGGCCGATGTTATTACTAACGAATAGACTGAGTTAGCCCAGTCATACATGCACCATGCATTAATGGTTCTTGAGTTATTTAATTCCATTGTGGACGGTTAATTAAAAAAGGGTTTCTGAAAAACAGAAACCCTTCTAAATTATATATTATTCACTTAATAAAACTATTCTGGTGCTTCAAGGATAGTTGAATACAACAACTTCCTTGCGTTTGCTTTACGCAATTGTAGTTCAATATCTGAAATCAAACCTCTTTTTGCTTCTTTATCTACTTTTAAAGCAATAGTAATCTGATCTCTTTCTACTTCATTAAGCTTATCCTTTTCCTGAGCAACCCAAAGAGTAACATCTTTTGGTTCAATGAACACGTCATTCGCTTGAATTCTTGGTTCAGTTCCCCACTGATCTGTTTTCTTAGGCTCACCCACGTATAGATAACTAACAAGTGATTTTCTCTCCAACTTTCTAAGCTGTGTAGCATCAGGAATACGTTGCTTCACGTTAATAGTAACCTCTCTTAAAACAGTTGTTACCATAAAGAAGAATAGAAGCATGAAGATAATATCAGGAAGCGCTGAAGTAGGAATATCCTGTTTGGTATTTGCCTTTTTCTTAAACTTTGACATTTCTTATCCTCCTATTTTAGTTGGTTCCGCAATTGAGATTTGCATAGGGAATTCTATTTCACCTTCTGGTGTTAGTCCTCTTCCTGTATCATACAATCTCTTATTATCAGGATCCTTCAAGTTATCAATTATTTTTCTCCACTGTTCTGTAGTTACCCCAGCTCTATCTGCATACATTTCGTAGTATGCCGCCTGGATATTATCCAGTACCTCGATAAATTTATCTTGTGTTGTACCACGGTCAGTTTTTAAAGAGACAATGGCCTTTTTAGGGCTATCTGAAGACTCAGGATCTTTTCCGTTATTGTTAACGAAATCTTTAATCATCTGCTTGATCTCCTTGACATCAGCAGTAAAAGGTTCACCTTCTACAAGCATCTTATCCGCTGAGTTAATCTGTATTTTAAATAAGTTTCTCTCAGGAATTTTGATGTCAATATCCTCCATCTGATCAGGATCTGGAGGTAAAGGAATGAGCAGACCCTTGTCGTTAGCAATTGTCGTTGTTACCAAGAAGAATATCAAAAGTAGGAAGGCGATATCCGCCATCGAACTTGAGTTAATTTCCGGGTTCTCTCTTCCTTTGTTACGTGCCATTATTTTATTGCTTTATTGATTTCTGTAAATACTATACCCACTAATGCAGCGATAAAGAGTACATACATTGTTATTAATCCACCACCTACGAATTTAGACACACCTGATGTGGCCCCGGCAGCAATTAATCTTGCATTTAGTCCATCTCCAGCTATGGCATAGCATATTAGAAATAGAATTACAATACCTACCAATGCACCCGCTGGTTTCACCAAAGATTTTGGGTTATCCAACGATTTTACAATAGGAAGTACTATAGCTCCTACCGCTGCTACTACGAACATCAGGTAAGAAACATAAAGCATGATATCTATAATATTTTCCATTATTAAACAGGTTTAATTATTTATAACTATTTATTAGTTAGAAAGCTTGTGCTTCACTAACAAGTCAACCAACGTGATTGACGCATCTTCCATTTGGTTCACTAAAGAATCGATCTTAGAAACCAAGTAGTTATAAAATACCTGAAGAATAATACCTACAATAAGACCAGCTACTGTTGTTAAAAGGGCAACTTTAATACCGTTGGCAACAATTTGAGGAGAGATATCACCTGCAGCCTCGATAGCATCAAATGCACCAATCATACCAATTACAGTTCCCATGAAACCAAGCATTGGAGCAAGTGCGATAAATAATGATACCCATACAAGACCTTTTTCCAATCTACCCATTTCTACAGAACCGTAAGCAATGATAGATTTCTCAACCATATCAATACCTTCAGACATTCTCATAAGACCTTGAGTAAAGATAGAAGCAACAGGACCTTTTGTGTTTCTAGTAACTTCCTTAGCTGCTTCTACACCACCTTTAGAAAGTGCATCTTCCACTGTAGCCAAAAGCTTGTCAGTATTAGTAGTAGCAAGGTTTAATGTAATAATTCTTTCAATAGCGATAGCTAAACCAATGATAAGACATAAAAGTACTGGCGTCATAAATTTCCAGTCACCTTCGATGAATTTGTCTTTAATCACCTGGTGGAAAGAAGCTTCTTCTTCAACCACTGGCTCAGGCTCAGCAACAGGTTCTTCAACAACGGGTTCTGGCTCATCAACTACCTGAGTAGTATCTTCCATAGCCGCTGCTGTGTCAGCTGCTTCCTCCTCTTGAGCGTAAGATTGAAAACCAAGGGACATAAACCCTACCAGCGCCAATAATGTGAATAGTTTTTTCATAGTTCAAGTTTTAAAGTGTTCTCTTTTTAAGAGAAGTTTTAGTTAAGCAATTAGATATTAAAATTTAAATTTAGTTAAAAGTTTCTACTCTAAGTCTGTATTCGATTGATTCTTGTATCTAAATAGTAATTATTTCGCATACTGAGGAGAGGAAGGGATTCGAACCCTCGGTGCCTTTTGACGGGCACACTCGCTTTCCAAGCGAGCACCATCGACCACTCGGTCACCTCTCCAAATGTGAGCCTTCTGCTCACAAGAAGCACAAATAAATCAATAAAAAACACTTTATGCAAGCGCAAACTAAATTATTGGGTATTAATTTATCGTCATCTCTCCACACATAGAATTAAGCATTCTATGCCTAATTTGAGGTATTTCTTCCTCCTCACTCAAAACTAACATAAGCTTTGAAATTGCCGCTTCCAATGTAATATCTGCACCTCCTATCACTCCTATGGCTTCAAGATCCTCGCTGGTTTCATATCTTCCCTGATCTACTTTGCCTCCCGGGCATTGAGATACATTGAATACAACCACACCTTTATCGATGGATTTTTTAATTATTTCAAGAAACCAATCGTAAGTAGGTGCATTACCAGAACCATAGGTTTCAATTACCACTCCTCTTAGCTGAGGAATAGAGAAAAAAGCCTCAATCGACTGTTTTGAGACACCTGGAAATAGTTTAAGCACGGCCACATTCGTATCAAATGATTGATGAAACTTTAACTTATTATGATCAACCTGATGAATAAACTTGTGATTATAACTTATCTCAACACCAGCCTCTGCCAATAACGGATAGTTTTCTGACTCAAAGGCATCGAAGTGTATGCTTTCTACTTTTTTTGATCTGTTTCCTCTTAGTAATACTGCATCGAAATAAATACATACTTCCGGCACTATGGGTTTGCCGTTCTCTCGTGACGAAGCGACTACTATTGAAGTAATAAGGTTTTCCCTGGCATCTGATCTTGGTGACGATATAGGCAACTGAGCTCCGGTAAAAACAACTGGCTTGGTCAAGTTTTCTAGCATAAAGCTTAGAGCCGATGCTGTATAAGCCATAGTGTCCGTGCCATGTAAAACAACAAACCCGTCAAATTCATTATAATTTTCAAAAATGAGTTTTCCTATTAGCTCCCAATGGCTTGGATTTACATTGGATGAGTCTATCGGTTCTTCAAAGGACATAACCGTGATATTTAACTCCAATTGCCGGAGAGAAGGTATATGATCCATGATTGAGCTAAAGTCGAAAGGAATTAAGGCTCCGCCTTCGTTATGAATCATTCCTAATGTACCTCCTGTATATATAATGAGTATGGTAGATTCAGGTGGCCTGGCCGCAGAGGTGATTATATTAGACTTAGTAATTTTCATTTGAATAATTGCTTGGCATTCATTGTAGTCACTTCCTTCACCTCATCCAGCTCCATTTTTTTATATTCTGATATTTTAGTTGCGACAAGTTCAATAAATGAAGGTTCATTTCTTTTGCCACGATTAGGAGTTGGGGCTAAATAAGGACTGTCTGTTTCCAACACTATTTTATCGATATCAACATCCGGCAATACTTTATCCATACCCCCATTTTTAAAAGTAGCGACACCACCAATTCCCACATAAAAGCCTAACTCGATGATTTTGTTGGCTTGCTCTGTTGTTCCGGTAAAGCAATGAAAAACTCCCCTCAACTTCTCATTCCCCAGTTTTTCTATCAACTCAATAGTTTCATCAATGGATTCTCTGCAATGAATTACGACAGGTCTATCATATTTTACTGCCCACTGGCATTGTATATTGAAAGCTTCTTGCTGCTGTGGCCAGAATGTTTTATCCCAATATAAATCTGTACCTATCTCACCTATTGCCGACCATTTTCTTTTCCCCAACCATTCCTCCACTAAATATAATTCTTTTTCAAATGTCTTATTTACCGAGCATGGATGCAGGCCCATCATTGCAACACACATGTCATGCTTCTCTTCCAGCTCCAGCATACCATCAATAGAAGTGTGATCTATATTAGGCATATAAATTTTTTCAATGCCCACTTCCTGAGATCTATCGAGCACTTGGTCAATATCCTTTTCAAACTGATCTAAATAAATATGTGCGTGCGTGTCAATCATTTTACTCATGACCCAAAATTAGTATTTCCTGCCTTTCCAACTCACTTTAGCCGGAAGCAAATAATAGATAGCTGAACTTAATGAAACGATTATGGAATAAAATTCATAAATGATTAATTGCCCGAATGAATATTTTAGTTCAAGACTATTTAAACATCTTAAAATGAAAAAGGTCTGAAATAGTATTTTAATAATCATTAGTGATAAACCTAATTGTAGGTTATAAGAAATTAATAGAATGAGGGCAGGAAAATAAAGTGCTTGAACGAGCAATAGTAATACAATCAATTTTGGCAATTGAACTGCTCCTTTCATCCAGCGTTTTCTTTGGTTTAAAAGATTGATAAATCCTGATACTGGCTTTGTTTTACCTAAAACTGCTGGATTAAACAACTGCACAATATCAAACCCTTTGTTTCGGACATGCTTAAAAAGCTCAAAGTCTTCCGTAATGGAAAATGGTATCGACTCGTAGCCACCAACTGCCTGATAGGCCTTTTTAGTGATCATCATATTATTACCCATTGTTGTGACTGGTTGGCCTACATCTTTCAAAACCTTGATGATTCCTAAAGAAAATATCCAGTCAATACTTTGATAATTATTTCCTTCCACGTAAGTCACACCTGTAACGATCCCCTCATTTTTCAAACTACCAACCATTGATCTTACCCACGATGCCGGAAGCTGCATATCTGCATCCGTTATTAGAAACACATCTCCAGAAGCCTGATTTGCCAATTGGGCTAGCACATTCGCTTTTCCTTTTTGATGACCTACGTTCCTTTCAATTTTTAAAACTTTAGAATTTGAATTGTGCTGTAATTCGTCTTTAGCCAATTGGTATGTTTCATCTTCTGATTGATCATCACCAACGAGTATTTGAACAAGTTCATTGGGATAGTCTTGCCTGATTAAAGATTGAAGGCAGGCTTTAATATTTGCAGCTTCGTTTCTGGCAGCAATAAGTACGGATACTTTTTTTAAAGGAGCAGTCGTATCTGAAAGAGTATCATCCTTCCATAATACAAGAAGGCATATATCAACAAGCAGTGCAAGTGACGCTATTCCAATCAAAAAATATATCATACTAAACCAAAACTATAGCCTTTCTTCTGATAATGCTCGATATAACGCGGAAGAGCATATCTAATATTTTTTTCAGCTTTAACATTATCGTGAAAAAGCACTATAGAACCTCTATTTGTGGCTTTGATTGTGTTATAAAGACAGTCCTTAGGCGAAATACTCTTGCTGTAATCCCCTGAAAGCACATCCCACATAATTATCTTATGATTCTTTTTTATCAACTTGATTTGAGACCTTTTTAATTTGCCGTAAGGTGGGCGAAATAAGCCTTTATTTTGATCTAGTGAATGCAATTCGCGTTCGCATTCTACAATATTATTCAGATAATCTGATGCTGAGTTTTTCCACCCATTTAAATGGTTGAAAGTATGATTCCCCAGCTGATGCCCTTCTTCAATGGCACGAACTGCAATAGTTCTATTCTTTTTTAAGTTGCCACCTACACAAAAAAAAGTAGCTTGAATGTGATTTTCCTGAAGCGTATTCAATATAAACTCGGTAAGAGAAGGGATAGGGCCATCATCAAAGGTGAGAAAGAGTATTTTGTCTTTTGTTTTCTTTCTCCATATTAGAGATGGATATAGCTGCTGAACAAATCGGGGCGTGCGATGGAAAAACATTAGAGCGACACCTTGGTGGTTAGCATGGTTATATCATCATGATACCCATTGTCACCTTTAAACCCATCGAGGTTTATAATAATATCTTGGTGCACTCTTTTTAAATCGCTGGTATCATTGTTTTTAAAATACTCTTCTAATCT
The DNA here is from genome assembly GCF_017068455.1 of Fulvivirga lutea. Classification (NCBI taxonomy): domain Bacteria; kingdom Pseudomonadati; phylum Bacteroidota; class Cytophagia; order Cytophagales; family Fulvivirgaceae; genus Fulvivirga; species Fulvivirga lutea. The sequence continues at coordinate 3,721,453 of NZ_CP070608.1, forward strand.
TTTTGAGCCAAACTCCTCATTATTTTCATTACTCGTTTCAGTAAGTCCATCAGTATAGCAGAATAGTAAAAACTCATCTAACTCGGTAATAAAGCCTTCATTAACGAAAGGTAGTGGGTGAATTGCCCCCAACACGGTAGAACCTTCATCAAGGGAAGTTATTTCTCCATTGATTAATAGTAATGGAGGGTTATGACCAGAATTGATATACACCAATGTTTTTAGTTTGTGATCATATATTGCTGCAAAGAAGGTAATGAACTTTTCGCCTTTTGCATTTTCCAATACCTGATAGTTCAGTTCATTGACGATCTCTACCAAGTTAGGCGTTTGCCTCACCAGTGTTCTGAGCGATGCCTGAAAATTAGACATCATTAACGCGGCAGGTATCCCCTTTCCACTTACATCGGCAATGCATATTAAAAACTGATTTTCATTGATCGGAATGTAATCGTAATAATCACCTCCTACTCTATCGTGTGGTAGATAACTGGCCTCTATTTTTAAACCCGGACCGTAGGGTAGTTTATCCGGAAACAAGAATTGCTGAACATCACTCGCAATTTCCAACTCTTTTCTCAGTGCCTCCTGCTCTAACTGCTGTCTTGCCAGTTTCTTGTTTTCTATAGCAACTATTATGATGTTACTCAAAGCCTGGATAAAGCGTACGCTACTCTTCTTTACTTCCTGATCTTCCGAGCCCTGAATTCCACCAATAAATACAACCGCCAATAATGCGGATTTATGATAAATAGGTATTAGAAAATCAAATTCTCCGAAGACATCATCCCGATCATCAATTTCTGTTAATGACTTGTGCACCAAAAACTCTTCGCATAAGGTTTCTTCAAAACAATTAATTGTCGTTCCAAAATTCACTTTACAACCCCATTCTTTATCATACACAAAAAGAGCCATGCGTTTTACATTCAGGTTACCGCGCAAGGTAAACTCATAAATTTTGTACAATGATGCTTCCGGAAGATTATTATTTATTGACTGTGTAATCTCCAGAAGAGCATTGAGTTCCAGCTCTTTAAGTTTGTATTTATTCTGAATTGAAAGTGTCTCCATCTATTCTATTATGGCTTAATTAGCCTTATAAGCAATATAGTTATTAATAAATTCTCACCCAAGTTTATGCTTCCGTCCCTTCCATGTATAGAATTTAACATTGGCCATAACACCAATATATAAGCAGTACAAAGGGTAAAGAATCACCGTTATCAAATAGTAAAAAATGTTTAACGAGTTTCTCATTGACTTCAGTACTAAGTGGGTGAAAATTCCATCTAAAATTATCTTAGATAGTGCCAGAGTCAAATATAAAGGTGATTGTTGGATGATCCCGAGTGTTAAGCAGAGTATAGGGAAGATAGAAGATAAAACCACCAATATTGCCAGGCTTGATTTGTAGAAACTCTTATTCGAATTCCATTTGCTCGCCCAGCGAATTCGCTGACTTACAAACTCTGTGAATGTTGGTGGTGCTTGTGTACGAACAACGGCCTCTTTGCTTTTTATATAGACTATTGAACGATTATACACTTTGCTTATTTTATGTATTAAATATTCATCATCACCAGAGGCCACATGGAAGTTACCTTCGTAGCCATTTACCTTTTCAAATGCTGATTTTCTAAAGGCCAAGTTCGCTCCATTGCACATGATAGGAGCGCCTATATTATTACTAGCTGCCCCTACTCCAATTACTGGCGCAAATTCTATTTGCTGCAATCTGGAAAATATTGTTTCAGAATTAGTAAAGGCTACGCCACCAAAAACCAGTTGAATTTGATGCTTTTGAAATTGACTAACGATGCAATTGATCCATTCAGGTTGAACAATACAATCAGCATCAGTTGTTACAATTATTTCTCCGGCCGAATTATTGATCCCAAAGTTTAATGCTGCCTTTTTACCTTGCATGTCAACAGGTAGGCTCAATACTTTATACTCTTGTGGTAATTCTCCTAAATCAGGTCTATCATTAGAATGATCATCTACCAAAATGATTTCTAGAAATGAGCGGTTGTAATTCAATTGATTTAGCGACTCAATAAGCGATAGTAAATTATTTGCCTCATTCCTAAAAGGAACAATTACAGACACTCTCAGTTCTTGGCCTTTATTCAATTGATGATCAGTCCAACGAATCCAAAGAAAAGAGCAAATCATAACAAGAATCCACACTAAGTAGACACCAATAATAATTAAACTGATTGTTTCGAGGATAGAGACCATTTAAGTTTAAGCATTGAGGGAATACCCACAAGTGTAGGAATTAATATATTAATGAGCCAAAGCAACAGGCTTGCATTTACAATTGGTATAATTTCCACACTATACTTCTCAAAGAAATAAATTGCCGAATACTCTCTTATGCCTAAATCGCTTAGAAAATTAAATGTGGGCAGAATAGATTTGGCAAGAAAAATATAGGTTGACCCGGCAAATGCTAACGAGAAATTAATAGCCGGTATGAGTGCTTTGATAATGATGACAAATTGCATGGCAAATACCAGATATCTAATCATCGATAGAAACTGAATCTTTAAAAGCGTGCTAAATGAGTAGCTTTTTACTAGAGATAAGTACCTGGCAAAGACATTAAAGTGACTCATCCAATTAAGAAGACTAAAGACTATGACTATCGCAAAAATTAGGATAACCAAAGCCGCGAAAGGCCACCAAAAACCATAAAGATAATCCAGACCTACCAATCCGAATATTGCCGTTGCAATCATCTGAGTTGATCTACTAATAAAGAGGGAACTGACCAACCCCTCACGACCTTTTTCCTGAATTGTTAAAATTCTACCGAAATAATCACCAATACCATGAGGAGTAGCAAAGCTTAATGTAAGGCCGGCAAGTACACCCTTTAGCGAATCCATTAAGTTAATGGGCGTTACTTTGTTAACCAATATTTTCCACTTGAGTGATTCCAACAGCCAGTTAAGTGGCATTAATGCAATAACAAGTATCAACGGCCAATAATTATTTTTGATTAAATGTAGAGTGGATTCATAAAGCTGCGTGGCTAATCTATCTTGTGATTTAAGCTTGTCGAATAGCAAATACCCAATTACTCCAAGAACAAGTAATTTGGCCGTGATCAGATAAACCTTGTAATAAGATTGGGAAGGTTTCGTATTCATTTAGGTAAATTGCAGCAATGGCCAAATTAGAGAAAAATACTCAAAGCGAACAGATCATTCTAGGTCTAGACCCTGGTACAAGCGTCATGGGTTATGGGTTAATATCAGTGAAAGGCCAACAGCTGAAATTATTGCAATTCGGTGTAATACACTTGAGTAAGTATAGCACCCATGAATTGAAGCTGAAAAAGATCTTTGACCGTGTCATTAGCCTAATTGATGATTTCAACCCTGACGAGGTAGCACTTGAAGCCCCTTTTTATGGTAAAAACGTTCAGTCTATGCTGAAACTTGGTAGGGCCCAGGGAGTATCTATGGCGGCTGCCCTAAGTAGAGAAATCCCGATTACCGAATATGCCCCGAAAAAAGTGAAGCAATCAGTAACGAGTAATGGTAATGCTTCGAAAGAGCAGGTGGCCAATATGCTTATGACATTATTGAAGATTAAGGAAATGCCTAAACTTTTGGATGCCACTGATGCGTTGGCCGTGGCAGTATGCCATCATTTTCAAAAAGGTGGTAGCGAAAAGGCAGGCGCTAAAAGTTGGAAGGCGTTTGTTGGAGAGAATCCGGGGAGGGTGAAATAAATCATTTAAGCTTACAATTTTATTAACTATTTAATTTTAGATTTGTCTTATTAATATTACTTATATGACAAAATTTCTTGTAGTAATTACATGTCTTTTAGCAATCAATACAGCTTATAGTCAGGAAGTTATCGCTACCGCAGGTGAGGAATCGATAAACTCCACTGGTGTTGTTAATTTTACTATAGGTGAAGTTTTTACAGCCAATTATTTAAATGTGAGTGAAGGTTTTCATCAACCACAATTAACAGTAGTTACTAATATTAATAATCTAACAGAAAAATCAGGCTTTCAAGTTTACCCTAACCCTGTAAATAGTAACCTCACAATTAACGCAAATAAAGAATCTATTCGTAAAGCAATAGTTGTTGATATGCACGGAAAAGTGTTACATCAAACTACTTTCTTCCAAAATACAAGTATTGACTTCAACTCTTATGGAGCCGGCTTCTATATTATTATGATTCAAGAAAAAAATAAGACAACTAAATTTAAAGTATTCAAACAATGAGATTAGTATTAGTAACCACATTATTTTTCGCAATTAATATACTGTATGCTCAGGCTCCTAATTCATTCAATTATCAGGCAGTAGTTAGGGATGAAGCAGGAAATATTTTAAGCAATAAACAAGTCAATTTTAATATATCTATCATTGAAGGTTCTGAAACTGGTTCGACTGTCTATAGTGAAAATCATTTAGTTACAACCAATGCCAATGGTCTTGTTTCTTTACAAATAGGTGCTGGTACTGTATTGGTTGGTGATTTTTCAGCGATTAATTGGGGGGAATCAACGCATTATGCAAAAGTTGAATTGGATATCAATGGGGGTACAAATTTTGAATTATTGGGAATTAATAAACTAAATTCCGTACCCTATGCACTATTTGCTAATAAAGTAGACCCTAGTTCCTTGCCATGGAAGATAAATGCAGGCAACCTGTATTACAATGATGGTTATATAGGAGTTGGTACTGATAACCCAGGACACCACTTAGAAATAAATGTAGATGCTACTGGAGATGAAGGCATTAACAGACAATTCATAAGCGTTAGAAATGTAAATAATACATTTAAATCTTATGCTGCGGTTGGGTTGGCCAGTGGTACAGGTGCGAATAAGTCAGATGGTTCCATTGCTGTTACAGCAATGAACTATTCAGCATTACCAGATCTTGCTGGTATGACCTATGTTGTTAACAATGAAAATGGTGTAGCCGTAAGAGCTAGAAATGCGAATGGTAAAATAAAATTTTGGACTGGTGGAGATGGATCTTCCTTTGAAAGAATGACAATCAATAGCTTAGGGAATGTCGGGATTAACAATACATCACCTAACTACACGTTGGATATTAACGGAACTCTAAATACCACAGAGTTACTAGTTAATGGCAACCCAATTGCTCCTAACTCACCTTGGTCAAAAAATAGTGATAACATATTTTTCAATGAAGGCTTAGTGGGAATTGGCACTAATAACCCAGGGCACCACCTAGAAATAAATGTAGATGCTACTGGAGATGATGGCATTAACAGACAATTCATAAGCGTTAGAAATGTAAATAACACATTTAAATCTTATGCTGCGGTTGGGTTGGCCAGTGGTACAGGTGCGAATAAGTCAGATGGTTCCATTGCAGTTACAGCAATGAACTATTCAGCATTACCAGATCTTGCTGGTATGACCTATGTTGTTAACAATGAAAATGGTGTTGCCATTAGAGCTAGAAATGCAAATGGTAAAATAAAATTTTGGACAGGTGGAGATGGATCTTCCTTTGAAAGAATGACAATCAATAGCTTAGGGAATGTCGGGATTAACAATACATCACCTAACTACACACTGGATATTAACGGTACTCTAAATACCACAGAGTTGCTAGTTAATGGCAACCCAATTGCTCCTAACTCACCTTGGTCAAAAAATAGTGATAACATATTTTTCAATGAAGGCTTAGTGGGAATTGGCACTAATAACCCAGGGCACCACTTAGAAATAAATGTAGATGCTACTGGAGATGATGGCATTAACAGACAATTCATAAGTGTTAGAAATGTAAATAATACATTTAAATCTTATGCTGCGGTTGGGTTGGCCAGTGGTACAGGTGCGAATAAGTCAGATGGTTCAATAGCAGTCACAGCAATGAACTATTCAGCATTACCAGATCTTGCTGGTATGACATATGTTGTTAATAATGAAAATGGTGTTGCCATTAGAGCTAGAAATGCAAATGGGAAAATAAAATTTTGGACCGGTGGAGATGGATCTTCCTTTGAAAGAATGACAATCAATAGCTCAGGGAATGTCGGGATTAACAATCCTGATCCTAAATCTAAACTACAGGTCTCAAATGGTGACGTCTATATAGACGAGATAGGCAGTGGAGTTATTATGAAATCGTCTGATGGAAATTGTTGGAGAATGACAGTTGATAATTCTGGTAATCCAGTATTTGCATCAATTACATGCCCTAACTAATAAAAGTTTTAAAATTAATTATTAGAGGGTTTGATACATTTCTATCAAGCCCTCACTTGTCACATCCCAATTCCAACGATCTTGCACGGCCTTCTTACCATTTTCACCCAATCTGTAAGCTAATTCATCGTTTTCATAAAGTTGGATGATCTGCTGAGCAAGTAGCAGCTCATTTTCTGCAGGAAAGATCAACCCACATTCTTCCTCCCTTACAACATTTGCCTGTGTTGTAGAATCGCTCACTACCACCGGTTTACCCATTGCCATATATTGAAATAATTTATTTGCAAAAGTGGTATCGTGATGTTTATTTCTTTTGAGGGGTGAGATACAAATATTGGATGCAAGTGTATATGATGGGAATAGAGATACATCTTGCCAGCCTTCAAAACTTACCAAGTTATTAACACCCTCATTACTAGCAAGTTGCTTGAGTTTATTATCTACAGAGCTATCTCCTACTAAAATTAGTCGAGCATTCGGTATCTTATCTTTGATAATTTTCATTGACTTAATAGCCGTATCAGTGCCTCTTCTTAAACTGGTATCGCCTAGGTAAAGTATATTAAAAGTGCTATTGAATCGGTCAAGTATCGATTCATCAATACTGTAATTCAAAAATAATTCAGGTAGTATCGTATTAGGTACAACCACGATATCTTCAGCTTTTTTGAGGCCTTTGCTCATCACATCATTTTTAGCTTCTTCTGTAACCAGAATAAGTTTATCTGATCTTTTGATAAGCTTATCCTGAACTTTATTCCACTTATCAGTACTAATTAAAATTTTTCCTAACCCTTCATTTACATGTTTGTAATGCTTCATGATTTCAGGTCGGTTTTCATGTAAATCTAAAACGACCTTTAATTTGCCAGCATTTACATCTATTACAGCTTTGGCAATAACCATATCATGAATGTGTAACACGTTTGGCTTTAACTTATTAATAAAGTCCTTAATGCTTGGTTTAATTCGATTATGAAAGAATGGAAAGGTGTAAGCAAGTGCCGATAGTTTATACGTGAGTTTATCAACCTTATATCTGTGCACAGTTATTTCATTTATTACCTCATTCGAGGGTCTACCTTGGTAGTCAAGACTAAAAAGATGTACTTCATGACCCGCTTTTATTAAGCATATTGCCTCATTTTCCACCCTCGAATCAGGTGGAAAGGCGGTATCAAGAAACATGGCAATTTTCATTTAGTAAAATCTTATTATCAGTTTAATTCCAAATCACTTGATGAATCTTTAAACTTACACCATAGAAAAATTGATCAAGAGTGAATAAAGGCATAAATGTAAACCCTTTGATTATTTTATATAATCGATTAAGGATTTTAAATCCTTTCCGGAAGTCAATTCCTCTTAAAACTGCTAAAGATACATATCAGCCATTTCTAATTATTGGTTCCGGCAGATCGGGAACAACGCTGCTCAGGTCTATGCTCAATCAAAGCAATGAAGTTGAGATTCCACCTGAATCATTCGTTTTACCGAGAATATTAAAAAGGTATAAAGTATATAATAAATTGCCTTGGAATGATTTTTTGAAAATTATTCTGGGTGAGTTTAGTACTCACCCTCAATTCCAATATTGGAACCTTAACCTTACCAACACATTTGCAGAATTAGCAGGTGTACCAAAGAGTGAACAGTCTCTATTTAAAATTATAGATACACTCTATACCAGTTATACCACATTTAAAAACAAACCCGGAGCAAAATGGGGTGATAAAACACCACTAAACACATACCATCTTACACTGATAGATAAAATAGTAAACAAGCCAAAGTATATTAATATCATTCGTGATGGAAGAGATGTTGTAGCCTCTTACCTAAAAGCCGACTTAGCTGAAAATATTGATGATGCTTGTAATAGATGGAGGGATGCTATCATTGCTGTCCAACAATTTGAAAAAAGGAATTCAAATCGAGTTCTATCAATACGGTATGAAGCTCTGGTAACTAATCCGGAAAATGAATTGAGAAAAGTATGTGATTTTCTGGAAGTAGAATTTGAGAATAATATGCTTCAGAACAATAGAAATTCGGAGGCTTTGGGCGATTCTGTTTACAGCCATCATGAGAATCTTAAAAAGCCAATTGACACTTCTTCCATTGGCAAGTGGAAATCCAATTTAAGTACTGACCAAATGACCAAAGTTGATACATTGATAAGTACAGAACTTAAGAAGTTAGGATATACAGACTGATGCATACGCTGGTTATTCCATCATATTACCCTAATACTTATAACCCAATAGATGGAATTTATTTTGAGGTACAGGCCGAAGAACTTGCAAAAAATAAAGTGAAAGTTGGCGTGATTGCCCCCATTATCATCAAGCATTACATATTACTGCGTGAGAAGAAATTTGACTACGGTCTTAAAATTTCTACTGATAAAATACCAACATTAATTTATCAGCTTCCGTCATTCCCAGTTTTTAAGGCCATGAATGATTGGATGCGACTCTTCTATGGTAAAAAACTCTTTAAAAAATACATCAAGGAATACGGTATACCTGATATTGTTCATCTGCACTCTTTTGAAAATGGGATTTTAGCACGGTGGATTAAAAAAGAATATAACATCAATTATGTTATAACCGAGCATTCTACCCGTTTTTCCAGAGATGAATGTTCAGATCGGTTAATAAAACTAGCTAAGTATGCTTTTAACGAAGCCAAAGAAGTTATAACGGTTAGTAATGATTTGTGTATGACGTTAAATGCGAGATTTGGCATTAAACCAACTGTAATTCCTAACCTTATTGACACTGATTTTTTTCAGCCATTAGAAGTAATTAAAAAATATGATTTCATTACGGTAGGTGGCCTGAGAGAACCTAAAAATTTTGAATTACTGATTAACTCATTTGAACAACTTTCTAACAAGAGCTCAACGCTTGCCATTGTTGGCGTAGGCCCATTGAAAGAAAAGTTAATTAATCAGGTTAGAGAGTTAAACTTAGAAGAACGTATATCTTTTTTGGGTTCTAAAAGCCCTAATGAGCTCGTAGCATTATTTAATGAAAGTAAAGTATTCGTGTCTTCAAGTAGGATAGAAACATTTGGAGTGGCCATCATTGAGGCCATGAGCTGTGGCATTCCTGTGGTAGCCACAAAGTCCGGAGGCCCAGAATATTTTATGACGGACGATCGTTTGGGAATGTTATGTGATCAAAATCAAAAAGATTTAGCTAACTCTATGGAAAAGGTACTTTCTGATTTTGAAAATTATGATTCAGAGTTTATCAGAAATTATATTGAAAGTAAGTTTTCCGGTCCAACGGTAACAAGTGAGTTAAAAAAAGTTTACAGAAAATACATTAATTCTTCCGTAGAATAAACTGTGTTCCTTTAATTGAAATTACTGTAATTGAGTCTTTGAAATTTTCAATAAACTCATTTACTGCCTTTGTAACGCCATCATCCCACCAACCTACTAAGTTGTAATCATCACCAGTAATATAGCCTCCTGATTTTACTTTCTTAAATGAGTTTTCTAAATCAAGCTTTACATACTCATATAAATGGTTGCCATCTATATAGATCCAATCAAAATGGTCATCTTCAAATTTGTCAAGCGCCTTTGTTGAATCATCTCTTAAAAACTCCAGTTGCCCTGAATATAGCTCATTTTCAAATCTTTGCTGAGTAGATTTAAAAACTTCATCCATTTTTTCCTGTGAACTGTCCAAACCACCATACCATGCCTTATCGTATGTTTCCACATGCAAGTATGGGTCAATGATATAGAGTTTTTTGGGTTTGGTTTGTCTTAGAATTTCAGAAGTAAAATCACCTTTCCAGGCACCTATTTCAGCACAAATAGCTTTCTTAGGCATTCTTCGAAGAAGATTATTCCTATTTCTCAGGCTGCTTATTACTGCTAATCGTGTCTTTATTTTTTGGATTATTTTCAAACCAGAACAATTGAATATTAAAATAATAGTTACTTAGGGCAAACATATTCAATTTCGCCATAAGTTTGTTAGCAAATATTTTTAATGGGAATCGTTAGAAGAACAAGTATTCGGTTTTTAACCATCCTATACATAGGAATAGTGCTCGGTTACATTAATACTGTGTTAATATTTCCTAACATTCTTACCGAAGAAGAATTCGGTTTAACCCGTATTATTTTCTCAGCTGCCGCGCTCATTGCGCAAATAACACAGTTAGGTACTGGTAATATTCTTGTTCGTTTTCATCCACATTTAAAAGAAGATACTAAAAATACCACCCTGACGCTTGGCCTATTTCTTTCATTTATAGGTGTTGTTCTTTCAGGGTTAGTTTTGTTCTTTTTTAAAGACTGGATTATAGATAGTTATGCTGAAAATGCTGGTCTATTTACATATTATTATTATTTACTCTTTCCTGCCACAATATCATTAATTGCTTATAACCTATTCGATGGATACTTACGAGTACTCTTAAAGAATTCTTTCTCAGCTTTTCTAAACTCTATCTTATTAAGATTAGTTTGGTTGGGCATTGTTTTACTTTATGCATTCGATTTTTTTGACACTGATGCCTTCATAAACTACTACGTTGGCGGACAAGTTGCAGTAAGTTGTGTGGGGTTAATCTGTGTTTTGATGCAAGGTAATTTAACAATAGGCTTTGACACTTCACCTGAGAGGTTACAAATGCTAAAAAGAATGGTGAGTTTTGGTGTTGTTACAATTGTAAGTGGCATATCACTACTCCTCATTCATAGAATTGACGTCTTGTTGGTAGGTAAGTATTTAGGGTTAGCTGAAGTAGCAGTTTTTGCAATTGCCATGTATATGAGTGATGTAATACTAGCACCTGCTCAATCCATAGCCCGTACATCAGCAGTGCTGGTTGCAGATGCTTTCAAAAGTAATAATATGGATATGGTGAAAACCCTCTACAAAAAAACAGCTTTGAATCAGGTGCTATTGGGAGGCCTTGTTTTTTTGCTCATTGCTGTTAATTACGATAGTTTATTAAGTTTCCTTCCTCCCACTTACTCAGACAGTTATGATGTTTTCTTTTTATTTGGTCTAACAAAAGTTATAAATACAGGTTTGGGCGTAAATGGCGCTATTCTCATTAACTCCAATTATTATAAATTAGATACCATTCTTTCGGTGAGTTTACTCGTAATCTCTGTGGTACTTAAAATTTTATTCATACCTGTATATGGTTTGATTGGAGCTGCTGCATCCACAGCTTTTGCAATCATTGCTTTTAACATAGCTAAATACTTAATACTCAGAATAAAAATGAATCTATCTCCATTCTCTAAAAACTATTTTATTATATGCAGCATACTTGTTGTCGCTTTTGTTATCACGTTCTATATGCCCAATACAAACTCTGTTTGGTTAAATATTCCTATTACAAGCTCTGTATTTATAATTTTAACTGTACCTGGAATATACTTCATGCAATTGAGCGAAGACTTTAATGCTTTAATAGATAACGGCATTGATTTTCTAAAAAAGTGGGTTTAGTATTTCAATCATAACTCCATTTAGATCATTGCTAGAAATTTAAGAAATTTGAGAAATACCATATAATTGAAGTTGAAGGGATCACATATAAGAAATATCGAATTAGAAATCCACTCAGATAAAAGAGGCAAACTTCTTTCTATTGAACAGATAGCTAATGGTTTGCCATTCTCCGCCATAAGATCTTTTTATTTATTTGATGTCCCATTTCAAAGTATCAGAGCCGGCCATGCCGTTAACTGTCATCAGTTTATTCTAGCCCTTCGTGGATCAGTCAACGTTGAACATAAATCAGCTGATGAAAAAAGTGAGATATGGACCTTATCAAAGGTAAATGAAGGGCTATACGTGCCTGAATTGCACTATATTACACTCAAGGATTTTAGTTCAGATGCGCTAATTGTCATTTATGCTTCAAAAGCTTATTCTGATACTACCTATTATTCCTTTGAAGACTTAAATAAGCAATGATCCCTTTTGCAAATCCAAGCCTTCGATTCCAACAATTCGAAAATAGATTAAATCAATCATTCTCGGAAGTTTTAAACTCTGGCCAGTTGATTTTAGGAAATCAAGTTGAGAAGTTTGAAAGTAATTTCTCCCAATACATTGGAACAAATTATTGTATTGGAGTGAATTCCTGCACTGATGCTATTACATTAAGCTTAAAAGCATCAAATATTAATTCAGGTGATGAGGTAATAACAACGGGGTTAACCGCACCTGCCACTGCCATTGGTATTATTAATTCAGGGGCAACACCAGTAATAGTTGATATTGAAAATAACACTCATTGCATTGATATCAATGCCATTGAAGATGCAATTTCCGAAAAAACAAAGGCTATAATTCCTGTACATCTACATGGATTTCCTGCCGATATGCCTGCCATTAAGGAGATTGCCAAAAACCACAATCTGATAGTAATAGAAGATTGCGCTCAAGCGCATGGTGCAACAATCAATGGTCAAAAAGTAGGCTCAATTGGTCATTTTGGGGTATTTAGCTTCTACCCCACTAAAAACCTAGGTTGTCCTGGTGATGGTGGCGCAATATCTACTAATGATGTTCGTGCTGCTGAATACATAAAAACATTGAGAAATTATGGAATTAAGGATAATCGAATCACAAACACAGGACTAAATAGTCGGTTAGATGAAGTGCAAGCGGCCATTCTTGGTGTGCTTCTTCCTGAATTGAACGACCACAATGCTACCCGAAGAATGTACGCTAGAAAGTACATAGCTGAATTGGAAAGTATGGATATTACTCTTCCAGTATCTTCAGAAGATGCTGTCTACCACCAGTTTGTGATAAAGGTTAAAAACAGAGATCGAGTTCGGCAACAATTACTAGGTATGGGAATAGCTACAGGAATTCATTACGACAAGTCACTTAAGTATCATCCTGCTCTAGCTAACTATTGTAAAGAATTACCAATTGCACATAAGGCATGCAACGAGATGATATCCCTTCCAATCCAACCCGAAATCTTAGATAATCACTTTGATGAAATAATTAGTGCTTTAAAAACTGTACTAGTTGGCTAATACTTTCTGAACTAATTCCTGCGTCAAATTCCTTCTGGAAAACTTCTCTATTGCTTTTAACTCACGTTTAGATTCCTCCCCATCTATAACAGATAAAATTGCTTTTCTCAACGCCTCCTCATCTTTCCAGGAAACTGTAGTTCCTGCTTCACATTGGTTTATAATATTCGCTGCATCACCATTTTTTGGTCCTAATGCAATAATGGGCCGCTGGCTGGCAAGATATTCAAAAAGCTTACCCGGAATGTGACCGTGAGCATTATTAGAATTGTTAAGTAATAAGAGCAATATGTCTGATTCAGCATAAGCCCTCAGAACCTCATCATGACTAACGGGTGGTTTAAATTCAATCAAATTTGAGAGAATTGGGTCTGCCATTACCGAATCTTTAATAGGCTCTTCGATGGTACCATAAAGTCGAACCTCTATCTGGACTTGTGTAGATAACCTTCTCAGCACATCCCAAAAAATAACCGGATTTCTAAATGTATTGATCAACCCAAAATGACTAATCACTATTTTACCTGATCCTTTCTTAGGCTTTATATTATCAAAATCTGAGTCATCAAAACCGTTTGTAATAACCCGATATGTTCTTTTATGAATATCTTCAAACTCATTGACCCATGTTTGACTAACAGTTATTACTTCATCAGCATTCTGCAAAACTCTTAACTCCAATTTCCTATGCATTCTTCTGGCCAGTGATGACAGTTTAAAATTTTCCAGCATATCCCATTTGCTCCATGGGTCTCTAAAATCGGCAATCCAGCGTATATTTAATTTCCGTTTTAACTGTAATCCAATGAGATGCATACTATGGGGTGGGCCGGTTGTAATTACCGTATTTATTCCATTGTCTTGAACAAAATCCTTTAGAAACTTCACGGATGGCTTCACCCAAAATTTACGCGGATCAGGAATAAGTAAATTCCCACGCAACCAGATGGCCAATTTTGTAAATATACCCTGCTTTTTACTCGACTGAATTAAGCCCTGCGAAGGTCTTTGTTTACCTGAAATCTTTTCAAATAGCTTATATGGTTCCCAAATAGGCAGCTTAATTACTTCAAGCTCAGGATTAACATCATTCAATAAAGTATCATCCTTCATGTCAAAATCAGGATTTTCTGGTGTGAAAATGATTGGCTCCCAACCGAACTCAGGCAAATACTTCGAAAATTTCAACCAACGCTGAACTCCACCTCCACCACTTGGCGGCCAATAATATGTTATGATCAGTACCTTCTTCATTGAACCTGACAAATATGCCAATACTCATCTCAATACTTGTAGTATCGAGCCAAAAAGTGAGGATTGATACCAAGGTAATAGCCGACCATGATCACAATGTTTCTCAATTGCTGAAGTAAAATTCCATTTTTCTCGAATCTTCTGGCGGATGTAGTTATGGTATAAGGTAGCTTATCTACTTTATTAATTTTACGAATTCTGCTCAGAAGGTCAACATCCTCCAACAGTGGAATAATTTTGTAGCCTCCAACTTTAAAAAACAGTTCTTTACTTACAAATAATCCCTGATCTCCATAGGTAAACAAGCTGTAATTATATTTCGTGAACCATGCATAAAATCGATATAAAACCCTCTTCGAATCAAACTTTAGGGTAAAAGTAGCAGCCTGTGAATTGATATATGGAAGTTGGCCTAGTAACTCGTCTGAAAGTTGGCTGTCCGCATGAATAAAAAAGAGTTTTTCTCCATTACCCATTTTAGCGCCAGCATTCATTTGTGATGCCCTACCACGCACTGAATTGATATAATTTACTTGGTTATAATTCTTAACAACCGCTTCTGTATTATCTGTGCTTCCTCCATCCACCACAATGAGCTCAAAATCATCTGACCTTTTATTGAATGCGGATAATAATTTACCAATGTATACTTCCTCGTTTAAAACTGGAATTATTACTGAAACCATCCGGGGAAAATTAATTTGAAAACTCGTACAACCCTTTTAATCTAACATGTGTCTACATCTTACGGCTGTTTATAGGATTGCCAAAACTAATAAACAGCTTAATCGATAAACTTAATGTAAACCCAAACCAATTGTTCTATGTTTAAAATTATTGATAAATCTACCATAACTATTATACTGGGTATAATGGTAGTTATATTGATATTACTAAGTTGAACTAAAACAAATATTCTTTTTGATTCAAAATAATGTCTTTTTCCTCACCTTCAAGGCTTAGATCTTTGCAATACCGTTTGGGTGTTGGTCTAAAGAAAGACATTAGAAATAATAAGATTACATAAGAGACAATTAATATCCCTTTGGCAGATAAATACAAACCACCTGCTAGTAATAAGGCCGCCAGTGATACAAAAAGATAATAGGTTGTAATTCCGTTATAGTAAACCCCTAATTTATCAATCAGCTTATTTTCACTGGTTGCAATATTTTTCTTTGATTTAAAAATTTGATGTCCTTTAATGACTAGTAAGCCGCTTATTACGGGTACTAAATAACCCATTACGTGTGTTAGCATCCCAGCTTCTAACCAACCTGAAAATTCACTATGTTTTATCTCCAGATATAGCCAAACAAATGGCAATAATGGTAGTGCGATGGTCGTACTGAAGAATAAGCCCAATTTTGTATGGAATTCTTCGGGGGATTTAAAATTTACTTTTCTCATTAGGCGTTCAAAACTAATAAAATACTTCTTTGAGAAACAATAATGGTTATTTTTGCATGATGGTAGAGGTGGAAAATTTAAGCAGAAAAGAACAAGTTATCAGAGCTGCTGCTGCCCTGTTTCAAAAAAACGGGTACTCTGCTACATCAATGCGTGATCTTGCGCACGCACTAGGAATTGAAGCGGCAAGTTTATATTCTCATATCAAATCAAAAGAAGAGATTCTTCAAAGTTTATGTTTTGACATGGCAGCACAATTCAGGGCTTCACTCGATAAAGTGGAGAATTCTGATATTTCGTATAGTCAAAAATTGAGGCAGGGAATCCTCGGCCACATAGAAGTGATGGCGCAGGATTTAACTGCATCTGCAGTTTTCATGAACGAACACAGATATTTGAGCCAGCCATATTTAAGGGACTTTTTGTTATTGAGAATCAATTACATAAATAGATTTAAGAAGATTATTGAAGGCGGAATTGCTTCCGGTGAATTCCAAAATATTGATACAAAATTGGCAGTAATGACCCTATTTTCGTCATTAAACTGGATGCCCAACTGGTTTGACCCTACCGGATTAACTAACCCTAAAGATGTGGGTAATCAATTAGCAGATATGCTAATTGGTGGAATCAAAACCAAATAGGTAATTTTGCTGTTACTAAATAAAAACTGATACTATGTACGGAGGAGGAAATACTTTTGAGCCAATGAAAGCAACGGGTGTAGAAAATGAAGACCCCGTAAAATTAGCTGAATTTGAAGCTCGTATTGAAAGAGGCGAAAAAATTGAGCCACATGATTGGATGCCTCAACTTTACAGAAAACAGTTAATAAGAATGATTGAGCAGCACGCTCACTCAGAAATAATTGGCGCATTACCTGAAGGTACCTGGATCACGAGAGCTCCTGGCTTTAAAAGAAAGCTTGCACTCATGGCTAAAGTTCAAGACGAAGTAGGCCATGCCCAATTACTTTACAGCGCAGCAGAAACACTAGGAAAACCAAGAGAGCAAATGCTTGACGACCTGGTGAGTGGAAAATCGAAATACTCAAACATATTTAATTACCCAGCTTTTACCTGGGCAGATTCATGTTTCATCTCTTGGCTAGTAGATGCAGGCGCTATTGTTAACCAGCTTGCTAATGCAAGAGGCAGCTATGGCCCATATTGCAGGGCTTTAGATAGAATTTGCGCTGAAGAGTCATTTCACTTAAAGTATGGTCACCATTGTGTGATACATTTGGCTACCGGAACTGAAAAGCAGCGTGAAATGATGCAGGCCGCTATTAACAGATGGTGGGGACCCATGATGCACTTCTTCGGCCCACCGGATAAAGCCTCTGTACACAGTGAAATATTAATGCGTTGGAAGGTAAAAATGTCGTCTAACGATGATCAAAGAAATCAATTCTTAGATATGTATGTTCCTAAAATTTGGGAGTTAGGGTTTACAATTCCTGATCCGAATTTGAAGAAAAATACTGAAACAGGTAAGTGGGAATATACTGAACCTGATTGGGAAGAATTTAAAAGAGTTATTAATGGAGATGGCCCTTGTAATGCCGAGCGTCTCGCAGTTAGAAGAACTGCAGAAGAAAGAGGCAGATGGGTACGTAAAGCACTTCTTGCTCCTAAAACGGAATATGTAACTCCGCTGGCCTAATCGTTACAAAACAAACGATTGCAGAACATCAACAAAAATGGCATCTTTGAGATGTCATTTTTTTATACTCATTCATGAATAAATCACTCGACCCAAGAGTTAATAGATTAAACATTCCAGATGGCGAATTAGTACCCAAAGTGCCGTTAGATCAATTTGGAACGTTCGAAGTGTTTGTACAAGCAAAAGAAGGTAAAGAATATCGCCACGAAGGCATTGTTCATGCCCCAAACAGAGAGATGGCTTTCCTCTTTGCTAAAGAACAATTTAGTCGCAGAAATACGTGCGTTGGCCTTTTTGTAGTTGAAACGAGGAACATATTTGTTACTGGTTTTACAGAGGATAAGGACAGTATCTATAATCATATTTCCGATGAATACCCTGAAGATGGATTTACTGAGCAATATGAAGTGTTTCATTTGAATAAGAGAGGTAAGCAACACGATCATATTGGATCAGTTCCAGCTAAAAATCATCAGCATGCATTGGCACTGGCCAAACCAGAATTTGTTGATGGACCTCCTGTATACAATGTTTGGGTAGTAAAAACTTCCGATATTCTATTTACCGAGGAAGAAGATAAAATCCTGTGGGATACGCTTCACGAAAAGAAATTTAGAGATGCCGCTGATTACAAAGCTGCTGATAAGATTAAAGCATTTAAAGAGAGACAACAGTCATGAATACACTAGCTCTTAAAGAATTATTGTACAAAATCGCGGATGATCAATTAATACTTGGTCATAGAAATTCTGAGTGGACGGGTTTTGGCCCTCTTTTAGAAGAAGACATTGCTTTTTCTTCTATGGCTCAGGATAAAGTAGGACAAAGTCAGGCGTTATATCAAATGCTGCATGAGTTGGGCGAAGCAGAGCCGGATACTGTTGCTTTCACGAGAAATGCAAATCAGTTTCACAACAGCCAATTTGTGGAACTACCTAATGGTGAGTATGACTTTAGTTTAATTAGGCATTTCCTGTTTGATACCGCTGAGGCATTACGCTTTGAAATGTTGACAAAATCTTCTTACGAACCATTATCAAAACTGGCGAAGAAAATCCAGGGTGAATTAAGGTACCATACCATGCATGCTAACACCTGGATAAAACAATTGGGTTCGGCCACCGAAGAAAGTATTAGCAGGCTTCAGAACTCGTTAGATGAAGCAATGCCTTATGCATTGGGCTTATTTGAGGAATCTGAATTTGAAACAGAATTAATAAAGGAAAACATTTTTGCTGGTGAGCAGGCTTTAAAAGAAAAATGGTTAGTGAAGGTGAAGGAAGTGTTAAGTCAAACACAGCTTTTATTGCCGGATTTATTATCAATCACACCTAAAATGGGTGGAAGAAAAGGAACTCACACAGAACATTTGCAGCCTCTATTAGATGAGATGTCTGAAGTATTTAGAATTGACCCAACTGCCGAATGGTAGCACTGAACCCTATAAGCGGTTATACTGTTATTAAACTATGATTACCGAACCACAAGTTTACGATTGGTTAGATGAGGTGAAAGACCCTGAGATACCTGTTCTATCTCTGGTAGACCTTGGGGTAATAACACGTGTAGATATAGGGCAAAATTCTGTAAAAGTAAATATGACACCCACATTTGTTGGTTGCCCCGCCATCGATTACATGAAACAAGATGTGGTTGACGTGCTTACTAAACATGGAGTAGAAAAAGTGGAAGTAAATGTAAACTTCGACACGCAATGGAACTCCAATATGATTTCAGAGAAAGGAAGAAAAGCACTTAAAGACTTTGGCCTTTCGCCACCACCCAAGCACAATCTTATTGTTGACATTGATATTTTGGAGCATGCCGAGTGTCCTAATTGTGGTAGCACTGACTCTGTAATGAAAACGCCTTTCGGGCCAACAGCTTGCAGATCTATTCATCATTGCAACTCTTGCCAGGAGACTTTCGAACAGTTTAAGCCGCTTTAGCTGATAGCTAGAAGCTACAAGCTTTAAGCCTTATGTATCTCAAAAAAAGAGAGGCACCCTGAACTTGTTTCAGAATCTTTTAAAAGAAATTAAGGTTAGGTGAGCAGCAACTAAAATCTACCAAAATTGTTATTTTTATGTCATGGGATTTTTCAAAAAACTTGGATTCTTTAGCGCATTTGTATTTCCTGCGCTAGTTGTTGGTGGATACTATTTAGGCGGATGGTGGAATTATATGGCTCTGGCACATGCGTTTGTTATACTACCTGTTATCGATCAACTACTTGGTATTGATAAATCTAACGTGCCTGAAGACAAAGTAAAAGAAGTTTCTGCCGAATACTTTTACCGCTTTGTCACCTTTATCTGGACTTATGTACAGGTAGCATTCGTAATTTGGGGTTGTTACGTAATTGCGATGGGCCAGTGGAGCGGCTGGTATGAGTTAATAGGATTTACTTTGGGCTTTGCAGTTGTAACAGGTGGCATTGGTATTACTGTGGCTCATGAGTTAGGTCATAAAAAAGAGGCAATTGAACGTTTTTACAGTAAAGTGCTTTTGATGACTGTGAGTTACATGCATTTTTATATAGAGTATAATAAAGGGCACCATGTACATGTAGCCACAATGGGCGATCCGGCCACTTCAAGAAAGAACGAGAGTTTTTATGCTTTTTGGGTACGATCAGTATTTCTAGGCTATGCACATGCCTGGAAAATAGAAAACAACCGCCTGAAAAGAAAAGGGAAATCCGCTTTTAGCTTAAGTAACAACATGATATGGTTTGCTATCTTACCCATACTATTCGCAGGTGTAATGACAGCTATTCTTAGTTATTTTTCCGGAACCATTGAATGGGGTGTTGCAGTGTTCTTCTTTGCCCAGAGCTTCTTTGCTTTTACACTTTTAGAACTGGTAAACTATGTAGAGCACTATGGTATTCAGCGTAAAGAAGTGAGCCCTGGAAGGTTTGAACGGGTAACGCCAATACACTCATGGAATGCCAGCCATTTGGTGAGCAACTTCTTTTTATTTCAACTTCAGCGCCATTCAGACCATCATGCTAATGCCATTAAACGTTACCAGGTGTTAGACCATTATGATGAAAGTCCGCAATTACCAGCCGGATATTCTACCATGATAATCATCGCCATGATACCACCTTTATGGTTCGTCATGATGAACAAACGGTTAGAGAAATGGCATGGTGAACACGAAGTTTCACTAGCCTAATACCGTTAGAATGAAACTCTATACCACACTTCCAAGAAGTCTGAGGCCTTATTATTATGATGAATTATGCAGCTATAAGGCAGAATTGATGGCTGGTCATTTACAGAAGGCGTGGTATCATTTAGAACGAGCTCATATCATTGGTCAGCGTTATCCATTTGCGCATAGTTACGTGCATTGGAAGATGTTATTATTTGGCATACGCATTAAAAGTGCTAAAGAAGTTATCGGCCAGATACCCAGATTATTAGTAGGCGGTGTTAAATCATTCGTGGGTAAAGTGCCAGTAGGCAACCCAGGAGGAGCCAATGTTCCTCCATTAAAGCCCTTCCCTATCGACCCAGAGATACAGGCGATGTTTAATAAGGCTGGGGTGAGTTTTTAATTATCTTCGTAATAAAATATAACAACATCTTTTGTCTTGTTAAATGGGTGTTGTGTGTCATACACTTTCCGGTCGTAAATTTGTACTAACTTAACTCTATTTTCGTATATTCATTTAAACTGATCAATATGATAACTAAAGAGAAACTTAAAGAGCAGATTGACAAATTCCCTGATGAGGAAATTTCAATTGACGAATTAATTGAGAGGATGGTTTTTATTGAAAAACTTGAACAGCGAATTAAGATCTCGGAAAAAGGCAGAAAAACAATTTCTAATGACACATTAAAAGACGAGATTTCAAAATGGTCGAAATAAGATGGCTCAACGAAGCCAAACTTGACTTAAACGACATTTTCGAATATCTCAAGAGATTCCAAAAGATACGCTCAGCATCAAATTGACCGAATCTTCGAGCGGACTCAAATACTAACTAGTCAACTTAGAGTGGGTAAAGTTGTCGAAGAAATTAACAAACCGGAAATTCGTGAATTAATAGAGGGGAATTATCGCATAATTTACCGTATTATCGATGAAAAGACCGTTGACATCCTAATGGTTCATCATGGTGCTAGGGATTTAGTTAGGCGTACCAACAAATAAAACAACACACAACACCATATAGCATTAAAGCCTTTACTCACTTTTAATAGAGCTAGTGCGACTAGGCCATATTTCTTGTGTTTCGTGTTCTTTGCTAAGGTCTGTAGTTCTTCCTTGAGGCTATTTAGAAGGAGGCTTCCGCCCGGATGAATCCGTTCGGACGGGCAGTCAACTTCGCTATTGTGCAGAAGCAGAAAGCTCTTCGCCAAAGACATTGCAACTTGGTTCAAAACACAAAAAAATATTACTTTCACCTCCATTAAGTACGGGTGCGGCACGAAATGCTATACACGTACGTTGCTAAACATTCTACCCTATTTTTGATATCATCTAAACTAATATTACTTTTGGTGCGTTATTACACCAAAAATAAATTATGGCTAGACAGAGTATTTCCTTTACCGAACCAAATGATGAATGGTTAAAAGCACAAGTTAGCAGCAAAGAATATTCTAGTAAAAGTGAACTTGTTAACGACCTTATAAGACAAGCAAGACAACAGCAACAGCATATTGATCTTGTTAGATTGAAACTTGAAAAAGCTGAGAAAAGTGGTTTTACTACAGATAACAAGGATCAAATATTAGCTGATTCTAAGTATCGATTGAATGGCTAAATACCGACTAAGTAAAGTAGCCAAGGAAGACTTAATTAGAATTCACCATTACGGAACAATAAGATTTGGAGAACAACAAGCAGATAAATATTTCGAATCCTTCTTTAAGTATTTCGAGATAATATCTCAAAGACCATATGCATTTGAGGCAGTGGATTTTATTAGACCTGGATACAGACGATGTGTTTGTGGATCTGATAGCATCTACTACAGAATCAAAAAAGAGGTTGTTGAAATCATGACTATCATTGGTCGACAAGACCTTGGAAACACAATAGACAAACTACCCGAAGAATAATAAACGTTTGGTAACATAGAGTAATAGCGCATTTGGACTTCACAACTCTAACTCCTAATCGCAATTACAGGATCTAGCCGGGCCGCTAGCGCTGCCGGCACAATGCCCGACACGGTACCAATTATTGCGGAAACTCCAAGGCCTAATACAATGTTTTTCAAGGTAAGCGAGACTTCCAGTGAGCCCATGGGAATAAATGTAATTAATAGCACCAGCACTAAGCCTCCCAAGCCGCCAATCACACTTAAGAAAACAGATTCGAATAAAAACTGGAATAGGATAAAGTAGTTTTTGGCGCCCAAAGACTTTTGAATGCCTATAATATTGGTACGTTCTTTCACAGATACGAACATAATATTGGCTATCCCAAAACCTCCCACCAATATAGAGAAGCCACCGATAATCCAGCCGGCTATACCAAACACATCAAACACACCGCTAATTACATTGGCAATCGCTTCCGGTCTGTTCAGTGCAAAGTTATCCTCCTCTTTCGGGCGAAGACCCCTTCTGGTTCTTAGCATTCCTGTTAATTCCCCTTCCAACTCAACCAAACCTATATCTGTTTCCATGCCCTTGATGGCAATAGTGCTACCGCGCTCATTATAATTACCGGTACCTGTTGTGTACATCGTTCTAAAAGCATCGTAAGGAATAATACAATAACTGTCTTTACTTTCGAAACCCAGGAAGCTCTCTCCTTCCCGTTTCAACGTTCCTATCACATAATGCTTCTTATTTCTGATCTTTACCTCTTTGCCTACCGGATTCTCTCCATTAGGAAATAGTGCTTTCTCCAGTTCATGTCCAATAATTGCCACATTTCTACCTGAGGCTATTTCATTCTGAGTAAAGTAGCGGCCCTTGTCAATATCCAGTTCAATAATATCCTTATAGCCATAGCTACCGCCCGTAAGCTCTGTTTCATAGTAGCTGTTACTATTCCTTTTTACCACTACGTTTCCCATATCGGCATAAATGGCGATAGCCGAACGGTTATCTAAATTGGCCTCTAAAAATTTAAATTCCTGATAGCTAGGATTTGGTCGCTGCCAAAAATCCCACCACCTGTACTCACCGTTAGAGTCCGCAGTAAAGGGCCATTTCGCCACATAAATTACACCTGAACCAAGAAAATCGAAACTTTGCTTTACGTTCTTCTCCAGCGAATCAACAATAGTAAATACCGAGATAATCGCAAAAATACCAATGGTAACGCCCAGCAGAGAAAGTGTTGTACGTAACAAATTCATTTTCAAGGCATTCCATGCAAATCGAAAACTTTCCAGTATGAGACGTAGTACTTGCAAATTGGTAGTTGTGAGTTTTAAAAAGTATTTAGTAATAATCTCTCAAATGTCGCGGATATATTTATCTTTGCGTCCTTATTTTAGAGATTGACTCTAAATTAATTTAATACCGTAATATTAAATATGAAATTATCAGAATTCAAGTTCGACCTACCCACTGGCTTAATAGCATTATATCCGGCAGAAAACAGAGATGAATCTCGCTTAATGGTGATTGATCGTAAGTCAGGAACTATTGAACACAAAGTTTTTAAAGACGTTATCAACTACTTTGACGATGGAGATGTGATGGTAAATAACGATACCATGGTGTTTCCTGCAAGGTTATATGGTAACAAAGAAAAAACAGGCGCTAAGATTGAAGTTTTCTTATTAAGAGAATTAAATCAGGAAATGCACCTATGGGATGTTTTGGTTGATCCTGCAAGGAAAATTCGTGTTGGCAATAAATTATACTTTGGTGAAGGCGATTTAGTAGCTGAAGTGATTGACAATACCACCTCTAGAGGTAGAACCATTCGTTTCCTTTTCGATGGAACAGATGAAGAGTTTTACAAAACAATTGAAGATTTAGGAGAAACTCCACTTCCAAAATACATTAAGAGAGAAGCCGAAGAGTCTGACAAAGAGCGTTTTCAGACAATTTATGCAAAGCACAAAGGAGCTGTTGCAGCGCCTACAGCAGGTTTGCACTTCACTCCTCAACTCTTGAAGAGATTAGAAATTAAAGGTGTTGACATGGCAAGTATTACACTTCATATTGGTTTGGGAACATTCAGACCTGTTGATGTGGAAGATTTGACTAAACACAAAATGGACTCTGAAAACTTTAGAGTAGCACAACCAACTGTTGACATTGTAAACAATGCCATAAACAGCAAAAAGAAAGTGTGTGCTATCGGAACAACTGTAATGCGTTCATTGGAATCTGCAGTTTCTGCCAGCGATCGATTAAAAGAGAAAGAAGGTTGGACAGATAAATTCATCTTCCCGCCTTACGAATTCAAGATTTGCAGTGCAATGATCACTAACTTCCACATGCCAGAGTCTACTTTGTTGATGATGGCCAGCGCTTTTGGTGGTTATGAGTTAATAAGAGAAGCATATGAAGTTGCCAAAAAGGAAAAATACAGATTCCTTACGTATGGCGATGCTATGCTGATCATATAAGCATATAATTAAAGAAGTCATTCTGACGCAGGAAGAATCTTCCTAAGTTTATTGTATCTACTTAACTTAGAAAGATCATTCGTTTAACTCAGGATGACTTTTTTTTGTGCATAAATGAAAGAATACGCCATAATAGTAGCGGGTGGTAAAGGAACCCGAATGAAGCAAACCATTTCAAAGCAATTTATTGAGCTTAATGGCCTTCCTATCTTAATGCATACCATTAATGCATTTAAGGCCTATTCAAATGATGTTGAAATAATATTGGTGCTGCCCAAAGATGAAATAGCCATCTGGGAAGAACTGTGCAGAAAATTCGATTTCTCCACAGAAGTTACGGTAACAACGGGTGGTGATTCCAGATTTCAATCCGTGAAAAATGGTTTAAACATAATTTCAGAGGAAAAAGGCCTGGTGGCAATTCATGATGGCGTAAGACCTTTGGTGGGTAAAGATATCATCGGTGCCTCGTATAGGCTGGCAGCGGTACACCAAAGTGCTGTAGCAGCAGTTCGACTAAAAGAATCTATCCGAATTACTGATCAGGATACTACAAAGGCCGTTGACCGTTCTGACTTTAGGATGATTCAAACGCCACAGACATTTGATTTGGCTTTGATAAAAAAGGCCTATGAAATTAAGGAAGAACCAAGTTTAACGGATGATGCGAGTGTAGCTGAGCGAAGTGGTCATAAGATATCGCTTTTTGAAGGCAGTTATTCGAATATTAAGATTACCACACCCGAGGATTTGATTATTGCCGAAGCACTAATCAATAACAAATAAAAAAAGCTGTCGGTAAATGACAGCTTCTTCAATTTCTTTTAGTATTCATCTTCATTGAAGAAGAAATCCTCTTTAGTAGGATAATCCGGCCAAATCTCCTCTATATTTTCAAATGGTTGCCCATCATCTTCTAATTCCTGCAAGTTTTCAACCACTTCCAAAGGAGCTCCTGTACGAATTGAGTAGTCTATCAATTCATCTTTTGTGGCTGGCCATGGTGCATCTTCAAGGTACGATGCTAATTCTAGTGTCCAATACATAGTTTAATCCTCCTGATTAAAGCCTTTAAAATTTTTTGCAAAAGTAAAATTTTAAAGGACAATTCAAACTTTATATCAATTTATTTCAATCGTCACGCTTTCGCCTATTTGTCAGACCAACGTTTGACCTTTTCTAAAAGTTTAATATAATTAGTTTTTTTTCTTATCAAATATATTCGCCACATAATTCATGCATTGTTATTCAAAACGATAAATTTGTTTTCAATTATCGTCATTACGAGCCTGATCGTTTCAGGCGAAGTAATCTCATTTTTTGTAAGATTGCCGCTTCGCACGATTACATCGAGCTCATCGCAATGACGAAAAAAATAAAGAAATAAACCCATGAGTGACGAAAAAATAATTTTCTCCATGGCGGGAGTTAGCAAAGTCTATCCGCCTAATAAACAAGTACTTAAGAATATTTACCTCTCTTTTTTCTATGGAGCCAAAATTGGTGTTTTGGGTCTGAATGGTTCCGGTAAATCTTCATTACTAAGAATCATTGCAGGTATAGACAAAGAATATCAGGGCGAGGTGGTTTTTGATGGCTCTTTTACTGTTGGGCTGTTGGAGCAAGAACCACAGTTAGATAAGTCTAAAACTGTAAAAGAAGTAGTAGAAGAAGGTGCCGCTAAGACAGTGGCTTTATTGAAGGAGTTCGAAGAAATCAATGAGAAATTTGCTGATCCTGACATTTTAGAGAACCCGGATAAAATGGAAAAGCTCATTGAAAGGCAGGGAGAAGTGCAGGAAAAGCTGGACCAATTAAATGCCTGGGAACTCGATAGTAAGTTGGAACGGGCTATGGATGCGCTAAGAACCCCTCCGGGAGATGCGAAGATTGAACACCTATCTGGTGGTGAGAAGAGAAGAGTAGCACTTTGCCGATTATTACTTCAGGAACCGGATGTTTTATTACTGGATGAGCCTACCAACCACCTGGATGCCGAATCAGTGCACTGGTTAGAGCAGCATTTAAGGCAGTATGAAGGAACAGTAATAGCCGTAACTCACGATCGTTACTTTCTTGATAATGTGGCAGGTTGGATATTAGAGTTAGACAGAGGTGAAGGTATTCCATGGAAAGGGAATTATTCTTCATGGTTGGATCAAAAACAAAAACGATTATCTCAGGAAGAGAAAACTGAATCCAAAAGACAAAAGACGCTTGCTCGTGAGCTGGAATGGGCACGAATGTCGCCAAAAGGCAGACATGCCAAAGCTAAAGCGCGTTTAAGTGCTTATGATAAGTTATTAAGCCAAGAAACGAAAGAACGCGAAGAAAAACTAGAGCTATTCATACCACCAGGCCCACGATTAGGAGATAAAGTGATTGAAGCTCACGGTGTTGCCAAAGGTTTTGGCGATAAGCTTCTATATGAAAACCTTGAATTCTCTTTACCTAAAGCCGGTATTGTAGGAATCATCGGCCCTAATGGTGCGGGTAAAACTACATTGTTTAAAATGATTACCGGACAGCTAGAACCTGATGCTGGAACGTTTGAAGTAGGCCCTACTGTGGAGACTGCTTATGTAGATCAGGAGCATGACGATTTAAACCCTGAACATACTGTTTGGGAGGCCATTACCGGAGGAAATGAATTGATTGAAATGGGCGGTAAGCAAATTAATAGCCGTGCGTATGTGAGCAAATTCAATTTCAATGGTTCCGATCAACAGAAAAAAGTAAAAGAACTTTCTGGTGGTATGCGTAACCGTGTGCACCTGGCCATTGCATTGAAACAAGGTGCTAACCTGCTGCTATTAGATGAGCCTACTAACGATTTGGACGTAAACACATTGCGAGCGCTGGAAGAAGCACTAGAGAATTTTGGAGGTTGTGCGGTAATCATATCCCACGACAGATGGTTCTTAGACAGAGTTTGTACACACATACTAGCCTTTGAAGGTAACTCGCAAGCGTATTGGTTCGATGGTAACTTCACTGAATACGAGGAGAACAGAAAGCAGCGATTGGGTGACGAAGGACCTAAAAGAATCAGGTATAAGAAACTTGCCTAGTTCACTTTTATGTGCGGAATAACAGGGATTTACGCCTTTAATATGATTGGCCGCGTAAGCATGATCAACGTGGCCAATGCTACTGCCGCACTTGAAAAACGGGGCCCTGACTTTCAGGATATTTATAATGATAATACTGTGGCACTGGGCCATAGAAGATTATCGATCATAGACCCGACTCCGGAAGGTCACCAGCCCTTGTGGGATATGGGCAAACGCTATGGAATTATATTCAATGGCGAAATTTATAATTACCGAGAGCTTAAGAAAGAGCTTTTGGCGCAAGGCATGCAGTTTCAGTCAGAAACTGATACCGAAGTTTTACTTAATCTTTACATAAATGAAGGTAAGGCATGCCTGAATAAACTCAATGGCTTTTTTGCTTTCGCGATATTCGATTATCAGGAAAAGAGCCTTTTTATCGCTCGTGATAGAATGGGCATAAAGCCACTCTATTATTTGTTGGATGATGATCGCTTACTTTTCGCTTCGGAAATGAAGTCGATAATGGAATACGGTATTACTAAGGAACTGGACTTCACAGCCCTGCATACTTACCTGCAGCTCAATTACATTCCTGCTCCGAAAACGATATTCAAGCATGTAAAAAAGTTGCTTCCGGGTAATTACATCGAAGTAAAGAATGGAGAAGTTACCATTGAGCCTTACTATACCATCCCTTATGATCGCTCAAAAACAACTGAACTGAATTACGAAGAGCAGAAAAAGAAGCTGGCTGAATTGCTGGAAAGTTCTGTTCAGAAACGATTGGTGGCCGATGTGCCTCTGGGCTCTTTTCTCAGTGGCGGGGTAGACTCATCAGTTATTGCTGCGTTGGCTAAAAGGCATAAAGATGATCTACATACCTTTTCAATAGGGTTTCAAGATGAGAAGTTCTTCGATGAAACAGAATATGCCCGATCGGTAGCTAAAAAGATAGGAACTGATCACACCGTATTTTCGCTTACCAATGATGATTTATACAAGCATGTGCATTCCATTTTGGATTATATCGATGAGCCATTTGCTGACTCTTCGGCCATTGCGGTGTATATATTATCTCAAGAGACAAGAAAACATGCCACCGTTGCCTTGAGTGGCGATGGTGCCGATGAACTCTTTGCCGGCTATAATAAGCATGCGGCATTCCACCGAATTTTGGAAGGTGGAAGTGCAGCCAATATGGTGGGTGCTTTACAACCGCTATGGTATTTGCTGCCAAAATCAAGAAACAGCAGCATTACAAACACATTCAGGCAACTGCACCGCTTTAGCAAGGGCATGAAAATGACACCAAAAGAACGTTACTGGACGTGGGCAGGGTTTGTGAATGAATCTAATGCGATGAAGTTGTTGAGCGATGGGTCTAAAAACAAGCTAGATCAACAGCAGTATACTGATTTTAAATCTGAGCTGCTCAAGCATATTCCCGACAAGGAAACCATTAATGACTTGCTCTATACTGATATGCAGTTGGTGCTGCCCGATGACATGCTCACCAAAGTGGATAGAATGAGTATGGCCAATGCGTTAGAAGTGCGTGTGCCATTTTTGGATCATGAGCTGGTAGAATTTGCGTTTCAGCTGCCTGTAGATTCTAAAATTAATGGCTCCATTAGAAAACGAATTGTGCAGGATACCTTTCGGGATATATTGCCTGAAGAATTGTATAACCGCCCGAAGAAGGGGTTTGAAGTGCCTTTACTCAAGTGGTTTAGAAAAGAAATGCGCCATACGATTGAGAATGAACTCCTCTCCGACTCTTTTGTAGCAGAACAAGGAATTTTTGATGTTCGCACCACGCGGCAGCTTAAAAAGAAGCTATTTTCTTCCAACCCCGGAGATGTGCATGCTCAAATTTGGGGGTTAATTGTTTTCCAGCATTGGTGGAAGAAGTATTGCTAATCGTTAAAAGGTCTTAGCTCTTTTCCATATAATCTTGATGATGTACCAATAAGTACTTATCTAAGCCATTTTCAGAAGTAGATAAAAATCCATATTCGTAACAAAACAGATACACCTGACCTTTTTTGTTTTTCCAATAATGTGTGAAATAGTTAGGGTTGAAACCTTCTTCCAGCATTACTGACTTTCTTACCATTACCTTACCACCCTTGTTATATTCTTTAAGGATTCGTCTGTTCTGTTTCAGTATTTTATCAATAGTCAAATATCGACTGTCTTCTTTTTCTTTGTTTTTTTCATAGTGAAATGATGTTTTGCAATACGAACTGCAAAATTTTTTATCTACCCGGCCGGTAAATTCTTTGCCACACGATGGACATGTCCTCATAACCGTTTATTTATACGTCTAAAAAACGTTTAATTATACGACTAAATTTTGACATAGCACTATATTTCTGGTAGTTGCAGTATGATATCTATCAACAGACGCATTTCACTCAGGCACCTAATTATTAATGAACAGCGACAAATAGGTATTAAATTCTATCCTGACAAGGTAATTCAGAGCCTTTTAAAAAGTATGGATGGGATTAAATGGAGTAATCGCTTTGGAATGACCTATTTACCCAATACGAAAACGAACCTGAACAAAATTTATCAAACGTTTAAGGGTGTGGCGACTATAGATGCCCGTTATTTTTACATTAACAAACCTTTACACCACCCTGTTGATGAAAGATACAGGTATACATATAAAGGGCAAAAGGAAGCATATACGCCTGGTTACAGAACCTGTCCGATAGAATTTTTACAAAAGTTAGAGCTTAAAAAATATAGCGATAGCACTGCCAGAGTATATACTACACTTTTTGAAGGTTTTATGAATCATTTTCCTGATAAACAATTAATTGAGCTTGGTGAAGATGAGATAAGGGCCTATCTGTCTTACCAGGTAAAGCTTGGCCGATCTGACTCTATGCTCAACCAGATTATTAATAGTATTAAGTTTTACTATGAAGTTGTGTTAGGCATGCCCAATAGGTTTTACGAAATAGAGCGGCCAATGAAGCGTGAAAAAATACCCGAAGTATTATCAAAAGAAGAAGTTCAAAGAATATTGAATTGTACACATAATCTGAAACATAAGTGTGTTTTAAGCACTATATATTCTGCCGGCCTAAGAATTAGTGAACTAATAAACCTAAAGGTAAAAGATATTGATAGCTCTCGCATGATGTTACGTATTGAGGGTGCCAAAGGTGGTAAGGACAGATATTCACTATTAAGCAAAAAAGTATTGGAGGAATTACGGGCCTATTATAAGGAGTATAAGCCTAAAATATACCTTTTTGAAGGACAAAATGGCGATCAGTATTCTCCTACATCTATACGAAAAGTGTTGAAACGGTCTTGCACGAAGGCAGGAATACGAAAAGATGTAAAGCCGCATACCTTAAGGCATTCTTTTGCTACGCATTTATTAGAACAGGGCACAGATTTACGAAGTATACAAATTTTATTGGGGCATAACAGCTTAAAAACCACGGAGATATATACGCACGTAGCTAACACGGCTATGAACACGATAAAAAATCCATTAGATTCGTCCCATTAATAAAATATAACAGCACCTTTTGTTCCTGTTACACGGGTGTTACCAGCAATGTACGTAAGAATGAAATTTGCACTTAATTTAATACTCTTCATTTCAACTTACAGCCTTTTTGCTCAATCTCAACTAGTGGTTGAGGGCTTTGTTCAATCATCTGGACTTCCTGAAAGTTTTAAAGAAAAACTACACCTTAATTATTCTGAATTCATTTTAACTGATACTGAAAATAGATATTTACTAGAGTCTGCCAAGGTATCAAGGGATAGTTGGGGTAAGTACGTAAGGATTTATGGACAACTTTTACCAAATAATGAATGGGCATTTGATTCAGAAGTTCTAACTATTGATAGTTTGGAAATAATCTCATATCAAGAAAGAAATACTGATAGAAAACCACTTATTGAATCAATAATGTATGGGAGTTTTCCTGATCATGATCCTATCAAAATGAAGGGCCAAATTGTGAGAAATAAACGCCCAGCTCCAGACATTAAGTATGACTATTTACTAATTACCAAAGAACCAGTTACGTATAACAACCCTCCTAGTGGTGAAGAATTTATTTTAATTTATGAGTTTCCTTTGACTTGGTTAGATATTGATATGATTAACCATTTTGAGCATTTTATTAAAGAGGAAATAGAAATCGAATTGTTGGGTTATTTAGGAAGTGGCTATGGTGAAAATTTGGTTTTTACCACTCTGGAAATTAATAACTAAGCTGGTAACATTCCGTAATAGCGCATTTGGACTTCACCGTGCTAAGCCCTAAATGCTTTGGTGCGGCTGGCCCGCACGTTTTGGGTTAGCATTTCACATCCACTTTCATCTCTTAACTTGTGGACGACCTACTGGAACGAAGTGTTTCAATCTGCATTTTGTGGAACTAGGTTCTAAACCCAAATCGTGCTATGTTTATGCTTCGTAAAACAAGTAAACAAACGCGCCTTACAGGGGCGTTATAGTTAATTTCTTCAGGTATTCTCTCCTCTCATTTTATAGGTTTTCATTAGTTGCTGGTTCTGAGCTAGTTTGATTTGAACGGATATCAGTCTCATAGTGCCAGTCTCTGTTTATTCGTGGTCACTTAGATTAGCCTGTATCTTCTCTGACGTTTCGGTAAGTGGTTATCTGCTATTGCACTACCCCTAATTCACACCCTCACGGCTCCCCTACATCTCCAGAAGTCCGAGGTGCAACTAGCCACTAGCCTTTCTCTGTTCTCGCCCACGCCACTCACGCACATGCCTCTTACACTGGCGGATCACTCCCGCACGGCCGCCCACGTGCTTTCTAGTCCGAAAGACTTGTGTTTCGCAGGCTTATCCACTGACCTGCAAGTAAGCCCTCGTGCGACTGAGCGGTAAAGGAAAACTAACTATAACAAGGGCTATAAAACTATGCCTGTAAGTAGCTGTCTGCATTGGTTTGCAAAACTTGGTCCGCTACATCTGCCGGGTACGTTTCAAAAAAAACACGGCTGGAGGGCGGCCTGCCAGAATACCGGGGTGCGGGCGGGCATGAAGGGTGGAAGGATTATTCTGGCTTGATTTTTTGTTTCTTTTTCATCTAAGGAAAAAGAAAGATTGAACATAAAGGCAGATTTCGCTACTTTGGAGCTTTTAAGTCTGGTAAGGCACAGTTTCTAGCCAGGCGTTGGCGATCATTTCGGTACGATTAAACCTTTTAAACTGCAAATTCTGATTGAGCAACTTTAAACACAGACTTACTGGACCGATTACCAAATCAGATTTTAAATATCGGAGGAATATTATTCTAGCTCCCATTATTTTATTCTCTGTGCTTGCCTACTTTATGCTCTCCAACTCTAGCAAGACATTGGACGACCTAGCGGTTGCAAAGGGGAAATTAACATCCAAGGAGGTGATAAAACAGCAATACAGAGGCAATAACTACAGATACACTTTTGTATTTAAGCTTAATAGTACAAAACAGTATTTTGGAATATTTCTAGGCTCAGGAGAAAACGCAATTAGGGAAGGTGAGCATTGGAATCATAAATTCAAAATAGATGATAACTTGAAGGTACATTACGATAACAATCTCATTACAGAACATGAAAATATAACTCGCCTCATTAGACAAATTGAAAAAAATGGACAGATTGTCTATCAGAGTGGTACGAAAGTCAAAAAAATAATTGGATTTGTGTTGATTGGAGTTGTGGTAATGTTTTTAGTCATGTTACTTTGGCTATCTAAGAGAGCTAAACTTTGGGTTTTTAGAAAATAACGAATCGCCAACATTCTGTATAAATCATGGCTGTTCAGTAGGTTATTGTTGCTTCAGTTCTTTGTAGAAGGCCCGACAATCCGCAGGATTGCCTTATTGGTGAAAATTAATTTAATAAGCCAATCCTGCGGATTGCCTCGGTAGTTAACTGAAATTTTTATACTTTTAATCAGCCACGAATTTATACAGTGGCGTTAGCCACAATTCAGCGAAACGAAAATGGACAAACTTCTAATTGCCGTACTCGGACATAGTAATTCAGGTAAATCAACAACTTGGAACCAATTATTTGGAAGAACTGTAAAAACAGGCATTTACGAACATGATCTGTACTTGAACTCAACTGAATATGTTAAAGTTTTCTTGGTTAGTGGAAGTCCTGAAGAAAGACAAAAATATGTTGGTAAACTTATTACTGTTAATGAGCCAAAAATAGTTTTATGCTCGATGCAGTATCGCGAGGATGTCAGACAAACCATTGATTATTTCGTTGAACGTGAATACCAAATCTACTGTCAATGGCTTAATCCTGGCTATCAAGACTCGAATGAGCATCCTCAATTTGATAACCTTGGAGTTTTTAACTATCTACAAGGATTAAGTGCGACAGTTGGAATCAGAAATGGTAAGATTAATGCTTCATCAAGAGTTCAAGAAATCAGAGAGTTTATTTACGGTTGGGCGAAATATAAAAATCTAATCCTCTCCTGATGTCAAAGCTTAATTGTCTCATTGGAGATATTATCAGTGGTTTCGTTAGAACTGAGTTTATTCTCTCACAGATTCTGTCGGAACTAGGTTTCCGTGAAAACCGAATTGACTTCTTTGCTGACAGTCGAACAGAGAAAAAACTTCAATCAATTAGGAAGGAATTTGAAGAGTCGGAACTCCCTAAAAAACATCAATTTATTGGATTGATTGATGAACTCGATGAACTAAGAAAGAAAAGAAATATAGTCGTTCATAGTTTGGTGTTAACAAACGTTGAGGATCGTGACAATCACATGTTTCACAACTATCAAAAAATCAAAGGAGGAATTCTGAATAAAACGACTCAGTTTAACACATCAGATTTGGAGAATATTCATGTCGAAATTCGTGAAATTCATAACGCACTGCATACTCTTCATTGGGGTGAAAAAAGTGGCTAACATATGCTATGAATGAATGGGGTTTCATCGGTCAGGAAATTGATGTGGGGCTTGGAAAGTCCGCCACAAGTTTTAAATTTATATCAAGGCGTGGCTATGTGCGAGACGAGAGATTAGTGCTTTCTAATCCCCACTCATCATAGCTTGGCGTTGTGGGCCACTAATCGACTATGTTACAATTAATCTCAATCCTCTTGTTTTTGATAATTCCTGATGACTCACCAGAAGTCATTGAACTCAAAAATGACAAGAATTTTGAGCTTGAAGGTTATTACGTTCGGGACTCTTACTTATTAAATGACACGGAAAGAATTGTTATTGCTTCTAAAATAACAAGGGAAACGACTGAATTCGAAGGTCTTAAATTATTGTATTTAATTGACAATGAAATTGAGTTCATATCGCAAGATGCTGGAGAAAGCTATATCTATAAACCCACATTTTACAAATTTAAGGACAGCACTACTATTATTGCCTGTGAACAAGGATTCGAATACTCAATAGGAATCGACTTATTTGAATTGAAAAGTCAGAAATTAAAGAAACTCGGATACATGGATATCGCAAGTGATACTCTTGATATGGCAGAAAGTATTGTTCCACACATGAAAATTGAACGAAAATACGGTGACCAATATCATTTTAAATTCAGCGGAAATCTTTTTATTAACCCTGGTGGTAAAGCAGAAACTAAAATAAGTGGGGATTTGGTTAAGGCAATCTACACACCTGAAACTGATAAAATTTCACTTATGATACGTAAGAATTAAAGCGGCCCACAACATGGTGTAGAAAAACATATGCTAAAGCACCTTGTAGTTTCGGGCGGGGCAGTTCGCACCGCATTTTCTGCTTGTATTTCATAGCAGAACAACTTACCAGAACGCAGCATGAACTTGGAAGTGCTGCGCTTTTTTGACTTGCTTAGATTGAGAAAGTTAGCAGAAAATGCTACGTTTAGCTTTTTATAGCCTCGTGTGGCATACGTTTTCTACACGGGCGTTACCAGCAATATGAAATATCTTAAAGTATGTATGTTTTTCATTTTTTCAGCCTCAAGCTTATTGTCTTTTGGTCAAAAAATACATACTAACTCTGACCTTTATCTAAATTCAATTGATACTGTTCTCAACTCAATAAAGACTAATCAATTCACTGAATTATCACTTAAGCTTCCTTTAGAACTTCCAATCCCAACTCCAGAAAAAATCAAAAATCTCTCGGTTTTAGTTCATAAAGGAAAACGTAGCAAAGTAAAAGCCGAACAGCTTTATATGGTAGTAAAACCTTTGCAGGTTAGTCATGACATTTTGATGGTTCCTGTTCTCCTCTATCATCGGCCTAAAGGTGATTTGACATTTTATGACAATGCTGTTTATCGAGTAAATTATAAATATTCAAAAGAAGCTAATACATATTATGTGGAATCAGTAGAATATGGCTGGACTCTATAAAATGCTGGTAACATAGCGTAAGAGCGCATTTGGACTTCACCGTGCGAAGTCCTAAACGCTTAGGTGCGGCTTGGCCGCACGTTATGGGTCGCTTTCCACATCTACTTTCATCTGTCACGGGGGATGATCAACTAGGACGCAGTGTTTCTTTGCTACTTTCACATGAACTAGGTTAAAACCCAATAACGTGCTATGTTTATACCCTGTAAAACAAGTAAACAAACGCGCCTTACCGGGGTCGTTATCAGCAATACTCCAATTCGCAAGATGAGTGAACTGAAATTCTACAGAAGATTTACCAATCTAGATCAAGCCTACATCCTCATTGAACTCCTCAACGAGAATGAAATAACATGTGAACTTAGGAAAATTCAGCCTAATATCGGAACATCTATTGTTGGAGGAGCGTATGATGACGTTTATGAGATTCATATCTTAACTTCAGATTTTCAAAAAGCAAATCGACTACTCGAAACGAATATTGAGTCAGCAACTGAAAACATTCAAAACGATAACAAGGAACTCTCTAATGAACCAGCTGATTATTCAGAAACGCCTTCCTCGTCAACAAAGAAGAGAAAGGTTAAAAATGCTAATCTTGGCGAATCAATATTCATTTCTATTGTAATAATTGCTGCAGTTATTTACATCATTTATTCCCAGATTGAAAGCCACAACTACAAGGAATTTATTAAGGAGGATTACGAACTTACAATTGGTGGAGTGGAGAGTGTAGACAGGTGGGGAGATCCAGCTAATTCCTATATGGTTTATTACTATTATATTGATGACATAAAATACACTCGTGAGGTTATGAACAGTCGTCTAGGCAAACTAGCATATCACTATGATAAATGTAAGGACAAAAAATACTGGGTTGCCTATTCAACTAGAGATCCTTCAATGAGCCTTATTAACATTTACCATGAAATTCAGAATCAAGAAAATCCCATCCCACTGCCGAATCTTGACTGGTATAAGTAATCTAAAGAAGCTGATAACATGTGCTATGAATGAATGGGGTTTCATCGGTCAGGATATTTTCGTAGGGATTGGAAAGTCCACCACAATTTTTAAATTTAAATCAAGGCGTGGCTATGTGCGAGACGAGAGGTTAGTGCTTTCTAATCCCCACTCATCATAGCTGTGCGTTGTGCTTCATGCAAAAAAAAGGACTATGCAAATTCAAGCACATTTGTTTTTTACCAATACACAATCCATCACTAAAAACAAAAGAGCTTGATAATGGATGAACAATGTAACTATTTTTACCATCTTGACTTAAATAAGCTAATAAGCCTTATGAATTAAATGAATGTACTGTTTGAACATATAGAATCCCCGAATAGATGCTATAAGGGAGTGAGTATTGATGAACAGGTGTGTCGCCACCACTTGCAGAATGCCGTTCGGGATAATTTAAAAGATAGTCAGGAATGGCAAGATTCTTTAGATAGATTAAGAGCACTGAGGGATGAAACAGGGTTTGAAGCAAGTGATGGTTTATTAGCCGATATTCAGGCATTGGAAAATGAAGAAATCGAAGTGCAACAATTCCGAGTGGGAGAGGCTTATGCTGAAGTTATTCTGGAACAAGAGTTTTCTTGCCGCTTTCACTGGAATGAAAACAGAGATACCAGAAATCCAAAGGGTAATAAAACAGGAGCAGACTTAGTCGGATTTATTGAAGTAGAAGATCAAGTGCTTTTTCTTTTCGGTGAAGTTAAAACGTCCTCTGAAACGGCAAATAGACCGCCACAGGTAATGACAGGTGCAAAGGGTGTGGAAAACCAGTTAAGAGATTTATACAATGACAGAAGTAAGAGGCTGATTTTGATAAGTTATCTCAAAAATAAAATGCGGCATTTCCCTGAAGGACACCAATTCAGAAGGGACTTTGAAGCAAGTCAAAGGGCATACTATTCAGGTATTGAATATTATCATCTTTTTGGTGTACTGGTTAGAGATGTTGAGGCTGATGGAAGGGATATTTCATCTAGTTATGAGAGATTGAAAGAGCATGTTTTAGAACCAAAAGGAATAAAGCTTTTGGCAATGTATCTTCCCATACGGAAAGAAGATTGGGTAGAAATAATAAACGATAGAGATTAATGAGCATTCAGATAAAATATAACTATCTCGAAAGAGCATATCCTGATATGCTTGACGGGATTGGTGCGCTCATTCAAAAAGGGAAACTATCAAAACGATTTAGAGAAGTTAGCTTAACCAATGAAGACTCAACACATCTTGAGAAAGCTAAGGAACTATGCGAGCTTAGAATCATAGAACTTTGGGAAGAAAGAGATTCAGCTGAATTTAAAGCTCTTTGCTCTGTCTATTTCGATATTACCAGTCAAGTTTCCATAAATCCAGAGAGTGAATATTTCATCCTTGAGCAATTCAAACTCATTACTTTCGGGTATTTAGGTGAACATTGGCATTTTGTTAAACAATACCTTAAAACAAGTGAATCGGTCTTTAATAACTTGGAAGCCGGAGCAGATTGGAACAAAAGAATACTTACCATTTCCTTTAAAGCGGTTGTTAATCTGGTAAAAAAAGACTCCTGGCATGAAGTTGGACAGGCAGTAGAATTAATAAACCAACTCAGAAGAGAGCAAAATAATTTCGAGAATAATTTTCTCAATCAGGTTAATGAAGAAAGCCGTCCTTATGGTGCAGCAGAATTAGTTTCACTATATCATTTCGCCAAAAGCATTGAAATACTTGGGCAATATTTAATGGAAGGTAGACCGCTGGAACCAGAGACACAATTGCATTATCACCTTAATTTATCTGGTGATTATGCCCAAAAATCAGGGAATATTAGCCTAAGCTTGCTTTACCAGTATTTTGAAGCCTTTGCAGTCAAAATGGTTCGTAATACCATTTGGTACACCACAAGAGGTATTAACAACTGGGTAACTCGTTTTAACCAGTTCATTTCAAGAAAAGAGGATAAAGGTTTATTTGAATTGATGTATCCTCAAAGAGAGTCCATCATTGAAGGGGAATTATTGAATCCAGCTCACAGAGCTATAGTAGTAAATTTGCCTACGTCAAGCGGCAAAACTATGATTGCCGAGTATCGTATTCTTCAGGCATTAAACCAATTTAAAAATCAGGGTGGCTGGGTTGCTTATGTTGTACCTACAAAAGCATTGGTTAATCAAATCTATATACAGTTATATCGGGATTTGGGACCCATTGGCATACAGGTAGAAAAAGCAAGTGGTGCTATTGAATTAGATGGATTTGAACAGCATTTGGTTGAAGAAAATGGCAACACAACCGAATTTGATGTTTTGGTTACCACGTATGAAAAAATGAACCTTTTAGTGCGTCAGGGACTTGGCACGACATCAGAGCGACCATTGGTGCTTACGGTTGTGGATGAAGCCCATAATTTAGAGGAAACCAATAGGGGATTGAACCTGGAGTTTTTATTGTCTACCATTAAGAATGATTGCGAAGAAGCCAACTTTCTTCTAATGACTCCTGATATTTCAAATTCAAATGAAGTAGCAACTTGGCTCGCTGGTGATAGAGGAAATGTTATCAATCTCGAATTAGATTGGTGGCAACCCAATGAACGAGTTGTTGGAGCCGTACAGGTAGATGGAAGAGGAAGGAATTATAATTTACTGCTGAGAACACTACATACAGATAGAGGTACTTATGAAATTGGAGATGCGATACCTCTTGCTCAATTTGAGAATGCGTCACAAACAAAATCAGAAATTAGTAATTCTAAATCAAAGGTGGCTTCTTGCATTTCCGGTAAGTTATTAAGTATAGATTCTCCAATTATTGTTTTAGCAGCAAATCCTAGAGAAACATACACTATTGCAGAAAACATATACGAAAGTTCACAAAATGACCTTGAAAACGATGAAGATGTAGAACTTTTGATTAGGCTTGTGCAAAGTGAGTTGGGAGAAAATTTTCCGTTAGCCCGCTTCTTAAAAAGACGAATAGCTGTTCATAGCTCTGCCCTACCAGATGAAATTCGCTTTTTGATTGAAGACCTAATGTCCAATGAAAAGCTCCAAGCTTTAGTAGCAACTACCACAATTGCTCAAGGAATTAATTTTCCCATTTCTGCTGTAATTATGGGATCATATAATTATCCTTTCTCTGGGCCAATGCCTGTTCGTGATTTTTGGAATCTAGCTGGAAGAGTTGGACGTGCAGGTCAAGACACTATGGGCTGGGTTGGACTGGCAGTTAGAAATGAAGAAGATTTATTGGAAGTTGGCAATTATGTAAGACGGGCATCCGAGGACTTACATTCGCAGTTGGTTAATGCTATTGATAGTGCCTTACGTCATGCAGAATTCGATTTTGACCGTTGGCTTTTTGTTGACGAACGCTGGTCAGCCATTCTTCAATTTATATCACATTTAAGGAGGCAAACACAACAGCAAGATGTTTTTCTTGCACAGCTTGAGCAAAAATTGCAAGGAACATTAGGATACAGTCAGTTACCGTCAGAAAAGAAAACATTTCTCAGGGAAAACATCCGTAGATATGCAAGCACACTTACTCTTGCAGAAGCGAAAATGTCTGATGAGACGGGGTTTTCATCTTTATCTGTACGTCAAATGATAGGTAGAATGGCTTCATCAAACCTTTCACCTCAAGACTGGAATAAAAGCCAGCTATTTTCTGAGCAAAATCAGAGTATGCAAAAACTTGTAGGAATAATGCTCAATACCTACGAGATCAAGAAATCTATTGAGGAGTTGAATACCGGTGGACAACCACTAGATCGTTCAAGCATTGCCCGTTTGGTAATAGACTGGGTTAATGGAAAAGATATCGCCAGCATTGCTTCAAGAATTTATCCTAATGAAGAAGCTGATGCAGCAATTCAAAGAGCTACCAAAGCATTATACAAGGTAGTAGCTAATGCTGCTACTTGGGGTCTGGCTGCATTGCAAAAGATGCCAACGAGTGGCGTGGATTGGGAAAGTCTTTCTGAAATTGAGAAGAAAAGGATGGCGAACCTTCCTGCTTATTTGCACTATGGAGTAAACACAGATGAAGGAGTTTTGATGAGGAAAAACAATGTGCCAAGAAGCATTGCTAATCGTCTTGGTGAATTATATAGCGCATCTGTAGGTGGTCAAATATTCGATCAACCTTCAAGTTCAGTTTCCTATTGGATAGGTCAACAAGGAACTGAAACATGGAATCGAGTAAGACCAACTGGTTCAAGGCTTACAGGAGAGGATTATAAGAAGGTATGGAAGAAATTGAATGGGATAACTACATGAGAAATCCAATCCTTATCAGCCACCGCAGGACAGAAAAAGAAAAAGCACGAAAGCACAACATTGTATAAGAGCAATAGCGGGTGCAGTGGTAAAATCAAGGTCTGTACATTTAATAAACTTTTGTGGTGGCGGACAGGTAATCGCTCCGAAATCCGCTACTGCTCTTATACTTGACCGTTATGTGTAATTGCGATTCGCCCTGAACTGAAACAAGTGACTAAGAAACCCTACATTATAATTTTACTTATACTAGTTCTATTTGGCTGCACGAGTAATGAGGTACAAAAAGAAGCTGATGAATTTGGCTCTTTGTGGAAGCAAGAGGAGAATAAGGTGGAAATTCGAGTGGACAATGAATACTTGAATATGGGACAATACATTTTCCTTGAGAACAAGATTGGAAATGCGAAGCTTGACATCCCAGAAAATTGGCAAGTTGAAAAGTGTGAATTCAATGAGCAATTCTTTGAAATCCACATGGAAGATGGGTATTTACGATTTTTAAGAACTGGAATTGGCAAACTTTCCTTCGATATATTGGAAAAAAGTCCCAATGTTGGAAGTTTACCTGACTTGGAACTTGAAGCAATATGGCTCAAATACGTTGTTCAGGAAAGAAATGAAAAACTACACACAACAAAACATAAGGCCCACTAAGGTCTGGCTTAAGCCAGGCCGTTATGTGTAATTTCAATGAGCAAGAACAAAGGAAAAGTGGACGAAAAATGGCAATGGATA
Source organism: Fulvivirga lutea (assembly GCF_017068455.1). Taxonomy (NCBI): domain Bacteria; kingdom Pseudomonadati; phylum Bacteroidota; class Cytophagia; order Cytophagales; family Fulvivirgaceae; genus Fulvivirga; species Fulvivirga lutea. The sequence goes on from NZ_CP070608.1 coordinate 3,764,095, forward strand.
GTTGTCATAATTTCATTCCCTGTATTTTATTATGTTTACTTGGAAGAAACTCAAAGTAGAGAATATTCTTATGATAGTGCGGTATTCATGTCAATTGTTGCTGGATTAATGTTTTTTCTAACCTCAAGCATCAACCATCTGTGCAATGTCATATTTGACAAATCAAGAATCAATTGGAAAATAACAACTGTCAAATTTATACTAGCAGGTTTACTCAGTTGGCTTTCAATTAGAATTTATGGAGACAAGGCAATCTATGTAGTTGGCTTGCCAGCCTCCTTCTCCTTGTACATAATATTAGGTCATTTCATAAGCTACGGGTGGAACAAAATAAAAACACATAACAAACTGTAATACGCATTTGGACTTCACCGTGCGAAGTCCTTAAATGGCTTTGGTGCAGTTAGCCCGCACGTTTTGGATTAGCATTTCACCTCCCCTTTCATCTCTTAACTTGTGGACAATTTATAAGGACAGGGTGTCTTAAGCTGCTTGTATCTCGACTAGGTTCTAAACCCAAATCGTGCTAGTTTTATGCCCTGTAAAACAAGTAAACAAACGCGCCTTACAGAGGCGTTAGCGGTCAGGTAAAAAAGGAAACAACAGTGAACCAGAAAGAAATTTTTCTATTAATCGGACAAAAAGGAAGCGGAAAATCCTTCATCGGGTCAATATTTGACAAGCACTTTGGGATACGATTCGTTCGCGTAGAAGATTGGGCAAAAAAAATTAAGCAAGAAAGAGCAGTTGATAATGAAGCGTATCTTAAACAAGTTTTTCAAGAAATTGAAAAAGGAATCAGAGATTGTTTAAATCAAACGGATAAACTTGTCTTTGAATCAACGGGTTTAACTGAACATTTTGACCGAATGCTTTTGAGTTTAAGAAAGGATTTTAGAGTAACAACGATTGGTATAAATGCCGATAGCAATCTTTGTCTAGACAGAGTTAAGTCTAGAGACCAGACTATCCATATCAACATATCGGATGACCAGGTAAATATGATAAATGAAAAAGTAAGAAGCCGAAATTTTCAACCTGACTTAAGCATTTTCAATCAAAACAAATCTGAATTTGAAATAGTCAAGGAGCTTGAAAGTATTTTTCGAATGGATACAAAACAGAATGAAATAGTAAAGCCGAACCGCTAACAATGTATATAAAAAATAGGCGAATCAGAGGTAAAAAAAGGATTGTGGCTCGTTTCAAACTTTGTGCTAAACCGAAAGTTTAGTGCTTCCAAATCGCCTACTTTTCATATACTAACCGTTACCAGCAAATATGCGATGAGCATAGATCCAAATAAGAAGAAAATACGTGGTTGGAAGAAGCAAGTCCGTAAAATTAACCACTGGTTTGAATTAGTAAAAAAGCCTGATTTCGATCATTTCGAATCCAGATTAGAAGACTATGTTAAGATAAGAATTGACCCATGGAATCGACTTTCAGAACGTAACCCTCCAATGTGGTATTCAAAGTTGATACTAAAAAGACTCATTGACATATATAACCTTTGGGACAAAGAATTTCAGAAACTAAATAAACCTTACGATTTGCAACTCTGGATTAACGAACCAAATTTTATAAGAAGTCAGGTTGTCTGCGCTCAAGTGGATAAAGACGGTGACCAAAGAAATAACTATTACAGAATTGCAGAACATCAAGCTGATTTCCCTACTAATAAATGGAAGTCAGAACTGTTTGACCTCAGTCAATTCACTTTTCAGCTTTACAAAGATGAAAATCTATCATTCAAAAATTTAGAAGACCTAGAGGAAGATGAAATAGCAGATTTAATCAAAGACGGTTACGAAGCGGAGGAAACAACAATAGGTGGACAGACGGACATTATATATTCCAAAAAAGTGGGTAATGTTTGGGTTGGACGTAAAAATAAATCAGCTGGTAACATACCGTAAGAGCGCATTTGGACTTCACCGTGCGAAGTCCTAAATGCTCGGGTGCGGCTCGCCCGCACGTTTTGGGTTAGCATTTCACATCCACTTTCATCTCTTAACTTACGGACAATTTATAAGGACGGGGTGTCTTAAGCTGCTTGTATCTCGACTAGGTTCTAAACCCAAATCGTGCTAGTTTTATACCCGTAAAACAAGAAAACAAACGCGCCTTACAGGGGCGTTGTAGATAATTAATATGCATTTCGAAAAAGAAGTAGTGACACTAATCGAGGGATATAAAAACTCCTCAGATATTGGTTCTTTTAGGCTTAGTCTTCTAAATAAATTACTATCTTACTTTCGTTCAAATGGATACCCAGAAAGGCTTTCGAAAATTGAATTATCCCTAATCCCCAGTGTATTTCAAGAAGCAAATTATGATGATATTTGGTGGGGAGGACAATTCGAAAATTTAGGTCATCTAAATAATATATTGGAATTAGACTGCATGTTTCATAACAATGGTGATAAACGAAAAGATCTGACAGAATCACAGTTCAAGGAATACGTTGAATTTTCATTTGCTGCTATTAGGTCTAGAACCAAGAACTAAACTATCTACAACATGATGTAAGAGCGCATTTGGACTTCACCATGCGAAGTCCTAAATGCTCAGGTGCGGTTAGCCCGCACGTTTTGGGTTAGCATTTCACATCCACTTTCATCTCTTAACTTGCGGACAATTTATAAGGACGGGGTGTTTCAAGCTGCATTATGCGGAACTAGGTTCTAAACCCAAATCGTGCTAGTTTTATGCCCTGTAAAACAAGTAAACAAACGCGCCTTACAGGGGCGTTGTATGCTATTGAAGGACTTTATTTATGGCAAATATTGTTATTGACTCTTCAGTCCTTGCTGATATGCTTTTTAGTCATCGACCACGGCATAGTCAAGCAAAAAGAATTTATGACTTCATAAAAGAGGAAAATTTTGAAGTATTGTTCCCTATGCATGCTCATTTTGAAATTATTTCTGCTGCACGAATGGAAAAAAATCAAGTTGGTCAGCCATTAGAACTAATGGAATCCTTCGATGCTGACAGTTCTATAAATCTCAAACCTATTCCGATTGATACTGAATTCGTAAATTCTTATTTTCCTCAACAACTGATCGAGTTAAAGGCTGGTGATATGATATTTGTTGGAATAGCACTGAAAGAAAAATGCCCTCTTATAACTGAAGACAATCAAATGTATCGCGAGGCTCAAAAACTACAGATTGACGTCAATAAAGTAGGTGAATTTATTGAAAAGTACATAGATTAAAAAAACAGCATACAACATTTTGTAAGAGCGCATTTGTACTTCACCGTGCGAAGTCCTAATTGCTCAGGTGCGGTTAACCCGCACGTTTTGGGTTAACATTTCACATCCACTTTCATCTCTTAACTTGTGGACAATTTATAAGGACAGGGTGTCTTAAGCTGCTTGTATCTCGACTAGGTTCTAAACCCAAATCGTGCTAGTTTTATGCCCTGTAAAACAAGTAAACAAACGCGCCTTACAGGGGCGTTGCAGAGCATGAAGAATAAATATTTTCTATCCTTTTTAATTGCAATATTAACTGCCTGCGGTAGTAACACACAAGAGAATAATGAAGAATCTCCTGATAACAATTCTTCAAATACTGTAACCGAGTCGGTGGAAAAAATAACAGAGAAGAAAGTTGAAGTAATCAAAATTGATAGCTCCAAAATCATAGTTTACGAGCGCGATTATTCCCCAGAAGAAATTGAAGGCGCATGGTTTAGTGACCCCAAGGAAAATGGACACTTTTATATTTCTGATTCTGTATTTTATCTACATGCAAATGAGACTTTCCCATTCTGGGTCACGCATGATTCCTTAATTATTAATTGGGGCTATGATACTGTCGGTTATAGAATAACAACTCGTAATGACACACTTAGACTTGTTCCACTGAACGATTTAACTGAAGAAGGACTTTTTCGGATTGTTGACTAAAAACGCTCTGCAACATTTTGTAATAGCGCATTTGGACTTCACCGTGCGAAGTCCTAAATGCTTTGGTGCGGCTGGCCCGCACGTTTTGGGTTAGCATTTCATAGCCACTTTCATCTCTTAACTTGTGGACAATTTATAAGGACGGGGCGTCTTAAGCTGCTTGTATCTCGACTAGGTTCTAAACCCAAATCGTGCTAGTTTTATGCCCTGTAAAACAAGTAAACAAACGCGCCTTACAGGGGCGTTGTAAAGCATAGTAAATGCGCAGAATTCTATCAATACTATTCACTTTTTTGCTTTGCAGTTGTCAGCAAGAACCCTCTAAACTTTTTGATGATGTATATCAAATAGCTGAATTTGACAGAGTTTACGAACCAACCCTAATTCATTCGGGAAAGGAAAGTGGATTTCTGGAACCATTAATGCAATTCGGCATTTTTAGAATTGACTCGATTTCTTTTGAAAACTTGGAAAATTCAATTGTGAAGAGTGAAAGATTCACAGAAGGTAGCTACTATTTGAATATTGAACTAGACAACTACTTAAGTGAAAATAATCTGGACATTTTGAATATGTCTAAATCTTCAATAACTGAAAACCATTTCGACAAAACCTATCACTTATATCTTCTGTCTGACAGAAAAACTTTTGCCATATGCAAAGTCAACCACTAAATGATAAAAGAAAAACGCTTTACAACATGGAGTAAGAGCGCATTTGGACTTCACCTTGCGAAGTCCTAAATGCTCGGGTGCGGCTCGCTCGCACGTTTTGGGTTGGCATTTCACATCCACTTTCATCTCTTAACTTGTGGACTACTTGTAATGACGGGGTGTTTCAATCTGCATTTTGTGGAACTAGGTTCTAAACCCAAATCGTGCTAGTTTTATGCCTTGTAAAACAAGTAAACAAACGCGCCTTACAGGGGCGATATCCATGATAAAAACAAGTAGTTTGTCTACTTTTTATCCAATTTCTCTACATAAGGTGTTCCTCGTTTTACCACTGCCACTATTCGATGTAGTAGTTTATTTCTCACAGCGTTAATAGCACTCATTTTCCCTTTTCCTTCTTCCACTTTTCGCAGGTAATATTCCCTAAGTTCCTGATGACAACGAATGGCATTCATTGAAGCCATATGCAAATGACTCTTCAATATCTTATTGGCAAATTGTGACGTGCCTGACGGGGAATGAATACTTGTACCACTCCGATACTCAAAAGGTGCCACACCACAATAGCAGGCCAACTTCCGACCATCTAGCATTCTAGTAAACCCATGGGTATAGACTATCAAGTCTATTGCCAATACTTTACCAACACTCTTTACCGATGTTATCAATTCGTAAAGTGCTCGTACTTCCCTATCGATACTCACCAGCTCCAACATCTTTGCCTCTACTTTAGCTAATGATTTATTCAGACCTTCTAGCGCCTGACGACACATCATGCGCATCTCACGTCCCGCTTTCTTATCAAAGTATTCCATTTCATTAATGGCCTTCTCCTGGCTCTGCAATCCTTTCATCAAACGCACTCGTGTACGCATTAAGTACTGGAGCCTGTCTAGGGTAGCGTGTGTCATCGTTACCAATTTAGCCTCTTTTTGGTGTGTATAGGCAAACATTGCAATCCGCTCAGCATCAATCTTATCGGTCTTGCCTCGTACTAGACCCATACTCCTTTTAATATGAAGTGATGACTCCATCCAAACTTTACACCCCCTACTTAGTAAGTACTTGACCAGATTACGGGTGTAAATACCGGTGTGTTCCATACAGAACAGAGTCTGGTTATCTACATCATTGCCTAAGCGTTTCATCCATTGTTTTAGCTTCATATAACCTTCCTTGGTGTTGGTCAATACTTTGCTCTCACAGCGATCTTGCGCTGTGTCGATCATGCAAACATCGATACTCTCTTTGCTTACATCTACTCCTACGATATAGGGGTAAAGGGTTTGGGTTAAAGCTAGTTTCTTCATAATTTCATTTAATTAATTCTAAACCTTGGTATTGGGACTACGCGGTGAACGTTCCCGGATATCCATTTGAACATGTAAATGAGAAGCAGGTTGCCAAATCGCCCCATAGGTCATTAACCTGGTTAGCGCATGGTTCCTAACCTGCTTCTTTTTTTAAAGTGTATTTATGGATAACTCTTTCGAGTTACCCACAAGTTCACTTTACAATAACCATAATGGATATCTTTGAATAATTATATCGACTCAATCTAAAGGTTGGCGGTAATATGAATAAGAAAAGAGAATGAAGCGAGTAATAATATTATTGTTTCTTATAACTTTCTTTATGAAACAAGGATTATCACAAAACAAACCAGTTGCCAAGGTAGAAAAGATTTACATTGAATATAAAGGTGATAGTGTTGAAGCACGTAGATTAACTGTGTCAAGTATGATACCGATAGAAATTGCCAGAGCATGGACAAATGTTCAAACTCCTGAATTGCTTCAGTTTGTTGCCAAAGGAATGATTAAGTTCAAATCTGTTGATGGTGAAGGTTTCCCAAAAAAATGGCAGGAAGGACAGACATACGGTGCTAAAATGAGAGTTTTTGGATTCATCCCATTTGGTGGAATTCATTATCTGAACATCGTTAAAATTGATTCGGCTAATTACCAAATTTCAACAAAAGAATGGGATAAGAGTGCGAAAGTTTGGAATCATGATGTGCGGATGGAAGCAATCGGAACAGATTCTATCTACTATGCAGATTCGATTGAGATTTATGGTGGGTTTATGACAGGGTTCATCACTGCCTTTGCAAAGCTATTTTATAAGCACAGGCAGAAAAGATGGCAAATCGTGGCAAGAGAAAACCTAGAATTTGGGAAATAAATACTACCGCCAACAACACATATAGCTTATGGCGGGTGAACGGCTGCCTGCAAGGTTTTTGCTCCGTAGCTAATTCGGTTTCGGTGGACAGGAAAGTGCTTCGAAACCGCCACAAGTCATATGCAAACCGTTAGCGGCAAGTACATGAACGCAAGAACGAAATAAATTAATCGAATTTTGAAACTAGGGATTCCCAATATATTGCCTCTAATTGGATTCACCTTTTTTGGTGCAATTAGTATTTCAATGTCAATATTGTTTTTTGACAAAGTTGATTCAGCGACAACTGGTTCCACTATTTTCTTTGCTTTATTTCTTCTTATGTGCTTCGGAATGTTCGGAATTCTTTGTTATCGCTTTAAAATAGTCGTGATGACAGATAAGAAACTCATTATCATTATTCCTTTCAGATTTCAATTTAAAACCTTCACATTCGAGAATATTAAAAGTCTTAAATGGGACTTGTGGGAAACGTTTAAAATGGGCGACTATCGTAAATTAAGTATTCAAACAAACTCTGGATACTTGACAAATATTTCGGACTTGGAATTTATTAACTATGACAGTCTGGAAAAATGGCTTATGAAGAAAACAACGCTTGAATTAAACTTAGACAGAAAGTTTTACAATGAAGTTCAGCAAGCAAAATGGAATAAATGGGTCAATATAATAGTGATTTTACTTGTTGGTTTCTTTATGTTACTCTTTGCAACCGGAAATAATTTTAATTTCATAGTTCCTTTATTTCTTGCAATAATAATTTGGAGACTAATTGTAAAATTAGTTCAGTACCAACAACGAATAAATGAGAGTCGTCAAAGAAGAGAAGACTGGAGAAGAAAAACCAGCCGCTAACATGCTGTAATAGCGCATTTGGACTTCACCGTGCGAAGCCCTAAATGCTTTGGTGCGGTTAGCCCGCACGTTTTGGGTTAGCATTTCACATCCACTTTCTTCTCTTAACTTGTGGCCAATTTATAAGGATTGGGTGTCTTAAGCTGCTTGTATCTCGGCTAGGTTCTAAACCCAAATCGTGCTAGTTTTATGCTCTGTAAAACAAGTAAACAAACGCGCCTTACAGGGGCGTTGCAGAGCATGAAGACTAAATATTTTCTATCCTTTTTAATTGCAATATTAACTGCCTGTGGCAGTAATACTCAAGAGAATAATGAAGAATCACCTGATAACAATTCTTCAAATACTCTAACCGAGTCGGTGGAGAAAATAACAGAGAAGAAAGTTGAAGTAAACAAAATTGATAGCTCCAAAATCATAGTTTACGAGCGCGATTATTACCCAGAAGAAATTGAAGGCGCATGGTTTAGTGACCCCAAGGAAAATGGACACTTTTATATTTCTGATTCTGTATTTTATCTACATGCAAATGAGACTTTCCCTTTCTGGGTAACTCATGATTCCTTAATAATTAATTGGGGCTATGATACTGTCGGTTATAGAATAACAACTCGTAATGACACACTTAGACTTGTTCCACTGAACGATTTAACTGAAGAAGGACTTTTTCGGATTGTTGACTAAAAACGCTCTGCAACATTTTGTAAGAGCGCATTTGGACTTCACCGTGCGAAGTCCTAAATGCTTTGGTGCGGCTGGCCCGCACGTTTTGGGTTAGCATTTCACATCTACTTTCATCTCTTAACTTGCGGACAATTTATAAGGACGGGGTGTTTCAAGCTGCATATGGCGGAACTAGGTTCTAAACCCAAATCGTGCTAGTTTTATGCCCTGTAAAACAAGTAAACAAACGCGCCTTACAGGGGCGTTGTACACCATAAGGATGGATAAAAAAATTAAACTTGGAACAAAAGAGTATTTAGAAGTTGCTCAAAAGGCTCTTGATAAATCCATTCGCTTAATAGCTAAATCGGTTAACAAAGGACTTGCAAACGAAAAGGATGATATAGCCATGTCTTTTTCTCTTATGGTAGGCCCTATTCTGGACACGAGCCATTCTTTGGTGGTACTGTCATCAATGGGTAAAATGAGAGACTGTTATTCATTGTCCAGAATAATATTCGACCATGTTTTAAATCTTGGATATTTTGGAGCAAAGGGTGAAGACACTGTAAAAAAAGCACTGCAACATTATCATCAAAAATCATTTCGAGATTTAGACAGAAAAATTGAAATCAAAGATTTAGGATTTGGTATAGGATTAAAAGACATAGATAAAGCTCCTATTTCTGAAAAGCTTAGAGAAGCCTTGGATTACTTCACATCAAACAAGGGATTTGAAATTAGGTCTTGGACAGGAGATAATGTTTTCAAAAAGATAGAAATAATAAGAGATTCATACGGCAAGGAAGCAGGAATGATGATGATAATCAACTTATTCTACATCTATCGCCATTCATCTGAAATCATACATGGGACTTTATTTGGCAGCCTTTTCGCAAGAGGTATGACCAAGCCTGAAAGTGAACAACCTAAAGATGAAAAAGAGTTAGAAGAGTTTCACAGAACTAGAATAAGCTTTGTTTTGATATGTACGATTCTGATGAACTATGTAACATTTCAGATTATCAATGAGCATTATCATAGACAAAAGGAGTTAGATGAACTTGCTGACTTAATCAAAGACTTTAGAATAACACTTTATGAATAATAAGGAATTATGGAAGGAAGTCGATAGAATCCTTTGGGAAGAATGGGATCCAATTGGAGTAAATGATTATGGGGGGCCTGATGATGAATATAGAAGCTATGTTCCTTCGATCGTCAAACTAATTCAAGAAAATGCCGATGAAATGAAAATCAGAAAACAACTTCATCAGCATGCCAATGTAAACATGGGACTTTCTTCTTCATTGGATTCTCATGCTAAAACATCTGAAAAATTAAATAAACTAAAAACGGTGTACAACACTATGTAAAAATGCATTAAAACGCATTTTAAATTAAACGTTAGCTACCATATTTGGATGAATACCTATAAAATCATATTTGCAATATTTATCAGCACCCTATTCATTATCTCTTGCAGTAAAAGAGACGAAAGAAATTATTCAAATGCTGAAGATTACTGTTTAAATATTAAAGCAAATATTGATAGTGTAATCCATGAACGAGACACTTTACAGGACTCATTACTCCTTGAAATAGTAAAGAAATGTGGTAATTCTCCCAAGTTTGTTGAACTCAGATTGAGCATTTTAAGCAAACTGAATAGATACAATGAAGGACTAGAATATATTAAATCATTGGACGATAGCAATTTTCTCAACCCTTATGATAGCCTAGTGTATTCAGTTTCGTTTCAACAAAAACTCATCCAAGATGAATTTGCAAAGCTTGATTTAACACAGAAAGTCGTACACGAAATGGAGAATCACTTGGCGGAATTCCCATTAGATACACTAGCACTTGCCAATTATTGTCAGTTTTCATTAGAGTACAAGTCCAAGGACGAGGTTTTGGACAAGATAGATTCCATGGCTAGAAATAATAATTTTGACAGAACATATGATTTTGTTGTGTGGCTTTATTTTCCTGACAAGCAAAAACTCTTTCATCAAAGAAAATTGGATTGGGAAAATCAAAAGTCAATCTGATTTAAAAACAGTAGCTAACATGCTGTAAGAGCGCATTTGGACTTCACCGTACGAAGTCCTAAATACTTTGCTGCGGTTATACCGCACGTTTTGTGTTAGCATTTCACATCTACTTTCATCACTTAATTTGTGGACGACCAACTGGAACGCAGTGTTTCAAGCTTCGTATTGTGCAGCTAGGTTCTAAACCCAAATCGTGCTAGTTTTATACCTTGTAAAACAAGTAAACAAACGCGCCTTACAGGGGCGTTACCAGCAACATGAAGAAGTCTATTCAAATTCTACTAGTTTTATTCTGTTCATCTGCAAGTGCTCAAAATTACATTGAAGGATTTGTGCATACTTCTAACCTTGGAGATTACCACAAAAAAAAAGCTAATTTAATAAGCTCTGATTATCTTCTCCTAACCACTGACAATAATTATCTCCTTGAATACCCTAAGGATTTAGAATTGTTAATAGGGAAATATTGCAAAATCTATGGACATGAGATCGTTACTGATCAATGGCTTTTTGCATGTAAGGTATTTTCCGTTGACAGTATTGTTAAAATTGAATACAAGTACCAAAACTTAAACAATGAAGCTGCTATCGTATCTATAAAGAATTACCACAAAGCTACTTATGATAAGATACAGTTAGACACTTTAAGTGGAAAAATTATAAGATATCATAGATCTTCTCCAGATATTTCTGGAGATTATGCAGTCAAAATTGATACACCAATTCCATTTCAAAGTGAAGGAGATGACGAACCTCTTCAACTATATAAAATTCCACTCAACCACTTAGACCATGACATGCTTTTCAATTTGGAATCAAAATTCGTTTCCAAGCAACAAGTGACCCTGATAGGATACTTGTATAGTGGATATGGGCATATGCTGTACATGCAAGTTATTGAGATATACTAATATGCTGGTAACATGGCGTAAGAGCGCATTTGGACTTCACCGTGCGAAGTCCTAAATGCTTTGGTGCGGTTAGCCCGCACGTTTTGGGTTAGCATTTCACATCCACTTTCATCTCTTAACTTGTGGACAATTTATAAGGTCGGGGTGTTTCAAGCTGCTTCTTACGGAACTAGGTTCTAAACCCAAATCGTGCTAGTTTTATGCCTTGTAAAACAAGTAAACAAACGCGCCTTACAGGGGCGTTACCAGCAATCTAACTATGCTTATCCAAGTTTTTAATTTACGCAATCGACAAATTGAAGTCAGATGGAATGACTTAGAAATGCAGATTTATGAACGTGGAGCAATTGTTAAAAAAATTTCTAATTCGGATAATTTAAATGGCTATAAAACAGTCTTACACGATGGTTCTGAATTACAAATTCAATTTAGGTTTGCTACTGCCCACTCGTCATTAAATCTCTATTTAAATGGAGAGTTAATGGAAGGAAGTTCGAGCAATTCCACTAATAGAATAAAGTTCTATCCTCTTATCTTTAACATAGTTGGATTTGCCTTCTTGATAATCGGCATAGGGTATGCGTTTAACAATTCTTTTATAAGTGAAAAGAATGCTATTGTTTCATTTATAGATATTTCCATCGGGGCGTTCATATTAATTAGCTCTGGACAATTTCAAAAAACTAATTTTACTTGGTTCCATTTATTGACTAGAACATTACTAATAATCGCTCTAATAAGTTCTTACTTTTTACTTAGAGATTTATTTTACCAAAGTTTACTAATCATCTTTTCGTTTATTTTGACTCTGGTTGCAGTAAGTGACTATAAAAAAGCTGGTAACATGGCGTAAGAGCGCATTTGGACTTCACAGTGCGTAGTCCTAAACGCTTTGGTGCGGCTCGCCCGCACGTTTTGGGCTAGCATTTCACATCCACTTTCATCTCTTAACTTGTGGACAATTTATAAGGACGGGGTGTTTCAAGCTGCTGGTGTCGGAACTAGGTTCTAAACCCAAATCGTGCTAGTTTTATGCCCTGTAAACAAGTAAACAAACGCGCCTTACAGGGGCGATATCCATGATAAAAACAAGTAGTTTGTCTACTTTTTATCCAATTTCTCTACATAAGGTGTTCCTCGTTTTACCACTGCCACTATTCGATGTAGTAGTTTATTTCTCACAGCGTTAATAGCACTCATTTTCCCTTTTCCTTCTTCCACTTTTCGCAGGTAATATTCCCTAAGTTCCTGATGACAACGAATGGCATTCATTGAAGCCATATGCAAATGACTCTTCAATATCTTATTGGCAAATTGTGACGTGCCTGACGGGGAATGAATACTTGTACCACTCCGATACTCAAAAGGTGCCACACCACAATAGCAGGCCAACTTCCGACCATCTAGCATTCTAGTAAACCCATGGGTATAGACTATCAAGTCTATTGCCAATACTTTACCAACACTCTTTACCGATGTTATCAATTCGTAAAGTGCTCGTACTTCCCTATCGATACTCACCAGCTCCAACATCTTTGCCTCTACTTTAGCTAATGATTTATTCAGACCTTCTAGCGCCTGACGACACATCATGCGCATCTCACGTCCCGCTTTCTTATCAAAGTATTCCATTTCATTAATGGCCTTCTCCTGGCTCTGCAATCCTTTCATCAAACGCACTCGTGTACGCATTAAGTACTGGAGCCTGTCTAGGGTAGCGTGTGTCATCGTTACCAATTTAGCCTCTTTTTGGTGTGTATAGGCAAACATTGCAATCCGCTCAGCATCAATCTTATCGGTCTTGCCTCGTACTAGACCCATACTCCTTTTAATATGAAGTGATGACTCCATCCAAACTTTACACCCCCTACTTAGTAAGTACTTGACCAGATTACGGGTGTAAATACCGGTGTGTTCCATACAGAACAGAGTCTGGTTATCTACATCATTGCCTAAGCGTTTCATCCATTGTTTTAGCTTCATATAACCTTCCTTGGTGTTGGTCAATACTTTGCTCTCACAGCGATCTTGCGCTGTGTCGATCATGCAAACATCGATACTCTCTTTGCTTACATCTACTCCTACGATATAGGGGTAAAGGGTTTGGGTTAAAGCTAGTTTCTTCATAATTTCATTTAATTAATTCTAAACCTTGGTATTGGGACTACGCGGTGAACGTTCCCGGATATCCATTTGAACATGTAAATGAGAAGCAGGTTGCCAAATCGCCCCATAGGTCATTAACCTGGTTAGCGCATGGTTCCTAACCTGCTTCTTTTTTTAAAGTGTATTTATGGATAACTCTTTCGAGTTACCCACAAGTTCACTTTACAATAACCATAATGGATATCTTTGAATAATTATATCGACTCAATCTAAAGGTTGTGCACAATAAAACAATCTATGAAATATTTTTACTATTTAGTGGTTATTTTTTTGTTCCTTTTTTCATGTAATTACTCTGATAAACTAGAAACTAATGTAATTCAATTATCAGGAAAGTGGGACGGGAAATTAATATATACCTACCAAATAAATAATCCTGCCGACTCACTTGCTTCTTTGACAGAATATCTTGCTTCTTCGGAATTGGTTGAAGAAATTGAAATTGACTCAATGGTTTTTAACTTCTATGGTGATACTCTTAAAATTAACAGTCAAGGCAAGACAGTATATTATCACTATGAACTCGATTCTCTTGAGAAATCTGAATTAATACTTACGAAAAACGGAGAAATGACATTAATCAATATCTTAAAATTCACTGGTGACACATTAATAATGAATCAAGATGGGATAAGAATCTCAGAAGAAGATGATTTTAAAAGATTTGCTGGTAGTTATTTTATCTTGACGAAAAATAAAGTGCACAACATGATTTAAGAGCGCATTTGGACTTCACCGTGCGAAGTCCTAAATGCTCAGGTGCGGTTAGCCCGCACGTTTTGGGTTGGCTTTTCATAGCCACTTTCATCTCTTAACTTGCGGACAATTTATAAGGACGGGGTGTCTTAAGCTGCTTGTGGCGGAACTAGGTTCTAAACCCAAATCGTGCTAGTTTTATGCCTTGAACTAAAGTAAATAAACGCGCCTTACAGGGGCGTTATGGGGAATATGAGAATACACACATTTCTATCAATATTATTATTGCTGTGTCTAAGTTCCTGTTTTGTCTCCTCGACCAATGTCGGAGCATCCTATTACAGTATTAACGAAATGGAAGAATGGTATCCAATAGAAGATAATCAACCATCTATTGCGATGAAAGACACATTGTTGCTGGCGATATTTGATAAACTGCCTGCAAACTGGAATATTAAAGAAACTGAATCCTACATCCTTTTTGAGTCAAAGAAACCTGTTCAAATAACTTTTTATCAACGAAGTGAACCCTATGAATTCTCAGGAGATTCTGTCTACACCACTACCCCAAAATTAAAACTCACCAAATTTGAGATCACAGATACAACCCAAATTCTCAATTCAATAAACAAGCTCGATTCCCTTGAGCAGATAATCCGGATAAACCCTGATTGTGTTTTTGACCCTTGTTCGCAACCCTCAATTTCATTCGTTCATTTCAATACTTTGTGGAGACAAAAAATGTACGATAAAAGGCAAGTCAGAAAAGCAAAACGAAATAGAAAGCCGTGTAAAGATTTCGATAATAGCTCGGTACAAAGTGAATATCAAAGGTTAACCAAATCAACACCAAGACTTTTTTCAGAAGGTTTGGCACTTGGGGATCTAAAAACTAATTGGACATACTGCTCAACAAATACGCAAGTGAACATTAAGCCTGAACGAATGGCGTCTGAAATTGAGAGCATTGTAGAATTGATTAACTCAACTTTCAAAAAATCCCCATAACAAATTGTAATAGCGCATTTGGACTTCACCGTGCGAAGTCCTAAATGCTTTGGTGCGGTTAGCCCGCTCGTTTTGGGTTAGCATTTCACATCCACTTTTATCTCTTAACTTGTGGACTACTTGTAATTACGGGGTGTCTTAAGCTGCTTGTATCTCGACTAGGTTCTAAACCCAAATCGTGCTAGTTTTATGCCTTGTAAAACAAGTAAACAAACGCGCCTTACAGGGGTGTTAGCAGCAAGGGATTAGACCATGACAACTACGACAATCATTACATTGCTTTCAATTATATTACCTTTAATTGGGGCGGGCATTGGCTACTTGATTAAGCAAAATATTGAAAAACGAAAAGAGCTTTTATCGGAAGTTCATAAAGAAAGACGAGAGTTGTATCAACAATTTGTCAACTTGATTGTAGACATCTTTAAACAAAGTAAGGCAAAGAAGGACATAGATAAAGAATTCATCAACACTCTCTATGAAATTTATAAGAAATACATTTTATATGGCTCACCTGCAGTAATTAATTCATTTGCGGACTTCTTTCAATATCTCTACTCAACAAATGAAGTTCAAAAATCGGACACTAAGATTATGCTTGAATTACTTTCAAGAATAATGGTCGAAATGCGTAAAGACCTCGGTCTAGAAAATAAAGGCTTAGGACAAAATGGAAACCAATTATTGAGAGCTATGTTTACGGACTATAATAAAATAATGGAGCAAAAGTAGTTACATAGCTGCTAACATAATGTAAGAGCGCATTTGGACTTCACCGTGCGTAGTCCTAAATGCTCGGGTGCGGCTAGCCCGCACGTTTTGGGTCGGCATTTCACATCCACTTTCATCTCTTAACTTGTGGACAATTTATAAGGACGGGGTGTCTTAAGCTGCTTGCATTGCGACTAGGTTCTAAACCCAAATCGTGCTAGTTTTATGCCCTGTAAAACAAGTAAACAAACGCGCCTTACAGGGGCGTTATGGTGCACTAACTCAGAAGATTCCATGAAGAAGTACTATTTCATTTTATTTCTAGGTTTAATTAGCAATTTATTATCTGCACAGATAAATGACAGGCTAAAAGGTAATTCATCTGATAATCTTCAGATTGTTGAACAGAGTGCAAAACCTAATGGTGGATATGCTAAACTTTATAAATACTTAAACAAGAAGGCAAAATTTCCAAAGGACTATGACTATCCCAATGACAAGGGTGAAGTATATGTACAATTTATAATAGATGAATCTGGCAAAGTTGACAAGAATTCAATCTCTATTCCTGACAAATCTAAACTTGAAGGAAAAGCGTGGATTTTAACTGATAATTATTTTACGGAATTGGCAATTAAAAAGATTGAAAATATGCCTCCATGGATTCCAGCTGAACATAATGGACAAAAGGTTAAGCAAATGATAATGCTGCCAATTACATTCAGGAAGTAGCACCATAACAAGCTTTAAGAGCGCATTTGGACTTCACCTTGCGAAGTCCTAAATGCTCGGGTGCGGTTAGCCCGCACGTTTTGGGTTAGCATTTCACATCCATTTTCATCTCTTAACTTGTGGACAATTTATAAGGACGGGGTGTCTTAAGCTGCTTGTATTGGGACTAGGTTCTAAACCCAAATCGTGCTAGTTTTATGCCCTGTAAAACAAGTAAACAAACGCGCCTTACAGGGGCGATATCCATGATAAAAACAAGTAGTTTGTCTACTTTTTATCCAATTTCTCTACATACGGTGTGCCTCGTTTTACCACTGCCACTATTCGATGAAGCAGTTTATTTCTCACAGCGTTAATAGCACTCATTTTCCCTTTTCCTTCTTCTACTTTTCGCAGGTAATATTCCCTAAGTTCCTGATGACAACGAATGGCATTCATTGAGGCCATATGCAAATGACTCTTCAATATCTTATTGGCAAATTGTGAGGTGCCTGACGGGGAATGAATACTTGTACCACTCCGATACTCAAAAGGTGCCACACCACAATAGCAGGCCAACTTCCGACCATCTAGCATTCTAGTAAACCCATGGGTATAGACTATCAAGTCTATTGCCAATACTTTACCAACACTCTTTACCGATGTTATCAATTCGTAAAGCGCTCGTACTTCCCTATCGATACTCACCAGCTCCAACATCTTTGCCTCTACTTTAGCTAATGATTTATTCAGACCTTCTAGCGCCTGACGACACATCATGCGCATCTCACGTCCCGCTTTCTTATCAAAGTATTCCATTTCATTAATGGCCTTCTCCTGGCTCTGCAATCCTTTCATCAAACGCACTCGTGTACGCATTAAGTACTGGAGCCTGTCTAGGGTAGCGTGTGTCATCGTTACCAATTTAGCCTCTTTTTGGTGTGTATAGGCAAACATTGCTATCCGCTCAGCATCAATCTTATCGGTCTTGCCTCGTACTAAACCCATACTCCTTTTAATATGAAGTGATGACTCCATCCAAACTTTACAGCCCCTACTTAGTAAGTACTTGACCAGATTGCGGGTGTAAATACCGGTGTGTTCCATACAGAACAGAGTCTGGTTATCTACGTCATTGCCTAAGCGTTTCATCCATTGTTTTAGCTTCATGTAACCTTCCTTGGTGTTGGTCAATACTTTGCTCTCACAGCGATCTTGCGCTGTGTCGATCATGCAAACATCGATACTCTCTTTGCTTACATCTACTCCTACGATATAGGGGTAAAGGGTTTGGGTTAAAGCTAGTTTCTTCATAATTTCATTTAATTAATTCTAAACCTTGGTATTGGGACTACGCGGTGAACGTTCCCGGATATCCATTTGAACATGTAAATGAGAAGCAGGTTGCCAAATCGCCCCATAGGTCATTAACCTGGTTAGCGCATGGTTCCTAACCTGCTTCTTTTTTTAAAGTGTATTTATGGATAACTCTTTCGAGTTACCCACAAGTTCACTTTACAATAACCATAATGGATATCTTTGAATAATTATATCGACTCAATCTAAAGGTTGGCGGTAATATTTTTTATGAGTCGTGGGACAATTTCATATGACATTAAACTTGTGAACTCTATATATCGGAGTAACAATGACGCGTTGATACGACTGGCAAAGAAGACCATAGAGAATAATAAGACTGAGTTTGATGCCTACATTAAGAATTTAATTGCCTCGAAAGGCGCCCAGGCTGACAACGAATTATTCTCTGAATTAAGTAATATCGACTGGATCTTCTTAAACTCGATATTCTTAGCGCTTTACAGCAACTTTGAAAACTTGATTTACAAATTGGCGAGAATCGTTGAGAATCAGAATTCGGGACAAATAGGAATTGAGGACATAAGAGGTCAAGGGTATATTGACCAATATAGAAAGTATATGCATCTAGTTGGAAAAATTGAATCAGCTAAGAAAGACGAGATGTGGGATGAACTTGATATATACCGACTAGTAAGAAACAAATTAACCCATGAAGGTGGATACTTCAATAAAAGTTTAAAATCAAAACTTGAAGACAAAAAGGGATTCAAATACCTAATTGACAATAAAGTATTGCTAGCAGGTACTTTCGGACATATTCGACTGAGAGAGACTTTTTTCTTAGAGAAATTTTGTGGCCTAACAAATAAACTGCTGGACAGACTATTAAAGGACATTGGAGTTTCGGAGTAAAAATACTACCACATGAATATCAAGACTTTCTTTTACACACTTGTAATTAGCATTTTACCCTTACTTGGATATTCTCAAGGGGATACAAATAATCTATTACAACTAAACACTTGGGGATTGCACAGCCTAATTGAAGTAGACTCGGTTGAAACAGATGGAGTTTTAGGCGATTCAGATTCAAGATTGACTTTTAAAAGTGATGGGACTTTATTAGAATTTGATTCTGGTATCGAGCGAAACTATAATTGGAAACTCATATCAGATTCTGTTATAGAAATAAGAAAAACCGAATCTGAAGTTCAAGAAAAGTACAAATCATTTCTACGGCTAGAACAGATAAAAACTATTGAGAAGGTAGATAGCTCAAATCTAATCCTAACAACTGAGCCAATTAACGGGATTCGATATCGGTACCACTATATGAAATTTTAGAATTTCTAAAACTACCGCCAACATGGGCTAGCAGCGCATATGCTAAAGTGCTTTACTGGTTTGTGACTGCTCCTCGCCCATTCATTCTGTGTTTCCATTCTTGGCTTTTAACTATAGGTCTTCCTTCAGCTGCTTTCAGGGCGTAAGCCCTCGAGCAGACTCGGGCGGCAAGGGGTGCAGAAAGGTCTTTGCCAAAGGCTCTGCAACTTGGCTCAAAACACAGAATTCATTACTTTGCGTGCAAATCAGCCTAGGTAGCACACAGCGCGCTAGCCGGGCGTTATCAGTAATGAAAATAGGCAAAATACTGATTGGAGTAGCGAAAATTTCTTTGCTGCTTTTCCTTACGCTACTGATAGTAGGATTATGTTACTCTTATTTGGTGCCATTACCAGTTGCAAGTGGTGAACATCAGTTGCTTATTTCAGAACTTGAACCATGCCATACATTACCACTAACTAATGAAAAAGATATTATGCTCGAGGTGACTCCAAAAGTTTCATATTTTGATGAGAGCATTCAAATAAGAGTAACGGGACTTACTCCAGAAAAAATAGGAACCTTGAAACTCGAAGTTGTGGATTCAAAAGGAACCCGATGGGAATCTTTGGCCTGTTTTAAGTCAAACCAGGATGGAGAAATAACACCTTCTACTCAAGCACCTTTAAGTGGGAGTACATATAGTGGCATTCAAGCGATGGGTCTTTTCTGGTCACTGAAACCAGAAAAACTAATCAGATTTGATGAACGGACTGATCTTAAGTTTATAATCAGCTACGAATCGATTGGGTCAGAAACTTTGTATGATACAATCGTAAAAAAATCCTACCATAACCTTCAAAAAAATAATATCATCAAAGAAGAATTTCGGAATGAGTTTATTGGTAACATTTATTTTAAGCAAGGAAAGGAACAAAGACCAACTGTAGTTTTATTAGCTGGTTCCAGTGGTAACTTTCAGGATAGAAAAGCTTCTTATCTTGCTGCTAAGGGATACAATGTGTTAGACTTGAAGTACTTTGGAGCAGAACATTTACCTAAGAAACTGGAAGAAGTGCCTTTAGAATATCTTAATGAGGCAATAGATTGGTTAAAACAGCAACCTGCTGTAGATACATCTAAAATTGCTTTGATGGGAAGATCTAAGGGAGCGGAATATGCTTTATTATACGCTTCAAAATACGATAATATTCAAGCACTTATTTCCATAGTTGGTTCGAGTGTAGTCTGGAGTTCAAAAAACTATATCAAATCTTCATGGTCATATCAACAACAAGAAGTTCCTTACGCAAGAGGATCGCTTATAGAAGCTATCAAATTTTTAAAAAAATCGAAAGGGAAAGCTCAAAATCAGTTGCCATACATGTTAAGTGCATTCGACAAGAGAAAGAGAATAAAAAAGGCATCAATCGCAATAGAGGATGTTAAGTGCCCAGTATTATTGCTTTCTGGAAAAGACGATCAGCAATGGCCTTCCAGTATGATGAGCGAACAATTAGTTGCACGAGCTTATGCCAATAATTTCAATT
This sequence comes from Fulvivirga lutea, assembly GCF_017068455.1. NCBI lineage: Bacteria > Pseudomonadati > Bacteroidota > Cytophagia > Cytophagales > Fulvivirgaceae > Fulvivirga > Fulvivirga lutea. The sequence continues at coordinate 3,784,846 of NZ_CP070608.1, forward strand.
ATCAAATTGAACACTTTGCATATGAAAATGCTGGACATGAGTTTGATGCGACACCGAATGTTCCACAGGTCGATTTTTCAAGTCTGACCATCTGGAAGTCGGGAGGTAATTTTCAAGGGAACGCCCTGGCATCAATTCATTCATGGAACCAGGTATTAACTTTTTTGAACATAAATTTGGGAATAAATCAGATTGATGAAGAAAAGATGCTGATAACAAACAATAAGTTCCATGAGCAATCTGAGATATGAGCAAATTTCTGCACGAAACATTAACATTAGAATCAATATGAAAGGGTATGCTCACTGAGCTTATCTGAGCGTTCAACAAATTCAGCAAAAGCAGAAACCTAAATCACTTAACTACTCCAACCCTCTCCCTGGAGTATAAGGAGCTCCAGCCTCCTCTAAACTTTTTTCAAAAGCGGCCAGATTGTTAGCATAGGTTTCAAACTTCTTTACAAAATCCGCTATTTGTTTTGTACCTGATTCAATACTTTGCTTCTGGGTTTCTGTTGGTAATTGAGTGGTATTCCAATGGCCGTACACCACCTTCCATACATAATCACTAATAGATGGCGTAGTAGATTCATCTTTACCCTGTCGTGTTGCATCACCAAACAACACTTCCCTTAATTCCGTCAATTGTGTATTGAACTCCTTAAGTTTCTTAAAGAATTCGGGATTAAGGCTCGGTGTTTGGGTAATAGCAGCGTCAATATGTCTTAATTTGCTGCTTACCTCACCCAACTTATTGCCTGCCGCCCCTAGTTTTCTTGATAATTCATTGGTCTGTTTTGTGAAAGCTGCGTATTCAGCATAGTTCACATTTTGCGGTAGATTTGGGGTTGGCTTCACGACAAACTCCTGCGCTTGGCCTTGCGCCACTAGGTTGCCGTTCTCTACCAAATACAGCTCTGCACTATACTTACCAGGAATGGCCATTGGCCCTTCAGGCGAACCTGCCCATGGCGGCACAAAAGCCGGCTGCGATAAACTTATCGGGTCAGGTGCTGGGATTCTCAAATCCCAATTAATTCTATGTACCCCTTTTTTAGCCGCACCATTCAACCAGCGCACGGCATTTCCATTTTCATCTTTAATTAAAATCAATACCTCTGGTTTATCTTCTAACGACTCAGCCTTGAGCGTTGCCCAACCCGGAAAAGGTATATTAGCACCTTGCTCTTTTAAACTCTTCTCTTTCTCTTCACGCTTCTCTTCAGACGTTTTAGGCACTTCGCTGATGTAATAAGTGATCAATGCTCCATGAGATGGATTGGGTGTTTTGAAGTTAGAAGATCCTGCCGAAGGGCCACCAGTGGCCTGATACGGCGCATTAGGAACAAACCACCATGCATCTCGTATTGGAAATAAAGTATTGTTAGAAACCTTTCCTGCTTCACGCAACGCAGAATAGTCATCCAATACAAAAACTCCTCTACCAAAAGATGCTCCTACCAAATCGTTATCTCGTTCGTGCAATTCAATATCTCTGAAAGGAATGGTAGGTACGCCTGCTCCTAATTTTAACCAGTTAGTGCCCTTGTTAGGTGAATAGTAAATACCATACTCCGTTCCTATAACTAATAGATTTTGATCTACATGATCTTGCTTGATAGACCAAACGATCGTGTTGGCTGGTAAATCTCCATTAATTGCTTGCCAAGATTTACCTCTATCAGAACTCATGAAAAGATAGGTGGTGTAATCACCTATTTTATGAGCATCGGCTGAAGCAAACACAGTATTTGCATTATGCTTAGAGGCCTCAATATCATTTATAAACGACAGTTCAGGCACTTTAGGAAGGCTTTGGGCTTTACGCCAGCTTTGGCCTCCATCTTCAGTAACCTGAATTAATCCATCATCAGAACCTGTGTAAATAAGCCCTTTAGCAATTGGCGATTCCGATATGGAGGTAAGTGTCGAGAACTTGGACATCGCGCCATTGTCATACAAAGCATCCACACTTGGCACATTATCCATCATCTTTAATTCATACCTATTTTTGTTAGTGGTTAAATCGCCACTTATGGCTGTCCATGAATTGCCTCGATCTGTACTTTTCCAAAGCCGTTGTGATCCGAAAAATAATGTTTTATTATCATGCGGACTGATCAGTACAGGGCTGTCCCAATTATATCTTTCAGGAGGATCATTCGGCTGAGGCTGAGGTTGTATCATCAGAACCTCCTCTGTTCTTCTATCCAACCTGAAAAGCAGTCCGTTCTGAATCTCCATATACACGATGTTCGGATCTGTCGGATCTACAGCACAGTCATATCCATCGGCACCTAAAGGCACGTACCAATCCTGGTTTCTAACGCCTTCAGTATTCATGGTTCTGGATGGGCCAATTAATGTACCCAAATCTTGCGCACCCACTACCACATTATAAAATGGCTCTGAATTATCTAAAGCGGCTTTATAAAATTGAGATATAGGCAAGTTTTCAAAATGTCTCCAAGTAGCTCCTTCATCAAACGACTCATACAGGCCGCCATCGGTTCCAGCTATTAAATGGTTGCCGTTATCCGGATCAATCCACATGGCGTGATTATCACTGTGCTTAGTTCTACCATTGGTCAGGTAATCAAAGGTTTTTCCGCCATCTCTGGTCACATGTAAGAACACATCCATTTGATACACTAAATCCGGGTTACTTTGCGAAGCCTCAATTTCCTGGTAATAGTGTGGGCCTGTTCCACCGGAAATGTAGCTATTCATTTTACTCCAGCTTTCACCTTTGTCATCCGACCGATAGAAACCTCTCTCTTCATCATTCGCTTCTATAGTAGCAAATACTCTTTGAGGGTCAGCAGCTGTTACTGCTAAACCTATTTTTCCCATATCGCCAGAAGGCAAACCCGTTTTAACTTGTTTCCATGTGTAGCCGTTATCGGTAGATTTATAAATACCAGATTTCGGTCCGCCTGCAAGTAGCGACCAGGTATGTCTTCTTCTCTGGTATGCAGCCGCATATACTACATCCGGGTTAGAAGGATCAAATTCAATGTCAGTTACTCCAGTATTCTCATCAATTTTTAGCGCCAAGTTCCAGGACTTCCCACCATCAATACTTTTGTACACACCACGTTCGCCACCGGCTGACCAAAGCGGGCCTTCTGCCGCTACCATGATCACATCACTATTTCTTGGGTCTATTAAAATTTTACCAATATGTTCGGATTTCTTGAGCCCCATATGCTGCCAGGTTTTACCGGCATCCATACTTCTATACACACCATCACCCCAACCTACATGTCGGCCACTCACATTTTCTCCAGTACCTACCCATAAAATAGTTGGATTGTTAGGGTCGATAGTAACACACCCAATCGAGTAGGATGCCTGATCGTCAAAAATTGGTTTCCAGGTAATACCACCATTGATCGTTTTCCAAACATTGCCAGAGCCTGCAGCTACATACCAAGTGTTTTTATCTTTTGGGTTTACTGCAATATCGGATATTCTGCCACCCATGAGTGCCGGTCCAATTTCCCGCAGTTTCAGACCTTTTGCCGCTTCTTTGTGCACATCATTCACCGCTTGTGCATAAATGTCGATAGTAAGAAGTAGGCTAACTAGAAATATAAATGCTGATTTGAGTTGGACTTTTAACATCATCTATTGTTTTGATTTGTTTGCTTTGAGTAATGATTCAATAATTTATCAATTTAAGGCTTATTTTTAATACCCAATAACCGCTCATATAAAAGCAGATCCAGCCTTGAAAAAACACCGCCATTTTATTCTCAATAAGCCTTTTGGGTATCTCTCACAGTTTGTGAATAATCAGAACAGGCGCAAGAACAAAAAGTTACTGGGCGAGCTTTATGACTTCCCCGAGGGAGTGATGGCTATTGGAAGGTTGGATGAAAAATCAGAAGGTTTATTGTTATTAACCACTGATGGAAATGAAAGTGAAAGAGTAAGAAGTAAGGAAGTTGAGAAAGAGTATTATGCTGAAGTTGATGGTGAAATAACAGATGAGGCTATAACTAAGCTGTCTCAAGGTGTAGAAATTGGATTTGAAGGAAAAAGGTATGTCTCGCTACCCTGTAGAGTTGTAAAACTTCAAAATTCTCCAAATCTGGAAGAAATACCTGTTCAGAAACACAGAACCACAAGTTGGATATCCATAACAATAACTGAAGGTAAATTCAGACAAGTACGCAAAATGACGGCCGCAGTGGGTTTTCCAACTGTCAGGTTGCTACGCGTACGAATTGGTACTATTCATCTTAATGGACTAAAACCGGGAGAAGTAAAGGAAGTAGATGCAATTCAGCTAAACTAATTGGCACTATACAGTTTCAATCGTAACAACTCTAAAATAGAGTATTTAACTGCCGGGTTTTGAACATTTGTTACACCATATCGCTGGTCTGTTAAATCGGCAATATCAGCGATTTTAAATACAGGCCCCTCCACATCTACACCATCGAGCGTGCAATTGCTAGAGAAAACCAATCGAATGTATTTCAATTTACGCTCCTGTTCGTAGGTAACGTTATTTCGCTGCATCTGCTCCACAATCTCAAATTCATATTGCATGCATTTTAGTACATGGCCATCCACAGGAACGGGCTTGGCATTTTCACATTCCCAACCTGGAGAAGTTTGCATTAAAGCACGAAAAGCACGTTCAGTCATACCGAAATGATATAAAAACTGTGAGTAGCTAACCGGTACATTGGTTTTTTTTGGATAATACGCATCAATATCTCCCCTGCTGAATGCATCGATGAGGATTTTAGGAATTTCAGCGGCCATTTGATTTTGCTTCACCTCAAGATTTACACGAGACACGATTTCTTGTGCCGTCATATCAGCGAAACAACTAATTAGTAATGTTATGATCATAATCTTTTTCATCTCATTCCTATTAGGTTAGATAATTCATTGGCCTCATTCGGCACCGGCCCTTCCAACTCCAGTTTAAAAGTGAGCTCACTTTCCGGCTCTCCGAGTGTGGGATAATCATTCAGTTTAAAAATTTCACCCTCCTCGCCTATCGTAAACATGGCGTATTCCCTGTCTTTAATAAGAGTAAAGTCATCTTTCCAATTGTATTCATTAAAATAGATGACGGTATTAAGATCTTTGTAGATCACATATACTTCCGATTTAATGGGTTCATTATCTCCATTTACAAATTCAGGAACATAAGGAACAAACACCTCATCAGTAATTATTTTGTCATAATTATATAAGCCAAAATCAAAAATTTCCATGGTTTGAAAAGCCACTTGCCGTAGCGAGTCCTTACGAGCCCAGGCCGGATCCACAAACCATTCATCGTCCCAGCCGGGCTCAAAAACCTCAGCTTCACTTTGGGTTTCAACAATGCTACTGCCCCATAAATCATCATCCTGTTCTGTTAAAAGCAAGTTTTGAATTCTATTAGTATAAGAATCCCAATGATTTGTTTCTGAGTTATACTTATACCCTTCCATCATCACATCTACCTCATTTCGCTCCATAGCTAATCGGACTACAATTGACCGATCTTCATGCACCTGGATCGTATCAGACCCATTTAGACAATAGATTTCAAACATGCCATTGGATTCCAGTTGATAGGTTTTACCCATCAGTTCGGTTGTCATTCGGTAGCCGTTGATAGCCGTTTGTACAGGGGTGCGAATTTCGCGGTACAAAAGAGATACTGAATCTACTTTATTGACATCTACCTCAAAGGCCTTGCTTGGAATATAAATTAGACTACCAGAATGATGAATAATTTTCGCACAATTGATGGTGCTTACACGATACTCTGAAAAGCTTGATTTGAGATTAGCTAGCTTATTTTGAGCAACTAAATTCGATTGAACTAGTGCCAAAGCAAGAAGACAGAGTACTATTTTTTTCATGGGCGCTTCTTTCACAAGCACTCAAGTTACAAAAAGTATGATGGGATAGCAATAGAGTGATCTCTAGCTGAAAATAGTTAACTATGCAGTCAATTAACAAATGAGGATTAACTAATCTAGTTATTACTCAAACTTCATTAATTATGTTGCCAAGCTCCGATATATGGAAATCATCTCAACTATAACAGAAATTCTTTTTATTGGGTTGGCTTTCGCAGCAATCATTACAATCATTAAATATCCAAAAGACCTAATAAGGGCCTTTATTAATTTTATAAGACCAACTTCCTTTAATCTTGTTAGTTTTCTATTTTACCCGCTTTGGCTAATTATTAAAAGCGTTGACAAGGCTTTTCGCTTGAATTTGATTGAAGAAACTGAAGGACTTTATGAAGTAAAGTCTGACGAACCTTATAAAGCAACTAAAAAATTAAAGTTCGATTACCGAATTGGTGATAAGTATATAATGGCAGCTATCGATGGCTTAGAACTGGAAAAAGTAATGCGAGAATTTAATGGTTATTTAGGAGATGTAGAATTTAAGGACTTTACCTTAATTCAAAATAATCCTGCCATTTTTAAACTTCCTGATTCTATTTCCTTTATTGACTTTATTCTTCTGGTTCAGCATGTATGTACAGAATTAGACAAAATTGATTCCTACGGTTTTTTTAAGTCTTTGGACTTAAGCTTTTACTGTTATCAGGATTCAAATACACTTCATAATATTATTGGAAAAACAAATTCTGATGACCCATTTTCTATTTATACTTTGGATGATTTGAATGATGATACCCATTTGCGCGTGAATAACAGCTTATTGGTAAGATCAATGAGTATAAAGGGTGTTTAATTGCACCTCTCGACTATATGCGAATACATATAAATCAGTAATAAAGAGAATAATTATATTTAGAAGCATATAATTAAGCAGCAAAAGGTTTTGGTATTTCAATGAATCAATTCATTATACCCTTTCGGGTTCATTCCCTTTCAAGATGTTCATAATTATATCAGTACGGGTATAATTTTAATAAATTAAGCAATTTTATACCCGTTAAGGTATAATTACAGAATTATTAATTACATTTATACCCGATTGGGTATAATAAAGCATGAAAAACTTAAGTCAGTTTGTTAAAAATAAGCGAAAAAGCCTAGGGTTAACTCAGGAAGATCTATCCTTCAAAGCAGGTGTAGGGCTCCGCTTTGTTCGAGATTTGGAGCAAGGTAAGAAATCATTAATGGTTGATAAAGTCAACCAGGTGTTATCATTATTTGGTTATGAACTAGGGCCAGTACCAACAGAAAGACATGAAGAAAGCTAAGGTTTACATGCATACCCAGTTGGCCGGAGTATTAACGGAGGATGAGAATGGCTACCATTTTAACTATGACCCAACTTATTTGGAGCAAAATGATTCTGAGTCCATTAGCCTGACACTACCACTATCAAGTGAAGGCTATCATAGTCAATTTCTTTTTCCTTTTTTTGATGGTTTAATACCGGAAGGTTGGCTATTAGACATTGCACAAAAAAACTGGAAACTTAACCCAAGGGACCGAATGAGCATACTATTAAAAACATGCCATGATTGCATAGGAGCAGTTTCAATACAACCTGAAGACAATGAAAACTAAGTGCCTCTATTGTTATAAAGAAATTGATTCAGAAGGATTAAAAACTACTGCTGGCTCAAAAGGTTATCATGAAAAATGTAGCAAGAAATTCTTTGGCAATGTTGTTCCTCCAGTACTGGATTTTACTGAAGATGAAATTCTGGAGTTTGCTGAACAAGTGATCAAAAGTCAAAAAACGGTAACTGGTGTTCAACCCAAGTTATCACTTGGTCTATCAGAAAACTCCTCTTCCACTGAACGATTTACAATTGTAGGGTTAAGGGGTGAGTATATCTTAAAACCTCAGACGACTACTTTCAAGCATCTGCCAGAAATTGAAGATTTAACAATGCATCTGGCCGAAATGAGCAAAATAAAAACGGTAGAGCATTCTTTGATCAGGTTAAAATCTGGTCAATTGGCTTATATCACCAAAAGAGTAGATCGAAATAAAGGTGACAAGTTTCACATGGAAGACATGTGTCAACTAACAGAACGCTTGACTGAACACAAGTACAAAGGATCGTATGAACAAATAGCAAAAGTCATTCATAAGTATGCCGCCAATCCGGGGTTGAATGTAACAGACTTCTTCGAAATAGTATTGTTTAGTTTTCTTACAGGCAATAATGACATGCATTTGAAGAACTTTTCTTTACTCAAAAGAAACTCTGAATATAATTTATGTCCTGCTTATGATCTTCTCGCCTCGGAACTTGTGGTTGAAGGCGATGACGAAGAACTAGCACTCAACTTAAATGGAAAGAAAAGAAAGTTAAAAAAGAAAGATTTTGAAATAGCTATGAAAGGCGCTGGCCTTGATGAAAAGGTAATTGAAAACATTTTCAAAAAATATAAAAAACTATTTCCAAAATGGGCTGTTTTCGTTAATCACAGCTTTTTAAACGATGAGATGAAAGAAGCGTATCAGGAGTTAATAAATCGTAAAGCCCAGCAGCTAGAACTTGAAAATTAAAATCTATGCAATTATTCTTCGTTTGAATTGCTTCCGAGGCATTATTCCTTCAACACCATATCAATACACATAACCGCAGCCAGAATCAGGATTCTCAATCGGTTATCCTGAGGGACGGATTCATCAATCTTCAACATGTAATTATCGGCTGAAGTAAATAATTCCTTACCGAAGCCCGACCACTGTTTACTCACATGTGCAAACTCATGACCCTCTTTCACAAACTTAAAATCCCAGCTAGTCCATTTACCTTTGAGCGTACAAACCACCTTATTGTTCATATCCAGAAGATTGAACTTGCCGCCTATTGAAAAGAATTGCTGTTTGAATTTACCTACCAGGTTATCTTTCTCGTCAAACACATCTACAGTGGATAAAAAGAGAGAAATACCTCTTTTCACTTTGATGATCTGCTCACCGCCCGGAGTGGAAATAACCACTTCGAAGGGAGTCATTCGTTTATAATCTGTAAAGCGAAACATCTTGGTAAAGAACCCAAGATTGGGTTCTCTACATTCCAATATTATTTCCTGCGTTTCAGGATCATAAATATCATAATTGTTTGATGCCTTGAACATGCCTACATGTTCTTTAACAAAAAAGAGGTTTTTATTAAGTATCGGGTGCATTCTTAAGCTTTAACAGGTTCTCTATGCCCTACCCACGTAAATCGCTTAATCACATACTCAGGGTTAGTAAATGACGCATTACCTGCCGGGTTACCGCCAGTCACATGAAAATCACTAAAGCCGGCATTCTGATTCATATAAATACCCCCAACTAAGTTGAAACTAACCGGAGTAGCCGCTAATGACATTTGATCAGCGATCATTTCTTTCGTATCGGCATCAGTACTATACGCACCGCAAGAAATGGCCCCATGCTTAATGGCCATATCTTTAGCCAAAGCAACTGATTCTTTCGTGTCTTTAGTCTTCACTAAAATGACAATTGGGCCAAACAGTTCAGAGCTGAATTTTTGCTTATCGGCAGCATCCATGGTTAAAACAGCCGGAGTTGCAATTCTTGCATCTTTAAACATTGGATTTTCAATTGAACGAGACTCCAACAGTACCTTACCTCCCAACTGACCAATAGTTTCCACTCTTTCGCATGTATTTTTATTCTGAACCGCACCTAACACAAACGGACCTGCTTTTGGATTACCTACTAATCCATTAATATTCTCAACTAGTTTCGCTGCGAACTCATCAAAAGAAACGTTGCCATCGGGAGTATTAATACCACCTTCCGGAATGTAGAAATTCTGAGGTGCAGTACACATCTGGCCGCTGTAGAGTGTTACTGAGAATGCCAGGTTGGCCGCCACTTTATCGATATTTTCAGCTGAATCTAAGATCACAGAGTTTACACCCGTTTTCTCTGTAAATACCGCCTTGCCTGAAAGGCCTTCCAAATAACTACCGAAATGCGAGTTACCAGTAAAGTCAATCACTTTCACTGCTTCGTGCTCTGCCAATTCCTTAGTGATGGTTTTATCATATGTATCTACAGCCAGCTGACAGATATTTGGATCCATATTATTCTCAGCTAAAACATTCTGTATTTCTGCTACGAAAATCGCCATTGGTAAAATCGCGCCCGGGTGAGGCTTTACTATTACAGGATTACCTGTTACCAAACTTGCATAGACGCCCGGCACACTATTCCATGTAGGGAAAGTGGAACACCCAATAACAAGGCCAAGACCTTTCGGCACAGCGCGCCATTGCTTATCTAAAGTAATATTGAATTTACCCATCGGTTTATCCCAAACCACATTTTTAGGAAACCTATTAAGTTCTTCGTAGCCTGCCGCGATGGCTTCTAACGCTCTATCAGCTGCATGCGGACCCGATGCCTGAAAGGCCATCATGTACCCCTGGCCGGTAGTATGCATAGTGGCATAAGCTACCTCAAAAAATCGCTCTTTCACTCTCTCAAGGGATTCTACCAAAATTCCTGCTCGGTCATTTACATCCACTTTTCTCCAGGAGTTGAAAGCGGTTAAGCCTCTCTCAACTAAGGTCTCCACACCAAAAGCAGGATACTGAATATTCAAAGGAGTTTGCATGTATGGCGACTCCTCTACACCTATCCATGATTTTGGATTTTCTTGTTTTAGTTCTTCAAACTTCTTGCCTACGCTAGCTTGAAATTTCTTTCTGCCATCCGCGTCAGCTGTTTCACCATATACTGATGGTGATGGATGCTCCGGATAAGCTGCGAAAAAAGTTCTTTCGTGTAGCGCTTTTACGGCTTTATCTAAAATATCTTTATGCTTCGAATATAAACTCATAAGAATTGTGTTTTATCAATGATTAGGATAGCGAAGATAAGCCATCTTACATTAAAATCTCAACCGATTGCACCAGCGAAATGTTATTGTCTTGGGGTTTACCATTTGGCGATTCGATATATTTAAAACTGAATCTAATTTTAGTGTTGAAAAGGCTTATATCCATATTCTTTTTATTGATACTTTCTGCGCCTGTTCTGATAGGTCAGAAAAGAACATATGAGCTACCCAAAGGCGTTAATGATAGTCAGTATGATGCCAATACCATTATTGTAAAACTGAAGTCCGGTGAGCACAAGGCAAAATCCTTAGCGAACACAGAGCTTTTCAGTAAACCTCCACAAGCCGCTTTACTCCATACAGCCCAAAAAAATAATCACCCGCTATCTTCCATTTATAAAGTTCAGGTTGAAGAAGGAAAGTCCGTATTGGAAGAAATTAATAGATTACTTAGCTATGATGAGGTGGAATATGCAGAACCTTATTTCAATCATAGGCCACTATTATTACCGAATGATCCGGGCGCCAATCCAACTACTGGCGCACAATACTATTTAAATAATATCAGGGCCTATGATGCCTGGAGTATTGAACAAGGAGATTCTACCATTGTCATTGGAATTTTGGACTCCGGAGTTGAGCCCAATCATACTGATATGGTCAATCAAATTGCCTATAACTTCAATGACCCTATCAATGGTATTGATGATGATGGCGATGGGTTGGTTGACAATTTCGCTGGTTGGGATATTGCGGATAACGATAACAATCCCGTGGCGGATGTAGATGTGCATGGAACCGAGGTTGGGGCTGTATCTTCCGCCCGAACGAATAATGGAATTGGTATTGCTGGAACTGGCTATAAATCAAAATTCCTGCCTATTAAAATTTTCACTTCGCCAGCCAACAATTTCAAATTTGGTTATGAAGCTATTGCTCTGGCTGCCGATTTAGGTTGTAAGGTGATTAACCTATCGTGGGGTTCTGCGGGTTCTTTCTCACAATTCGGACAGGATGTAATTAATTATGCCGTGTTGGAAAAAGATGTAGTGATCATTGCAGCGGCAGGAAACACCAATGAAGAATTGGATTTTTATCCCGCTTCATTCGATAATGTAATTTCCGTAAGTGCCTCAGACATCAACGATGAAAAAACATTCTTCGCGACCTTCAGTCATAAAGTAGATATGGTGGCACCAGGCATTGAAATATATACAGCCACCAATGGAAACACCTATGGAGGTGGCAGAAGTGGCACTTCCTTTTCGGCTCCGATGGTAGCAGGGGCAGCTGCGCTGGTAAGAGCGCGTTTTCCTGATTTATCTGCACAGCAAGTAATGGAAAGACTCCGGGCAACGGCTGATGATATCTACACCATTGGCACTAACTCAACTTATGAAGGCATGCTCGGCAAAGGGCGACTTAACATGCTCAGAGCACTTACGGATGTCACGCCTTCTATTCGTATCGATTCTTCAAATTATACGAATGGGCTAGGCAATTTTGCCTATCGTGGAGATACATTGGAACTCCATTTTCAATTCAAAAATTATTTGGATGCATTTCAATCAGGTGAGATTACGATCAGCAGCAATTCACCACATGTAACATTTCTAACCAACACTTTTAATGTTGCATCACTAAGCACATTGCAATCTACCGACAATTTTGACGAACCATTTCAGGTAAAACTTTCAAACAATACGCCACCAGATACGGAGCTTGTTTTTAGGCTAGATTATACCGATGGTGTTTATGAAGATTTTGAATATATCTCTATCGTAACCTCATCCCCACATACGATTATTCAGGGCAATAATTTAGCGATGACGGTTACATCTGATGGTGATTTGGGTTATGATGCAGACTTTTTAAATGATGGAATAGGCATTCAGTTCGAAGGTGAGCTAGTTGCAGATAATACTGGTCTCATACTATCTTTTAGTCAAACAGAAGTGATTGATAATGCGCCTACTAATTTCTCATCTGCCATTAAAGATTCAGATTTTGAAGTAATTGAGCATATTAAAAGAAACCAAAATGGGTATGCTCCTATTGAAGCTAAATCGGTTTTTAATAATGGAGATACCATACGCATTGAGCAAACTTCACTTTCGAACGATCAGGATGATTTCATTATTCAGGATTATAGAATAGTAAATACAGGCAGTCAATCATTCAACGATTTTACACTTAACCTATTTTCGGATTGGAATATTGGTGATCAAGACTTCAACAGGGCTTCCTGGTCTGGTGCACATAAATTGGGATATATCCACAATGGAACTACCTATGTGGGCATAGCCTTAATTTCCAATCAGGATTCTGTTTATTCTGCTGTAAACAATCGTAATTTCAATGGAAATAGTGCTGATATTCCTGCCACTTTGAATGATAGTGTAAAATATGCGCATACCTCAGCAGGAATTCTTCAAACAGAAGCCGGTGAAGTGAATACCGGTAACGATGTTTCTCATTTTATTGGTGCTCAGATAGATTTACTCGAAGTAAATCAGGCAGAGAAAGTAACGTTTTGCTTCGTGGCAGGGCACTCGCTTGCAGAGTTGATCGATTTGGTGAGTAAGGCCAAAACTTTTTATTCGGATCATTTGGCGAATCCTCCAATAGTAGCCATTGCAGAAACCTGTGTGGGCGAGCCTGCCATTATTAACCCTTCGGATGGCACTCTTTACAATTTCTATTCAGATGTAGAATTAGCCAACTTACTAGAATCTGGGGAGTCATTCACCACGGGTCCAATAACTTCTCCCACAAAATTCTATGCCATTAACAAAGACAATGCATTTGATAGCGATGTGTACACTGTTATCGCAAAGCCTAAATTGGTAGAAGCTGATTTTAGTGCCAACCCATCGCCTCTTTTGCTGGATGAAACAGGCAACTCAATAGTAAGATTTACAGATTTGAGTGTTGATGGCGCAAGCTGGCACTGGCAGTTTGATAATGGCTTTACTTCCAATGTAAAAAACCCACAGATGAATTTCACTTCCACAGGCATGTACAACATCAGCCTGAATGTAACTAATGATATTGGCTGCTCGGAAACAGTGATAAAAAGTATCGAAGTAGCTAACCGAAGCAACTTGCCAAATATAGCTGATGTGAGTATTTGTAAGAATGAAGAAGTCACTTTCACCGCCACGAATGCTACTGATCTTGAGTTTTACTCTGATGAACAGCTAAGTAACCTGATATCCTCAGGAACTTCATTTACTAATCAGTATGAAAAAGACACTTCACTCTATGTAATAAGCACCGACTCAGTTTATCAAAGTAACCCCAAGCACGTTCGTATTCATATCGATGATGTAACAGCTGATTTTACTTTCCATCCTGACACATTAGATATTTCAAGCACCAACCTACTATCATTAAAATCAACCTCCATTGATCAGGTACTGGACATTTGGTATATCAATAACGAACTGCTTTCAACCCAAGCTGAACTGACCTACCCTTATGAATCTACTATACCGTTTGAGTTAATGTTGGTAGCAGAAAGTGCAACTTCGTGCACCGATACGCTGCGCGTTACCATTACTCCTGAGGTAAGTAGTATTCCTGTTTTCAAGAACATCGACATTTGCGCAGATTCATCGGCCATTATAAATCCGGAAGGGCATTTTTTACATTTTTATTCTGATGAAGCACTTACTCAATTGCAACATAAAGGGTCTGAAATTCTATTAGCCACTATTGAAAAAGATACCATCATATACATCACCAATAATGCCTCTCTTATTGAAAGTGCACCGCTAGCAGTCGCCATTAATGTCAGCGACATTGAAGCTCGTTTTACTACCAACCCTGAGGCACTAAATTTAGCTGAAGCTTCAGAGGTCAATTTTACCGATCAATCAATTGATGCGATTGAATGGGTTTGGATTTTGGAATCAGACACCATCAGTACCGATCCTAACTTCAGTTTTAATTTTTCTGATATAGGCCAATATACGGTTGAGCTATGGGTGCGCGATGAATTAGGGTGTATAAATAATACATCTATTTTATATCAGGTAGAAAGCATTACTTCTTTAGCTAATGAAGCCGAAGAGTTTAACATTTATCCCAATCCTACATCAGATTTTCTCAGTATTCAGGGAGAAGGAATTAGTAGTATCCGACTATTTAATTCGGAGGGTCGTCAAGTTACTGACACTATTCAATCGACCAATACCATTAATTTGAAGCATTTAAAACCCGGTATTTATCTATTGGTGATCGAAACACATTCAAAAATCTATCATCGTAAGATTATTAAAAATTAGGGGTAAGAATAACTTTTTAATGGTCATTCGTTGTTAATAAACATGTGCATATTTGGCACTTCGTTACAACTACTTAATTATTAAGCTCATATGGCAAACGCTAAAGCTGAACTACTCACTATAGGAGATGAAATTCTCTACGGACAAATAAATGATACCAACTCACAATGGATGAGTCAGGAATTGGATAAGGTTGGTATTCGTGTAATCAGAAAAACCACGGTGGGAGATAATAGATCAGACATGCTTCAGGCATTTGAAGAAGCAGAGAATCGTGCAGATATTATTTTAATAACTGGTGGCCTTGGCCCAACGAACGATGATTTAACCAAACCCTTACTGGCAGAACATTTTGACTGTGGCCTTAAAATGAATTTGGAAGCCCTTGAAGAGGTTCGTGAGTTTTTTAGAAGTAAGGGTAAAGAAATTACGCCCATCAATGAAAAACAGGCCGAATTGCCTATTTGTGCAGAGAAAGTGAGCAACACCTTAGGTACAGCACCGGGCATGTGGTTGGAGCGTAACGGAAAAGTATTCGTTTCCATGCCGGGAGTACCGCACGAAATGAAGAAAATGATGTTGGACACAGTAATTCCCAAACTCCAGAAATTCTATAAAACGGATATGATTTTCCATAAGGTGATCAAGACCATTGGAATTGGTGAATCTTGGTTGGCTGATGAGATACGCGAATGGGAAAAGGCACTTCCGGAGCATATTAAACTGGCCTACTTACCTAGCCTGGGACAAGTAAAACTGCGCTTAACCGCTATTGGCGGAGATATGAATCAGCTTAAAGCTGATGTGGAAGAACAAATTGAAATACTGCATAATTATGCTGGTAAATACATCTATGGGTATGATAAAGATGAAATTCAGTCCGTAGTTGGTCAAATGTTAAAAGAACACAACCTGAAAGTGGCTTTCGCTGAAAGCTGCACTGGTGGGTATGTCTCGCATTTAATTACATCTATACCAGGCAGTTCATCTTACTATCAGGGCACTATCATTCCATATCACAATGAATTAAAAGCCAATGTTTTGGGCGTGAAAGAAGAAACATTGAAGGCTCATGGCGCTGTAAGTGAAGAAACCGTCATTGAAATGTCTAACAATGTGCGTAAACTTTTTAATGCAGATATCGGTATCGCGATAAGCGGAATAGCCGGCCCTGATGGTGGCACACCTGAAAAACCCGTAGGCACCGTGTGGATTGCCTATGCAGATGGTGAACAGACTAAAGCACGTATGCTGCAACTGTGGAAAGACCGCGAAGTGAATATAAAAGCCACTGCAATCGCAGTAATGAACCTTATCAGGATAACTTTATCGAAATCGATTGAGATAAAAAACTAAAATGCTAAATTTGCGGTCAAATTCAGAATCAAAGAGATTTTATAATACATGGCACTAGTAGAACTATTAATGCCCAAAATGGGCGAAAGTATAATGGAAGCCACCGTGCTTACCTGGTTAAAAAGTGAAGGCGATACGATCGAGCAAGATGAATCTGTATTAGAAGTAGCTACTGATAAAGTAGACACGGAAGTACCATCTACGCATGCCGGTGTATTAAAAGAAATTTTGGCGAAAGATGGCGAAGTGGTTGAAGTGGGCAAGCCTATAGCGATAATCGCTACGGATGGTGACGAAGGTGGTGCACCAGCGGCTCCAAAAGAAGAGCCGAAAGCAGCTCCTGCAAAAGAGACAAAAGCTGAACCTGTTGCCGCTTCTAGCTCAAACGGCTCCAATGGCTCTGTTTCTTATCAGAATTCAGACCGTTTTTACTCACCATTGGTTAAAAACATAGCTAAAAAAGAAGGTATTGCTCTAGCTGAGCTTGAAACCGTTCCGGGTTCAGGAAAAGAAGGCAGAGTAACAAAACACGATATTTTAAATTACTTAGAAACAAGAGGTTCTCAGCCTGCTGCCGCTCCTGCTCAAACGAGTAGTCCGGCACCAGCATCGCAGCCAGCTGCTGCACCTAAGTCTGCTCCATTAGTTCCTGCTTCTATCAGCGCAGGTGACGAAATCATTGAAATGGACAGAATGCGCAAGATGATTGCCGAGCGTATGGTAGATTCTAAGCGTATTTCTCCGCACGTTACGTCATTCGTTGAGGCAGATGTAACCAACATTGTATTCTGGAGAAACAGAAATAAAAATGAATTCAAAAAGCGTGAAGGCGGCAATTTAACCTTCACTCCTATCTTCATTGAGGCGGTTGTTAAGGCCATTAAGGACTATCCAATGATCAACATTCAGGTGGATGGCGATAAAATTATTAAGAAGAAGGACATAAATATTGGAATGGCCGTGGCGCTACCTTCTGGTAACTTAATTGTGCCTGTTATCAAAAATGCCGATCAGTACAACTTAACAGGTTTAGCCAACAAAGTAAACGATCTGGCTGTAAGAGCGAGGGATAATAAATTAAGCCCTGATGAGCTTTCTGGTGGAACATTCACTATTTCTAACGTAGGTTCATTTGGCAACGTAATGGGTACGCCTATTATCATGCAGCCTCAAGTAGGTATTTTGGCGCTTGGCGCGATTGTAAAAAAGCCAGCGGTTATTGAAACACCTGCCGGTGATGCCATTGCGATTAGACACAAAATGTTCTTATCACACAGCTACGACCACAGAGTGGTAGATGGCTCTCTAGGTGGTATGGTTGTTCGCAGAGTAGCTGATTACTTAGAGAAATTCGAACTGAACAGGGATTTGTAATATTATTATCGTCATTACAAGCGAGTTTACGAGCAAAGTAATCTCTTCTTTAGAACGTCATTGCGGGCTCGCTATTAATTTTAAAAGTGTCATTGCGGTCATGCTCTTTATTTTTAGCATGTCATTGCGGGCTCGACCCGCAATCCCGAATTAGACAGAAAGACAAAGATTCCGGCTCCAGGCCGGAATGACAATACAAAAAGAGTGAATGCCAGACATTCACTCTTTTCTTTTATCCGGATCCTGCTTTATCACTATTCCAATAATTTTATTACTTAAGTGACTAGGATGTTGTATTTTTAATAAAGCTTCAATTATAAGTAGTTGTGTATAGCATTTTATATCATATGAGAAAATTTATAATTCTACTTGCGCTTTACTTTAGTATCAATATTTCAAGTGCACAACCAGTTTCATTTGAATTAAACAATTCAGATGCACTTTTATTAGATTCTGTCAAGCTTAGTAAGCTAACCACTACATTGTGGAAGGTTAAGAAAATTGAATTTGTGAATAGAGAAATGATTGATAGTTATGAGCCCTTTGGTATATTACAATATGAAAATAATGGTAATCTTCAGTACAACTATGGATATGGAAGCTGGGAATTAATTGAAAAAAAATATTTAAAACATCAACTTGATGACAAGAATGTAGAGTCTAGATTAAATTTTGGTGGGATATATGCTGTAATTGAAATAATCGATTCCACACTAACGCTATCAAAAGTACTTACCAGTACAAGTGATATGAAAAGAACAATTAGTTTAACAAAATATAGTGCCAATCGAAAATTTGGTAGTCAGAATCGTCCTTACTTAGGTAGAATTGAAAATAAAACAATGGACTCAATACGTTCATTAAGTAAAGAGGAATTGTTCATCTCTGGATTCAGGGTGAATAAAGATTTTATTATTGTCGAAACTCCCGATTCAGTTTATTGGATTAATAGAAAAAGCAACTAATGACTTGATAAATGAAACTAATAGTACCTATACTCTTATTATTTATAGCTTTTAGTTGCTCTGAAGAAAATCCTGTTCAACAAACAATTGTTGTTGAAAGCCGATGGATAGAAATTATCAATGAATCAGATACTATTAGTTTTGAATCTTTAGATGGATTAAAAGTAATCAGTCTCAAACGAGGGACTGAAATACAAAATGGACAATCCATACCAAAACCTGGCGCTGGTTTGTATGACTTTAAAATAACCAACGACAAAATATCCCTTCGTTGGTATCTATCAAGTAACTCTGCATTCAATGATTATTATTTCAACAAGTCTGATGACGAGCTGCAAATAGAAAATTTCTATGATGAAGGTGCTTCGGGTATTATTAATACATTTAGAAGAACAGAATAAAATCTTTTTGAATCATCATTGCTAACTGACAATTAGATTAAAAATTAATAAAACCGTTTATATAATGAAAAAGCTCTTAGTAATGGCATTGATCCTAATGCCTTCTGTAATGATTGCCAAGAAACAAACTGATTTATATGATAAGATTAAAGGTATAATGCTGACAGAATTAGATTACGTATACGACTCAACTAGTAACAAGCCTAAATCCTACATCAATGGGCCAACAGAAAAAGAAAGCGGATTACCACATACATACAGCTCCATTCCCGATAACCCGTCACCTTTAGTTGTCCTTAATGGTGATATAAAGGACATGGAAGAACTTAAAAAATACGATTCTAATGATATTAAATCTATTGAAATTTTTAAACCTGATAACACTAAGGTAGCATTATATGGTTTAAGAGGAACAGTAAAAGGAGTAATACTAATTACAACTAACCCATAGACTTACTTCCTGCTAGAGTAATTGTACATGAAATTCACTAATTTGCCTTTGTAGTAAAGTGAGATTAATATGGTAATTTCATTTTTAACAAGGACTAAAAACAAAAGTCTATGTACGTAAAAAGAAGATATGGTTTCTGGATGACCTTTAATTGGTCTAAATGGCCATTTATTTGGGGTGCCATTTACGGTTCATTAGTCTGCTCCATCTCCTATTTCACAGAGCTACATATTGCCCTACCATGGGGGCCGCTGGGTATCATAGGTATAGCAGTAGCCTTTTATCTCGGTTTTAAAAATAACAGTTCGTACGACAGAACCTGGGAAGCACGCAAAATATGGGGCAGCATTGTGAACAACAGTAGAACCTTTGGAGCGGCAGTGCTTTCTTTTGTACAAGGCGAAAATGAAGCTGAAATACATAAAAGTTTAATCTATCGTCATATTGCCTGGCTTACTTTGCTAAGGCACCAGCTTAGGCTAAGCAGAGAATGGGAACATTCAGAAAACCGCCTCAATGGCGTATATGCACCAACAGTTTGTGAAGATTACACCGATAAATTAGAAGCAGAGCTCTCCAAGTACATCTCTGAAAAAGAGATAAAAGAATTGGAGTCTAAAACCAATGGCGCTACCCAAATCCTAAAAATACAATCCAAAATTCTTCAGGAGCTAAAAGACAAAAACTACTTTGATGATTTCCGCCACATGGAATTCCATCAGCTCATAACCACGTTTTATGAAGATCAGGGGAAATCGGAACGAATTAAAAACTTCCCATTCCCGAGGCAATATGCCTCAGTAGCCATCTGGATTTCCGTAGTTTTTTGCGTTTTTGTACCCTTCGGTCTGCTCGATGTTTTAGGACAAAATGACCCTTGGGCTATGTGGATTTGTCCGTTTTTAAGCGGCTTAATTACCTGGGTTTTCTTCCTCATGGAAAAAATTGGTGATTACTCCGAAAACCCCTTTGAAGGAACCTATAATGATGTGCCAATCACATCCATTGCCAGAGGCATTGAAATTGATCTAAGGGAAATGTTTGATGATACCGACATTCCACCAGCCATTAAAGCTGAAAATGGATTCTTGATGTAAATACGAAGTGGATAGACGAGAATTTACCAAAGGGCTATTAACAACGGTTGCAAGTTTCGCAATGTTGGAATCATTGGTAGTTGCCAATGCCTTTGGTAAATCCATCAGACCCCTCACACAACATTGGGCAATACAATTAAATGAATACTGCTCTGACCTCAAAAAAAGGTCAATAACTGTTACAGAGTGGCAGTCGTTCATTGCAAAACTTTACAACAAAATTGAGCTCACAGAGCTTTTGAAATTCATTGAATTTGAAAAACTCACTCAAGGCTTTGATTATCCAGATTTGGGTGTGAATACACGCAAAGTGTTTTTTCCAAAGCTTTCCGGACTGCCCGAGAAAACGGTGTTTGTCAAAAAGATTTTTGGAATGAAGAAAGATAGAGCCATCATTCCACATGGACATAGTAACATGGCTTCCGCTCACCTGATTCTCCAAGGTGAAATGCATTTAAGGCATTATGAAAAGCTTGGGCAGGAAGATCAAAACCTCATTATCAAACCAACCATTGATAGAATAGCTCAGATTGGCGATAATTCTTCAATTTCGGATGAAAAAGACAATGTACATTGGTTTGTGGCTAACACAGATACTGCGTTTACCTTTGATGTCATCATGCTCGACTTAAATAACAAACCTTACGACATCCATAACTTGGATATTTACGAAAAACAAGACCTCCACAATGGAACTTTACGAGTGCCCATGCTGGATGTAAACACTGCATTGACCAAGTATGGTAAGCAGCATCATTAGTTATTATCCATCAATTTACCTTTTATTGCAGGTTCTGTTGAATTATTGAACTTAATTTAACGCTAACAGTTTTATTACTATGGCAGAAACAACGCATTGGACAGGTTCCGATAAATATTTGTGTGATCCGGCATTGGCACAGGCTTTTCATATGGCAAGAACATTAGGCATGCCCCTACTCATTGAGGGCGAACCAGGAACAGGTAAAACCGAACTTCCGATTCATTATGCAAAAGATCGAGGTCTGGACCTGGAAGTGTATCCGGTAGGTTCCAAAAGTAATATAGAGCAGTTTGTGGCGCGCTTCGATCATGTGAAGTACCTCCGCGATTCTCAGATTGAAATTTTAAATGCACAGCGCGAAGAGAAAGGATTAGAAAGTAAGCTAACTACCGGCAACAGAAACCCTGAAAAACTAGGCGATTATGTGGTGAAAGGACCGGCTGCCATTGCTTACAGCAAGCCAAATTCTGTGCTGTTAATTGATGAAATTGATAAGGCTCCCCGCGAGTTTCCGAATGATCTATTGTATGCCTTAAGTCATAGAAAATTCATTATGCCGGAATCAGGTGAGGTGATTGAAATATCGGAAGCAGATATGCCTGCCATTGTCATTACTTCCAACAGGGAACAAGAGCTGCCAACAGCCTTCAAAGGTCGTTGTATTTATCATTACATCGATTTTCCTGATAAAGAGGTGATGGGTAAAATCATCGAAAAGCATCATCCTAAACTGGATGAAAAAGTGGTGCGTGTAGCATTGGATGTGTTTTACCATTTACGCAGGCTAGGGTTGGAAAGGGCTCCAACAACTCGTGAAATCCTGAATTGGCTTAAATATATGGGTGACATCGCACCAAAAGAAGCAGTTAAAAAAATTGAAGGATTAGAAGGAATTGGTGCTTTGATAAAAACTCAAACCGATATGGAACGTGTAAATAGAATGATTGGTGCTGATGATACGTTCGGTGGATCTAGATTAAACTAATATGTTAAGCTCCCTACCAGAAAAATTTCGATCGCATGGGCTTAAAGCCGATGTACGCACATTGCTTTTGCTTCGAAAGGCCATGCAGAAAGGGTTGATAAAAACGCTGGGGGATATTTATAATGTATTGAAAGGCATTGTAGTGAAAGAGCCTTCAGAAATGGGCCCGTTTACCAAAGCTTATTACGAATACTTCTTATACGTGCCCATAGAGCCGGGTCAAACGCTGGAAGATGCCATTCTGAGATCAGAAACTTTTGCTAAGTGGAAAACACAGTTTCTGGATGAAGCCGGCAAAGATCTTTCTGATGAAGAGCTGGTAACCGAATTTTTAGACCAGGTGCATTTGACCAGTTACGACATTAAGGAAGTAATTAACGGAAAAGAAATTTGGGATAAAGACAACCCTGATTTGGCTGATGAAGATGGTCTGGAAAATGATGGCGAACCGGCAGAACGTGTACTTGATAAAATGGCTGATTATTCCGATTTATCACTAGAAGAACTGTTGGAGCGCATGGAAAAAGTGCGTGAGCAACAAAAAACAAGGCATGGAGGTGGCAGCCATTGGATTGGTACAGGCGGAATTTCACCTTACGGACATGGCGGAGCAGCTAAAAATGGCATTCGAGTAGGCGGACAAGGTGGTGGTAAAATGGCCCGTAAAGTCATGGGCGATAAAAACTACTTCCCAATCGACAGAGATGCTCTTTTAAATGATAATAACGTAGATGCTGCATTGGCATCAATAAAGGGTGTTATAGAGGAAAGTGCCATTGAAAAGTTAGATGTGCCATTAACTATCAAATCCGGACTAAAGCGTGGCGGACTTTTCATTCCAGAATTATCAAGCGAAAAAAATGAAGAGTTAAAGGTGATTGTCCTGATAGATAATGGTGGTTATTCCATGGCGCCTTACGTTCGCAGCGTGCAAAACCTCTTCCGAAAGATGAAAACCCGCTTCGCTCATGATTTGGAAGTGTATTATTTCCATAACACCATTTACAATCGAGTGTATGTAGATGAACGCAGAACCAAGTCTATCACCATTGACAAGTTGTTGGCCCATAGCAAGCGATACAGAGTGTTCTTTATTGGCGATGCTGCCATGGCTCCTTATGAATTAGATAGTCACAGCATTCAGTCGATACAATCCATTGTAAGCAAGTTTAAAAAATGCGTTTGGCTAAACCCGGAACCATTAAAGTATTGGCCTTATACCTACACCATTCAGGTAATGAAAGAGTTGGTTCCTATGTTTCCACTATCACCTGCCGGAATTGAAAGAGCGGTGAGGAAAATGAATGAAAAAAGCTCCAATTGACCCTCCAACTCATTACATTCACCTCAACTTCACAACGTGATTCATAAACTCAATAAGCACTTCACTGGCATTAACTCTACCTTTTTAGTATCTTATTGAAATGAAAAAACTTGTGGGCGTCTTCATACTACTTCTTGTAGCCTTCATCTGCCATGGAGATATAGACTCACTTAAAAATGAACTTCAAAAAAATACTTCGAAAAATAACGAGTTTTCGATTCAGCTTGAGTTGTTGAATGCGTACTACGAAAGAGGTTTTAACGATGAGGCCATTCAACTGGGCGAAAAATTACTCGTAGACCCAGCCATACAGAATCATGATGAGCTTAAAGCAAAAGTTGCCAATCGGTTGGGCACTATTTACACCAATATTGGTGGCAAAGATAATGCTGCCCTAAAGTATTTAACCATTGCGCTTGATATCTACAGAGAAGAAGGAAATCTGTTTGGCCAGGGAATAATTTTCAACAACCTGGGTAATATCTACCGGGATTTGGCTTACGACTCAAAAGCCATGGATTATTATCTGAAATCGTTAGAAATATGCCGAGAAATTAAAGACAAAGAAGGCGAGGCTTTCGCGCTAAAAAACATTGGTATTCTTTACGAATACCAGGGCTGGTACGAAAAAGCGCTAGAGTACCATCATTTGGCACTGTATATACGAGAGAAGGAAGGAAGTATCTTTCAAATAATATCATCTATGCTAAATGTGGCCATTTCTTACAATGGCCTGCAAGAGTATGAAAAAGCACTTTTAACGCTAGAACGTGCCCAACTAATGGCAGAAGAAAACAAAAGTGAGCTCATAGATGAAATTTTACATGAAAAAGGTAATGCACACTTTTCACTAGGCATTCCTGATAAGGCAAGATTTTATTATGAAAAGGCCATTTCGCAAGCTACCACTTTTAAGAAATACAAAGTAGTATGCTCAACGCTCGAGGATTTAATTCGCCTCAACCTCATTAATTCAGAGTTTGAGGCCATGAAAAATAATCTCATAAGGCTAAAGAGTTTATTAGACACCATTAGCTACGTGCGTGGAAATGTCGGATACGAATTATTAAGCTATCAGTTAGATTCTGCTAATAATAACGAGCTCTCTGCCCTCCGGCATTTTCAAAGAATGAGCCGACTAAATGATAGTTTGTATAGCGTATCTAATAGGGAAGATTTGATTCAGCAGCGCAGTGCATTGGAGCTATTACAAACTGAAAATGAGCTGGAGCTGGAACGTACCAAACAAAAATTCCAATCAAAGATTTACATCTATATAGTGGGTTTTTTAACAATTACTTTGCTTGGCCTTTCGTATATCGTTTATGTTAAATTGAAAAGCAATAGAAAGCTTAACAAACAGAAAGCGGAAATAAGTCACAAAAATAAAAAGCTGAAAAAGCTAAATGATCAATTGAATGATACTGTTGAAGAACTTCGTTCGGCCAATGAAACCATAGAAAATCAAAATAAGATCATTTCTCAGCATAACGAGAAGTTAGAGGAAATGGTAACGGAGCGAACAAAAAAGGTTGTTGATTACAGTAACAAGTTAGAAGAATATGCTTTTCACACAGCTCATAACCTAAGGGCTCCAGTGGCCAGACTGCTTGGACTCACAAATTTGTTCAACATCTCTACAGACGAAAAAGAAAAGCAGGTTTTGTTGGAAAAGATTGTGAAAGAAACGGAAGAAATAGATTCGGTAATACACACAATCAGTGTGATTTTGGATGAAACCGCACCATTGAAAAATCTAGGTTCTTAATTAACTAATCGCCTTTTTTACTGCCTCCACATTCTTTTTAGAGTTTCCAATGAATATTTTTTTATCAATAATAAAAACCGGCCTTTTCAAAAAGGTATATTCATTCAGAATCAGAAACTTATAGTCATCTTCCATTAAGATTTTATCTTTCAAACCTTGTTCTTTGTATTTTCTAGCTACTCGGCTAAACAGCGATTCATAGCTGGCTGAAAGATTTTTCATCTGATTAAGCTGCTCTTCAGTAATCTTTTTTGTTTTGATATCCTGATATTCGAACTCATCACCTATTCCCAGTTCTTTGATTATTCTCTTGCAGGTATCGCAGGTGGAGAGATAGTATACTTTTTTCATAGACAATTGGGTTAACATCAAAGTAAACAAGAATTTGGGTTTAGTCGTGGCTATTATCTATTTTTAATCAACCTATTTATTCATGACAAAAGTTATATCCTTCATTAGTAGAAAGGGTGGCACAGGAAAAACCACCAACGCCATAAACCTGGCTACCATGCTTCATAATCTTGGCCACAAGGTTGCATTAATAGAAACCGATACGAATTATACATTGAATACACTTCGAAAAATGGAAGTGTACAAATCCGGTGCGAAAGAAGATTCACTTTTCGAAATCTTGGGTTCTGAGGATAAGCAAATAGCTTCTGACCTCGAAAATATGAGATCGGCTAAAAGCTACGACTATATTTTAGTTGACAGTGCTGGTAAAACTACTGATGAAGGTATTAAAAAGCTCTGCCTACAAAGCGATGCTGTAATTGTGCCTACCAGCCTTACCCAAAATGATCTGTTGGTCACTTATCAAACAGTAGAAGATTTATCGCCAGCGAAGGAGTTGAAAAGTGATTTAAAGATTTTGGTTTTACCTAATAGGATACATAGCCTTACCGGATCAAAAACTATCATGGATGCACTGAGCGATCTCAATGCAGAAATTTTAGAAGTAACTGTTCCTCAAAAGAATTTGTTCGTAAATTTCAGTACAATCATGGCTGAAAAAGAGTATTTATCAGTAGCCAAAGAAATAGTTAAAAAATTGAATAATGGCTAAGCGTAAGAATCCATTAAAAGATTTAGATGCCTTTCTTAAGCAGGAAGCCAAGAGCTTCGTAGAGCCTAAAAAAGTGGCCAAAGATGAGTCAGCTGCTTTTCAATCTCCTCCACCAGTTAAAGAAGAATCTGAATCAGCGGCACTTCCTCTAAACGAAAATTCCGTGAAGTCATTTTTGAAAGCGCTCAAAGCTAAAGGCGATGAAGAATTTTTGGATTTACTACTGTCAGTAGCTGAAGAATCAGACAAAGATTCATCCAAGAGTAAAATGCTGATAAATACCTTACTCTATTTAAAAGATCAGAAAAACTGGAAGGAAAACATCAAGGCATATTGGTCTTAGTACTTTAATTACATCTTGGCACATCGCAATATTCTGCTAAATTAGTTGCCGTTAGATTATCCATTTTAAAATTTACAACATGAAATTTGGCACCAAAGCTATTCATGCCGGTGTAGAGCCGGATCCATCAACAGGAGCTATTATGACTCCTATTTTCCAAACCTCCACATACGTGCAGGCGTCACCAGGCAATCATAAGGGCTTTGAATACTCCAGAACCCAAAACCCTACACGCAGTGCTTTACAAAAGAGCATTGCAGCGCTAGAAGGTGGTAAACATGGTCTTTGCTATTCTTCCGGTTTAGCAGCCATTGATGCAGTAATTAAACTTTTAAATCAGGGCGATGAGGTAATCGTAACAAATGATTTATATGGTGGAACATACCGCCTCTTCACTAAAATATATGCCAAATTCGGCATCAAATTCCATTTTGTGGATATGGAAGACATTGCCAATATTGAAAGCTATATAACAGACAAAACAAAACTGTTGTGGCTGGAAACACCTACCAATCCGATGATGAACATCATTGACATTGCTGGTGCAGCTAGTATTGCTAAGAAGCATAGCATTCGATTGGCTGTAGATAACACTTTTGCCACGCCCTACTTACAACAACCACTTGAATTAGGTGCAGATATTGTTATGCACTCAGTAACAAAATATTTAGGTGGGCATTCTGATGTAATAATGGGTGCTTTGGTTGTAAATGACGATCAACTGGCTGAAGACCTTGCTTTCATTCAAAAAAGTAGCGGTGCTGTGCCAGGTCCTCAGGATTGTTTTCTGGTGCTGCGAGGCATCAAAACACTACACCTACGAATGCAAAGGCATTGTGAAAATGGAAGAGTAATTGCCGAGTATTTAAGGTCTCACCCGAAAGTGGACAAGGTGTATTGGCCGGGTTTTGAAGATCATCCTAATCACCTCATTGCTAAAACTCAAATGAAAGATTTCGGAGGTATGATCTCTTTTACTTTAAAGGGTAATGATAAATCTGAGGCCTTCAAGGTGATGGAAAACTTTCACTATTTCTCATTAGCAGAGTCATTGGGGGGTGTTGAGTCAATGTCCAATCACCCGGCAAGTATGACACATGCAAGTGTTCCTTTTGATGAACGACAGAAGATAGGTTTAGTGGATTCCTTAATTAGACTTAGCGTAGGTATAGAAGATGTCGAAGACCTTATTGGTGATTTAAAAATGGCATTAGGCTAAACAAAAAAGGACGGATTAAATCTGCCCACTTTGCGCTATTGCATTTATATTTTAAACTTCGATTCTAGAACTTGATTTTGCCTCTACACCAACCGGGAAGGTAAGCGTAAATTTACTTCCTCCGCCCCCCCCTGTCTCAAGCTTAATCTCACCATTCAATCTATCTACTAATGTTTTTACAATGGCAAGACCTAATCCATTGGAACTTTCACCTGCCGTTGGCTGTGCACTTAACTTAGTGAATTTCTTGTATAGATTCTTTTTATCCTCTTCATTAAAGCCGGGACCAGAATCCTGAATAAACACCAATACATTATTCTCTTTTCTTGCCGCTCCTAATACTACTTTCGAATCGCGATTGGAGAACTTAATAGCATTAGATATTAAGTTATCAAGTATCCTCGACAAATAGGTTTCATCGGTATGAAGATAGGCGTGAGCATCCTTAATATCAGTTACAATCTCTATATTCTTAGATTTTGCGTCAGCATAAAAATACTTGGCTTTAGTTAACAGCATATCGCATGCATCTACCTTGGTAATGTCCATTTTTCTGGAATCATCTTCAAAGGAGTTTACATCCAACAAGTCTCGTATAAGATCAATACCACTTTGAGAGATGTCTTTTAAAAGCTCATTGTAATTCTTTTGTTCTTCATTCAAGCCAGAAAGCTTCAGCAATTCAGTAATACCTTTGATACGGTTAAATGGCGATTTTAAATCATGTGCTACAATATTCATCAAGGTATCTTTCTCTTGATTCAATTGAGCTAAATCAGCATTACGCTTCTGAAGTTTTTCATTCTGAGTATTAATCTGATCATTCTGTCTGCTAATCTCTTCTCTTTGAGCCGCTATTTCTTCGTTCTTCTCTCTCAGTTTAAGGTTATCAGCCCTGCGCTTTCTGCTCATCACCCAGATAAAAACAAGTAATGAGGAAACAACAAATATGATTACTGTCAGCGCTATATTTTGAATTTGCTGGCGCTCAATAATAGCCTCATCCCTAGCCTGCTGGGCTTTCAGCACTTCATTTTCTTGATTTTTCTTTTCAATTTCAAAACGAGCTTCCAGTCTCTCAATGGTCCGTGCAACTTCAGCATTATCCAATGCATGATTTAACTCAGTATATTTCAAAAATGCATTATAACTGGCCGTTACATCATTCTGATTAGCTGCAATCTCGGATAGATAATAATATGCATCTCGTTGTAGCGATAAGTCCTGGGTTTTATCAGAATCTTCAATTACCTTCTCTAAAAAATCTTTGGATCTTTCATACTCTCGTTGCTCAAAATAGACTTTTCCCAATTGAAGCTCAATCTGGCCTCTCAAGTCCATATTACGAGTACTAGAAACAGCCCTAAACGCCTTCAAACCAAAGATTAAAGCTTCATCATACTTTGCTTCAGAGTAATACAACTTAGATATTCCTAAGTCGATATTTGCAATGTTAATTTTATCATCGATTGATTCCGCTTTTACCTTGGCCTGAAGGTAATGATCAAAGGCTTTATCGAAATTTTCTATCTGCTCGTAAATGCCTGCTATTTCAATAAGTATTGATATCTGTCCCCTTATATTTCCACTTTCGATCCTAATCTGAAAAGACTTTTCACTCATTTCAAGTGCCTTCTCATAGTTGTTTTGGGTTTGATACAATTCAGCTAAACTCTTGTAGCAATAACTTACTCCATCCCAGTCATCTATTGCCTCAAATATTTTTAATGCTTTAAAATAGGTATCATAAGATTTTAAGAAATCTCCCTGATTAAGGTGTAATCTTCCCAAGCTATTAAGCGCATGAGCATACTGCGATGAATCATTATGAATTTCAGCCTCTTCTAGTGCTTTGTTATAATATTCAAAAGACTTTACATTATCTCCTTTGTAGTGATACCCTATTCCTATGTAATTCAGGGGTTTGGCAATTCCTCTATCTGAATTTAAACGTTTGGTTAACGCTATGGCTCGCTCGGCATAAAGAATAGTACTGTCAGGTTCTGATTTTCTATACTCCCAGCCCAACTGATTGTACAATTCAATTCTGTTTGAATCGTTGATAGCAAGTTTGCTTAGCTTAGCATTAAGGCTATCTATTCGCTCCACATTTTGTGATACCCCAAGAAATGGAAATAGGAAAAATAACCAGAATATGTACTTTTTTACGAAACGCAACATTTTATAATAGGCCATTTCAAGTTCAAAAATAGCAATCTTATTGGTCATTTCCTTATCAATACCTTACTGAAATACATTGATTAATCTGGGCTGACTTTTACATTATGAATTTCTTCCGAATTAATTTTGATAACTTTAGTTGAACCAATAACTATTTGTAACATGATCAAAAAATTCACTCTTCTACTTGCTCTAATTATTGCATTCACGAACCAAAGTATTTCACAAAGAAAAAAGTCGAATAATGAGACCCTTACCTATCCATCCGAACTAATAGACGGTATGAAATGGCGGCATATTGGACCTTACAGAGGTGGAAGATCGGCAGCGGTAACCGGAGTTAAAGGCAAACCCACTTTATTTTATATGGGAGTTACGGGTGGAGGTGTATGGCAAACCACAGATGGCGGCAACTCCTGGAAAAATATTAGTGATGGTTTTTTCGGTGGATCGATTGGTGCAGTAGCTGTGAGCGAATGGGACAATAATGTGATTTATGTAGGTGGCGGAGAAGTTACAGTTCGAGGAAATGTCTCTTCAGGATCAGGAATGTATAAATCAGTTGATGCCGGAAAGACCTGGGAGTCGATTGGCCTCCCTAACTCTAGGCATATTCCAAGAATTTCAATACATCCTAAAAACCCTGATCTGGTTTACGCAGCCGTTTTGGGCGACTTGTACAAATCAACAAATGAAAGAGGAGTTTATAGAAGTAAGGATGGTGGTAAAAACTGGGAGAGAATACTTTTTGCTAATAGCAATGCCGGTGCAGTAGACCTGATAATGGACCCAAATAACCCAAGAATTTTATATGCCTCCACATGGAATATAAGAAGAACCCCATACAGCTTGGAGAGTGGTGGCCCTGGTTCTGCCATATGGAAAAGCACTGACGGTGGTGATAACTGGGAAAACATCAGTACTAATAAAGGATTACCCAAAGGCGTTTGGGGCATATCGGGCATAACCGTTTCACCTGTAAATTCAGATAGACTTTGGGCTATCATAGAAAATGCTGAAGGTGGTGTATTTCGGTCTGACGATGCAGGAAAAACCTGGACAAAAACTAATGACGACCGAAGTTTAAGACAAAGAGCATGGTACTACTCAAGGATTTATGCCGATACGCAAGACGAAGATATGGTGTATGTGATGAATGTGGCATACCACCGATCAAAAGATGGCGGAAAGACATTCGAGTCTTTTTATGCCCCGCATGGAGATCATCATGATTTGTGGATA
This sequence comes from Fulvivirga lutea, assembly GCF_017068455.1. NCBI lineage: Bacteria > Pseudomonadati > Bacteroidota > Cytophagia > Cytophagales > Fulvivirgaceae > Fulvivirga > Fulvivirga lutea. The sequence goes on from NZ_CP070608.1 coordinate 3,816,443, forward strand.
GCACCAGAAGACAACCAAAGAATGATTATTGGTGATGATGGTGGTGGACAAGTTAGTTACGATGGTGGAGAAAACTGGACTACCTATTTAAACCAACCCACGGCACAGTTTTATCGCGTGACAACGGATAACCATTTTCCCTATAGAATTTATGGCGCACAACAAGATAATTCCACAATACGAATTAGTCATCGTACAACAGATGGCGCTATTGACGAGAGAGATTGGGAGCCTACCGCTGGAGGTGAGAGTGCACATATAGCTGTTAAGCCAGACGATAATGACATTGTATATGGTGGAAGTTATGGCGGTTATTTATCACGAGTGAATCATAAAACAGAAGAAATAAGAGGTATAAACGTTTGGCCGGACAACCCTATGGGGCATGGTGCTGAAGATTTTAAATATAGATTCCAATGGAATTTCCCTGTTTTCTTCTCACCACACAACCCTGACAAACTCTATGCTGCATCCAATCAATTACATGTTACAACCAACGGTGGCCAGTCATGGGAAACAATCAGCCCAGACTTAACTAGAAACGATTCTACCAAATTAGGCTCATCAGGTGGCTTAATAACGCAGGATAATACCAGCGTGGAGTACTACTGCACCATTTTTGCCGCTGCAGAATCTCCTAAACTAGAAGGACTTATCTGGACTGGCTCTGATGACGGACTCGTGCATGTTACGAAAGATGGTGGAAAAAATTGGAGCAACGTCACACCAACTAATATGCCTGAATGGACAATGATCAACAGTGTGGAAATCGACCCATTTAATGAAGGTGGTGTCTACATTGCTGGAACACGATATAAATTAGGTGACTATCAACCATACTTATACCATACAACAGATTATGGTAAAACCTGGAGAAAAATAACTTCGGGTATTCCGAGTGAACACTTTACACGTGTACTGCGTGCCGATCCAAAAAGAAAAGGATTATTGTATGCCGGTACTGAAAACGGAATGTATATCTCTTACGACAATGGAACATCCTGGTCTTCATTTCAGCTGAATTTGCCAATAGTTCCTATTACCGATCTGGCAATTAAAAATGATAATTTGATAGCCGCAACACAAGGTAGAAGTTTTTGGTTAATCGATGATTTAACACCTTTACACCAGCTTAACGAAACTATCAAAACCAAAAAATTACATTTGTTCAAGCCTCTAGATAGTTATCGCATGGAGGGTGGTAATAATGCTGATAAAAAGTATGAAGGCGATAACCATCCTGGCGGTGCATTAATCCACTTTTACGTGAAAGATACTGCTGGTTTAGATACTGTAAGAATGAATATTTATGATAGCCAACAAAAGTTGGTTAGAACTTTCAGTTCCAAACCCAAAGCAGACAGCAAGGAAAGTACATTAGATATTAAGCCCGGAATGAACATCAATAGTTGGGATTTAAAATATAACGGTGCTGACGGTTTTGAAGGCATGATACTTTGGTGGGCATCTTTGCAAGGCCCAACTGCTGTACCTGGAAATTATATGGCAGAGTTAGTTCACAAGGACTTTACTCAAAAAGTAGAATTTAAGGTTTTAAAAGATCCAAGAATAAGCTCATCAATTGCCGATTTACAAGCTCAATTCGACTTTCAACAAGAGGTAATTGCCAAGCTTTCAGAAACCAATAAGGCTATTGAAAAGATTAGAAAGGCTAAAACTCAAATTACGGATGTTGCCGCTAAATACGATAAAGAGAAATATCCCGATCTTCATGAAATGGCTGAGAAATTAAAGTCTAACTTAAATGCTGTAGAGGTAGAATTATATCAAACTAAAAACAGAAGTAATCAAGACCCTCTTAACTTCCCTATTAAGTTAAATAACAAGCTTGGGCATTTAAATTCGCTCATGGGCATGGGTGATTTTAAACCAACCGATCAGGCAATAGAATTTAAGAAAGAAGTTACCACTCTAATCGACAAGGAATTAAGTAGATTAGAGGCTATTTTCGAAAAAGATGTCCCAGCATTTAATGAATTAGTTAAAACTAAAGACTTAAATGCCGTTGTGATTAAAGAGTAATAATGAAATACATACCTATGTTATTATTAGTTGGCTTATTAGCATATTGCTGTAAGCCAACTGATAATCAAAAAACCGCAAATACAATTTCTTACTGGCAACCAACTAGTATTAGTAAAAGTGAAACCTTACCTAAGGAGTTTAATAGTTATAAATTAGACTTTGATAAATTAAAGAATCATTTAACTACAACTAACAAGGTAATTACTCCAACATTAGGTGGTGAATATCAAGAAAATCATCTTGAAGAATCTGGCACGATGAGCCCAGAACTTGCGGCAAAATTTCCTGAAATTAAGTCATATAAAATTATTGGTAATGATGACATTGTTTTAGGCCGCATAGACATCAACCCATCAGGTTTCTATCTTATGATTACAGATAAGCAAACCACTTACTACATTAACCCAGTTGAGAAAAAAAGTGAGTACTACATCGTTTATGATAAAAAGTACGCTGTAAAAAATTCTGATAACCCTTTCATCGATAAAGTAATTAAGTAATGAATAAATTGTTCAAAGTTACGCTTCTGGCTTTCATAACCATCCCCAACCTATCTAATGGTCAAAGCCTATGGTCAGAGGCCAAAAGCACGTCAAATGAAAGAAAGGAAATAAGTATTTCAACACGTCAATCTAAATTCTACAATTTAGACCTACCGAAATTGGCGGATAATTTAAGCAGTAATCAAACTACTATTGAAGTGCCATTACCCAATGGTGATTTTGCCCAATTTACTTTGGAAGAATCAGGAGTAATGTCCAAAGAATTAAAAGAAAAATACCCTGACATCAAGGCTTATAAAGGCAAATCATTGAATAATAAATATTCAGGAAGGTTTGATATAACCAGCAAAGGTTTTCATGGTATGTTCCAATCAGCGGAAGGAACAATTTTTATTGATCCAATCAATTTAAATTCCAAGTCTGAATATCAGGTATACTATAAGAAAGACTTCATAGCTTCTAAAGAGGGTTTTTCAAATGATGATGTTTTAAACGATAAGCAAAGTGTCGCTCTTAGAACGGAAGCTAAATCTAATCAATCTTCAGAAAGATCATCAGGCACAGAATTACGAACTTACAGTATTGCCATTTCTACAACCGGAGAATACACTCAATTTCATGGAGGAACTGTGCCAGACGCTCTGTCTGCCATAGTTACAACAATGAATAGGGTAACTGGTATTTATGAATCTGAAGTAGCTATTTCGTTTGAATTGGTGGGTAATACAGACTTATTAATTTTCACCGACCCAAACACCGATCCATACACAAACGGTAGTGCGAGTTCGTTTATAAATGAAGTACAAGCAGAGATAGATAACATTTTGGGAGCAGGCACATATGATGTTGGTCATGGGTTTTCTACTGGTGCCGGTGGACTTGCTGGCCCCGGACCATGTATAAGTGGTGGTAATGCACGCGGGGTAACTGGTACTAGTACACCCATTGGAGACCCTTACGATGTTGACTATGTGGCACATGAAATTGGTCATCAATTTGGTGCTAATCATACTTTCAATGGAACATCTGGTTCATGCACTGGCGGCAATAGAAACAGCTCTACAGCCTATGAGCCTGGAAGCGGGACGACCATTTTAGCCTATGCCGGTATTTGTTCACCTCAAAACATCCAAAATAATAGCGACCCTTACTTCCATAGTGCCAGCTATGACGAAATATTAGCATATAGTGTCGATGGATCAGGCAATAACTGCCCTACAATCACATCAACAGGTAACACTCCTCCAGATGTATATGCAGGCGAAGGTGGATTTACTATCCCAGCAAATACTCCTTTTAAACTGATGGGCTCAGCTTCAGACCCAGATGGAGATGAATTGACCTTTGCCTGGGAGCAACATGACTTAGGGCCTGCTGGTCATCCAAATAGCCCAAGTGGAAATGCCCCATTGTTTCGATCATTTAGCCCAACTACGAATCGAACCCGATACTTCCCGCAACTGAGCGATATTATAAATAACACTCAAACTTTAGGCGAAATTCTACCAGACTATGATCGATCATTATCATTCAGGTTTATTGCTCGAGATAATGCTGATGGTGGCGGGGGCGTGAATTATGATAATTTACTCTTCAATGTTACAACAGAAGCCGGCCCATTTATTATTAATTCTTTTAACACCACCACTGAGGTGGAAGCTAAAAATAATGTTGAAGTAACTTGGGATGTTGCAAACACAAATTTATCACCAGTAAATTGTAAGTATGTAAATATACTATTGTCAGAGGACGGAGGTCTAACTTACCCCCATGTATTGCGTTCGAATACATTAAATGATGGCAGTGAGTTAGTGTTAATACCTGATATTATAACTACACGCGCCAGAATTATGATTGAAGCTGTAGATAACGCTTTTTTTGATATTAATAACATAGATTTTTTAATAAATGAGCCAACTAAGCCAGATTATAATCTTTCATTAGATAATAGCTCGATAGTTATTTGCGGTGAAGAATCAAAAGAAATTGAAATAAGTGTTGGAAGTATATTGGGTTATTCAGAAAATGTAACGTTAACATTGGAAGGATTAACAGATGGAATTAATGCAGAGTTCTCTCAAAACATTGTAGCGCCAGGGAACAAAAGTATATTAACAATAAATAACCCTGATTTAACTGCAGATGGTACTTACTATTTAGATTTAATTGCCAATTATGGAGTCAGCGAGAGAAGGCTTAATCTAGTTTTGGATATTTATGATGGCGAGCCTGATATATTAAATATTTTATCTCCTGAAAATGGTGAAACAGAGGTTGCCACTTCTGGTACAGTAGTTTGGAATGACATACGCGGTAGTTTCCTCTATTTTGGCGAATTAGCAACAGATGAAGCCTTCACTAATATTATTTCAGGTTACAATAGTTCTGCTGGAGGGTTGTTTACTTATTCTAATCTGGAAGAAAGTACTACATATTATGTTAGGGTAAAAAGCTTTGGAGGTTGTGAGGATAGTGATTACTCGGTTAGTTCTTTCACAACAGGTACCCCTAGCTGTACAACACTAGAAAGCACGGATGTTCCAATTACTATAGAGAGTGTTGGAACTCAACAAATAGTTTCAGAATTGATGATGAATAGTGAAGGACCAATATCAGACATCAATGTTATTGGATTACAGGGGACACATACCTACATAAGTGACTTAATTGTTCAAATTTTATCTCCATCAAGTGCCGGGGCTACTCTCTTTAGTCAAATATGTGATGATCAAGATGATTTCAATATTAATTTCGATTCTGGAGCTTCTGTTGGGTCTATTCCTTGTCCCCCTACAGATGGAGGGACTTATCAACCTCAAACTTCATTAGATGCTTTAAATGGGTTGGAAGCTTATGGTATATGGCAGCTCAGAATATCAGATGTTTTTGATCAAGATGGAGGCTCTTTAGATGCGTGGGGCTTAGAAATTTGTACAATAGGTAATGGAAAGACGCTACCACCATCTAACTTAACAGCTGGCTCTTCAAATGATAGTGTGGTAATTCTAAATTGGCACGACAACTCACGAAGTGAAACGGGCTTTTCCATTGAGAGATCTACAAATAACAATACCAATTTTTCAGAAATAGCAACAGTAGGTGCAGGCGTTACAACATATTCAGATGCAACAATTTCTGTATCAGATTCATACTATTACAGGATAATTGCATTAAGCACAACAAATTCCAACCCATCAAATGAAGAATCGATTTCATTTTTTCCATTTGCTCCTGCTAATCTTAACTTATCTAATATTACTGCTAATAGTCTTACGCTAAACTGGACAGATAATAATAATGATGAAGAAGGTGTTGTTTTGGAAAGATTAGAGAATGGTGTGTTTTTGGAAATTGCAATATTAACACCTAACACGACCAGCTATACAGACGATTCCTTAGAACCCGGAACCTATTATTCTTATAGAATTAAAAATTTTAAAGGAACTCTTGAGTCAGACTATTCTGCAATTCTAATTGGTCGTACATTATCTCTACCTCCTGCTAACCCAACTAATTTGACTGCTGAAATTGAAGGTCTTGATCAAATTAACCTTACGTGGAATGATAATTCTAATAATGAAGAGAATTATGTTATTGAGAGAAGTATACAAAACAATTTAAACTATGTAGTAATTGCCACATTAGAATCAGAATCCACAATATTTGAAGATATCAACTTAAACCTTGATAATGAATATTTCTATAGAGTTAAAGCAATAAACTCTGGAGGGAGTTCAGGCTATAGCAATGAGGTATCGGCACTATTACTCCCATTACCACCAGCTTCACCTACTAATCTAATTGCCGAAGCAATAGACTTAAGTCAAATAAGCTTAAGCTGGGTAGATGTAGCCGATAATGAAGATAATTATATAGTTGAGCGAAGCGTTGGTGAGAATAATAATTATGTAGAAATAGCCTCAATTAGTGCTAATTCAACATCGTTTGACGATGATAATTTGGGAGAGCTAACTGAGTATTTTTATAGAATAAAGGCAATAAATACTGGCGGAGAATCTGATTTCAGTAATGAGGCCTCCGCTTCAACACTTGTCCTATCGGTTAGTAATAATTTGGCTGATGAAGTAATTATTAGTCCTAACCCATTTGAAGGTATTCTTAATATTGAATTGAATGAAAATAAACAGGAAGTTGATCTGATCATTTACGATTCCAGAGGCCAGAAAATTGTAGCTCCGAAGGTTGTTGCCAATTCAAAAATATCTGTTGATTTATCCAGCTACCCTAATGGAATTTATCTAATTAGACTATCTAGCGCATCAGAAACACAGATTTTTAAGGTTATAAAATCGAATTTCAACTAACTGATAATCAGATGTTTAAGTAGGTTAAAATATTTTTGGCATCATCGTTGCACTCTTCTTATCAAATCAAAAAACGAAGAGCCATGAAAAAGATATTATTAACTCTCGCATTAGTTGTAGGTTTTTCTTCACTAGTAAACGCACAGTATTTCGTTACTTCTTTTGGAGTAGAACTGGGTTGGAATTTGCCAAACAGAGTACATAACGTAGTGTATAATAATTACTACGGATATGACATCGTTCATGCCTCAAGAGTTACCAATTATGGAGTAAGATATTTCGAACTTATTCTTAAAAGAGGTGATGTATTCGTTGAAGTTTCTGTAAGAAATGATGGTTGGATAAACAGAAGAATAGTAAGATATGATTACCCTCTTGTAAACCATGTTTGCGGTTCAGTTTGCGGATACCATTCAAATTATTACACTACTTATTATAACAACTGTAATAGTCATTTTCACAACGGACATAACCATGTGGTGTATGTAAATAACAGAAGACCACATCATGTACATGGTAATAGTCCTGGGAACGGACATAAGAATGGTCACTATAAAAATGGTAAAAGAGACCATCACGATTCTAGAAGATCTGCTGATGTGACTTATACCAGAAGAGATAGATACCATACCGATAAACAAGATCATAGCCGAGTGAGTAGAACTTCTTACGAGAAATCAAATAGAAGCAGTGCTCCAAGCAGATCAACAAGTTCAGGTAGAAGCAGAGGAAGATAAGCAGGGAAGAACAAAAAAGCCTCTCGAAATTCGAGAGGCTTTTTTCATTTAATTCGTCTCCAATATTTGAAAGAGCTCATCCAAATTAGGAGTAATAATTATCTCAGTTCTTCTGTTTTTCTGCCTACCCTCCTTCGTGTCGTTAGAATCAACTGGCATAAACTCCCCTCTTCCAGCAGCCATCACCTGATCTGAAGACACTCCGGCCTTAGTTAAAATTCTAATGATTGATGTGGCTCTTAGCACAGATAAATCCCAATTATCATTCATATATTGTGAAGTCCTGGAGATAGGCACATCATCGGTATGGCCTTCCACCATTATATTCAAATCCTCCTGATCTTTAATGGCCTTAGCTAATTGCTGCAAAGCACTAACTCCTTTAGGGTCAACACTTGTACTGCCAGACTTAAATAATAGCTGTTCAGCTAATGAAACATATACTTTCCCGTTCTTAACAGATACCGTTAAATCACTCTCTTTAAAGTTTAGTAAAGCCTCATTAATTCTCTTTTTAAGGGCCTGAACGGCCTTATCTTTATTTTCCAAAATCTGTTCCAGTTCTTTCACCTTCTGCTCTCGCACAGCTAAATCAGCACTAAGCTGTTCGTTTTGTTGTCTTGCTCTCTCAAGTTCTTCTTTGGTAGCAAGCAACCTTTCCTCTTGCTCAGCTAAATCACGTGTCATTTTACCGCTATTTCCAAGTAAGTTATCATACAACTTTTGAAGCTGAGCGTGATCCTTACTTAAGCTACTTAAGTCACCAGTCAAATTCTTTATTTTATTTTTGAGCTGACTAGTATCTTTCTTTAAAGTTGCAATTTCATTGTTTAGCCTGTCAATGGTAGCAAGTGCAGTAGCTAAACTATCCCTGCAATTCGCCAAATCAGATTCCAGATTAATCTTACTGGCTAGCAGCTCATCATACTTCTTCTGAGTAACGCACGAACCTACCAGCGCAAACAACCCAATGAAAACTATTACTTTTCTCATGTCTTTATATTTACATACTAATATCCGAAATCGACAAACGAAATAAAAAGTGGTTTGTTCTGTTTACTCGGCTTATGATTAAATATATTTAAAGTTAAAACTTACAATTATGACTGGCATGCTTAAAGAAGATTCTCTAAAAGGAAAAACCATTATTGTAACAGGTGGTGGCACAGGCCTCGGTAAATCGATGGGGAAATACTTTTTAGAACTCGGAGCCAACCTTGTTATTACCAGTAGGAAGCTGGAAGTATTGGAAAAATCTGCTGCTGAGCTAGAAAAAGAGACTGGTGGGAAAGTGCTACCCGTAGCTTGCGATATTAGGAAATATGATGAAGTACTCCATGTTATAAAAGAGACTGAGTCAAAATTCGGCCAGATTAATGGTGTTTTAAACAATGCTGCTGGAAACTTTATTAGCCCAACAGAAAGACTTTCTCACAGAGCATTTGATATTGTAGTAGACATTGTATTGCGAGGAACATACAACTTTACATTAGCTAATGGTAAAAACTGGATAGAGAAAAAGCAAGCGGGTACATTTCTAAATATAGTTACCACTTATGCCTGGACTGGCTCCGGTTATGTTGTACCATCAGCTTGTGCTAAGGCTGGCGTTTTGGCACTTACAAGATCTCTTGCAGCTGAATGGGCAAAGTATAATATCAGAAGTAATGCCATTGCACCAGGTCCATTTCCAACTGAAGGGGCGTGGAAAAGGTTATTCCCGGGAGAGGTTGCTGAACAAATAGATCCGTTGAAAAGAATACCTCTTAAAAGATTCGGAGAACATCAGGAATTGGCGAATCTGGCAGCTTACCTTATGTCCGATTATTCTGCTTATGTAAATGGTGAGGTTGTAACTATAGATGGTGGCGAATGGATTAATGGTGCTGGCGAGTTCAATGGCCTCGAAGCAGTGCCTCAGGATTTATGGGAGCAGCTTGAAAAAATGAGATCAAAAAAATAAGTTAGAATCTAAAACCTAATTCCAAACTTATATAGCGGTGCACGTTGCCACCAACCACCTCAGGACTCATCCTGTAAAACAATACTTTGAATGTTGTATAATGACTTGAATACACACCGCCCCAAACGTGCGTAATCATAAATTTTTCGGCTTGTTCTTCATGCGGACTTGCTTTGCCTATTCTGCTACCTTCTATAAAAATATTATGATTGATGTACTCCGCTCTTAGCCCATAAAAGAAAAATCCTTCCTCTAAAAACTGATCTATTTTTCCTAATTCAGGGATATTCTTAGACAATCTACTTCTATTATATCCAGAATTATCTAAAGGGTTTAATTCACCTAGCCGCATTATTAATTGCTGATAAGCCCTCGTACTTCCGTTACCAGCAGTCAACTGGGTTTCACTCACCAAATCAAATGATTTTGCGATAGGTACTCTTTGAGTCCTTAAATAATTAAGATTAATCACAAACTCATCCTGAATTTCTAACTCCCAACCTTTGGGTGCCGTAATGCTTGCTACATCATGCCACCATAACTGGAAGTTTCCTATCCCGGAGCTTGGGCCCACCATACCCAGCCTAACACCATACTGGTTAGATGCATTTTTTGAAGGATAATTATCAAACCAAAGCCCCGTATAATGCCACCCCGCAAACGGCCGATCCCTCCTTATTACATCTGGTTCACGTATTTTTTGGGGTGTAAAAATCTTATGGCCATAATCAATTCTCATAATCACCTTAGAATCATCATAAGAAGTGCTAAATAACTTTCCAAAGAATTTTTCTTGGCCAACCACTCTGGCATAAGATATATCTGCCCCAGATGTGTAGTATTGATCGATTACAAAAACAACATCGTTATCATACCGCACTGTTAGTTCTCTATCCATACGATGACTGTTAAAAACTTCCTGAGCCAAGCAACTAAATGGCAGTAGAAAAAATAGAAAGGCTTGTATTTTCATCAACGATCGGATAATCAGTATTTTAGCCGCTAAAATAGAAACATTTTAGAAATGACCCTTCCTAAAAAGCTTACTGATCAATTAAATAAAAGAAAACAGAATAATAGCATCAGAAGCTTGAAGACAACCAATGGTTTAGTAGACTTTTCGTCTAACGATTATTTGGGTCTTTCTAGAAATGAAACCTTAAAAGCCAAAGTAGAAAGGCAATCGAAGAATTTAAATCTTGGGTCAACAGGTTCAAGACTGTTATCTGGTAATAGTGCAATTGCCGAGGAAACGGAAGCCTTTTTAACTGAACAATTTTCAGCAGAAAGTTGTCTGATCTTAAATTCTGGTTACTTGGCTAATCTGGCCGTTATTTCTTCCATCCCTCAAAAAGGAGATACTATCATTTATGATGAACTTGTGCATGCGAGTATTAAAGATGGTATGAGGTTGAGTTTAGCTAATAAAAAATCATTCAAGCATAATGATCTGGCCGATCTTAAGAAGCGACTGGATTTAGCAGAAGGTGATCGCTATGTAGTAATAGAATCTGCTTATTCTATGGATGGGGATTTTGCTCCACTAAAAGATGTTATTGATATCTGTGAAAAACATAAAGCCAGATTGATATTAGATGAAGCACATACAACAGGACTATATGGTCGTAAGGGTGGTGGGCTATCTGAAGAATTAAAATTGGAAGACAAAATTTTCTGCCGGGTGTTCACATTCGGTAAAGCGATTGGGTGTCATGGAGCTGCAATTGCCGGATCGAAAGATTTGATAACCTATCTCATAAATTTTGCGAGACCTTTTATCTACACTACCGCATTACCTGACCACTCATACATCTCAATCAAAGAAGGATTTAACCATATTTTAAAATCAAATGAACCGAGGGTACAGCTTTTCAACAATGTAGAATTTTATAATGATCTATTTGAAGAGAAATTGAACACTAAATTTTCAAGGGTTAGTAATGATCATCCAATTCAAACAATATTAATCTCTGGTAATAATAATGTGAAAAATGCCGCAGCAACACTTCAGAAATCAGGCTTTGATGTTCGTCCAATACTTTCGCCCACTGTTAAAGAGGGACAAGAAAGATTAAGAATTTGTCTGCATTCCTTCAATACAGAAGATGAAATTTACAATCTGGTGGCTACCTTAGCGAACCTATGAACTATTTCGTCACTGCAATAGGTACAGATAGCGGAAAAACAGTTATCTCAGCCGCATTAAGCTTGGCATTAAATGCGAAGTACTGGAAGCCGATACAGGCAGGTACACCAACTGACAAAGATTTGATTCAACGGCTAACAGAAGGGAAGGTAACTACACTACCGGAAAGGTACGTACTAAATACACCGGCTTCGCCTCATTATGCTGCAGAAATAGATAATGTAAAAATATCAATTGAAGATTTTAGTTTACAAGAGGAACAGAATTTGATTATTGAAGGAGCAGGAGGTTGTTTAGTGCCAATTAATTCTAAAGAATTTGTGATTGATTTGGCCAAGCACTTAAATACTGAAGTGATACTTATTTCAAACAATTATTTGGGGAGTATTAACCACACTCTGTTAACTCTGGAATATCTGAAAAAGGCAGATATTCAACTTAAAGGAATCATTTTCAACGACACCCCCAACCCATCAACAGAAGATATAATCATGCAGCATGCTAATTGCCCGTGCATTTTTAAGGTTGGGAAAATGGATACAGTAAATGCTGAAACAGTTAAATCGCTTTCAAAGAGTTTAAAAGAACGTTGGAATGAATTGGGTTGGTAGGGATAAGGTATCAGTTTGGCATCCATTTACACCTTTAAAAGGTGTGGATGATCCATTAATGATCAAACGGGCAGAAGGCGTTTATTTAATCACAGAAGATGATCGCAAAATAATTGATGCCATTTCATCTTGGTGGGTAAATATTCATGGACATGCTCATCCAGAAATAACAAAAGCAATAGCGGAACAGGCTGCAAGCCTTGAGCATGTAATTTTTGCTGGCTTTACTCACCAACCTGCTATTGAGTTAGCTGAAAACCTTCTTTCCATTTTACCATCTAACCAGCATAAAATCTTCTACTCAGATAATGGCAGTACTGCTGTAGAGGTAGCACTTAAAATGGTTATTCAATATTGGTATAATAAAGGAACACAGAAAAATAAATTTATTGCTATTGATGGTGCCTATCATGGCGATACTTTTGGTTCCATGTCTGTAGGCGAACGTGGCGATTTTACGAGACCATTTTTTAATCATTTGTTTGAAGTAGAATTTATTGACTTTCCCACGCCTTCAAACCTCAATGAAGTCAAAAAACAGTTTGTTGAGTATTTAAATACAGGTGAAATTGCGGCTTTCATTTTCGAACCGCTTGTGCAAGGTGCCGCTGGAATGAGAATGTACGATGCGTCATTTCTGGATGAGCTTATAACAGTAGCACGCGAACATAATGTTTTGTGTATTGCTGATGAAGTGATGACTGGTTTCGGAAGAACTGGTAAACTATTCGCTTCTGATTATCTAGTGAATAAGCCAGACATTTTTTGTCTTTCAAAAGGGTTAACTGGAGGTGCTTTGGCCATGGGTGTAACATCATGTACTAAGGAAATTGAGGATGCATTTCAAACTCCCGAACTTAAAAAAGCATTCTTGCATGGGCACTCATACACTGCTAATCCAATGGCCTGCGCAGCGGCTAATGCAAGTTTTAAGTTGCTTCAAAAACCAAAATGCGCGAAGGGAATCGAATTAATACATCAATGCCATTTGAATTTTGCTGATTCAATAAAAAACAAAAATATAGTTAAGGAAGTAAGGGTTCTGGGAACAATATTAGCATTGGAATTTAAGTCTGATGATGATACCTCATACTTCAGTGAAATGAGAAATCAGCTTTACCCATTTTTCATTTCAAGAAATGTATTACTCCGACCATTAGGCAACCTCATTTACATACTACCTCCCTATATCATTACTGAACAACAACTTAATCAAGTCTATTCAGCAATAACAGAGTTTCTTACTGAGCACGCTTAGTGGCTAAAAACTCTTCTAATTTCTTTCTTAACTCAGGTGTGTTTTTAGTGTATTCGGGAGAATTGCCCTTCTTTTCAGGGAAAGTTTCCACATGCAATGTTTGTGTTGGGAATGCAAAGTTAACTCCAAGATTCTCGGCCAATTTAACAACCTCCAAAAGCACCTCATGTCTAGATCTTAGTTCTTCTGTCCATGTGGGTACCTCAAAAAATATGTAGAACAATACATCTAGTGAAGATGCACCCATATTGTTAAAGTGTATTTCATAGTAATCTTTACGCGTTTTAGGGTGCTTCTTTACAATTTCCTTAAGTCCATCAACAAACACCTCTATCAAATCAGGAGGCGTATCATACGTTAAGGATATATTAGTCATAAACCTTCTATATACCCTTAATCCATGGTTATCAATCATTTGATTGGTGATCACACCATTAGGTATGTACATAACGGAATTTCTAAAGGTTCGAATTCTGGTCGATCGAAAGCCAACTTCTTCAACTGTGCCGTCAACATCTCCGGAAGTTATCCAATCACCTACTTGAAATGGCCTGTCAACAAAGATCATGAGAGAGCCAAAGAAATTTTTAATGGTATCCTGTGCTGCTAGTGCAAAGGCTAAACCACCAATGGAAATACCTGCAATCAAGCCTGTAATATCGAACTCGAGATTATCAAGAATAAAAAGACCACCAACAATTACTACGAATGTCTTAAGTACTTTACGTAGCAATGGCACCAATTGATCATCCAGAGTACTCTCAGTTTTCTCAGCCATCTTAGATAGGTAGAGTGAAAATATATCTACTAGCCTATAGAAAAATACAATAGCAAAAACAGGCCATATTGCCTTGAGCGCTATAATCACATACTTACTCATGCTAATAGGCAATTGCAATACCGGCACAAATACGATCAGAATAGGGAATATTATGAGGAAGCTAATTGGTTTAGCTACTGGAATCACAACTTCATCTGCTAATTTTCGATACCCCATTCTTAGTAGTATCTGAATGATCAGCTTTTCGATAACAAGTGTAAATATTTTATGTAGTACAACGCATATAATTATCAGTATCAGAATTCCGGCTAGTTGCCAACCCCATAATCCAAATAGTTTAAACCCTCCGGAATTCGGAGGTAATAAATGAAGAAGTTTGGCTGTGCCAAACGGATAAATATCAGCATGCAGGGCATCAATTTTCTTCACTGATTTAGCCGAATACTTCCACCTGGAGCCATATTTTTCTAAATAAAGATCAGGGAATTTTTTACTAACAATATATCTAGCCCTATTATTTGTAGAATCAATGTAGTTTGGAGTTCTTGGTATCTCGTCAATTTCAATTTCTTCTCCTGAACCATCAAAAATTTGCTTTAACTTAATCGATAGGGAAACTATCTCTTCATTGCTTCTACCTTCATTTTTTAAGGCTTTAGAGGCAATTTCAGGATAATAACTGTCAGGTTGTAAATACTGCAAATGAGTTATTACAGCATCATAAGGGGTTGCAAGATTATAGCTAACAGTATCCTTTTTCTGACCTTTTAAAAGGCCGCTAATACCCAATAATAATATCAATAATGTAATTCTCATTTTTAAAACTTTATCCTGGAATAAGTATCACCCGAAACTATATACATTGTATATTCATTAGATACCTCTGAATATAATAGACCTATTTCACTATCGCTACTTACTGGTCTAGAATTAATCAATTCTCCGTTAGACTTGTATAAATAGGTAAAGCCTTGTAGTTTATCAGTAATCGCATAAATTTTATTGTCAGGAGAAAAATAATAGTATTGCACTTCAAGTTCTTCTGAGCCTAAATAATCCTTGGCTAAAATTTCTTCAAAACGTTCATTTAATAAAACAAGCCTTTGTTTGTCTTGCCTAGCAATAATATAAGACTCTTCAAACGCGTCAGGAACAATATTGAATTTAGCCTCCTTAGTCTGCCTAAATAATTCTTGCGTATTATCTACCACACCTTCTAAGTTAATTCGATAGAATTTACCGGAATTAGATACTAAATGAAGATAAGATTTCGATAAATCACTTCCTGATTCTACAAAAATCCTTGAACTAAATCTGTCACCCAGTTTTTTTGGAAATCCATTATATACCTGACCTCTTCTAGTATAGAGTGTTAAAGTTCCATCTTTTAAAAGGGTAACAAAACAATCTTTACCTCTAATTCGCAAATGAAATGGTGTAAATACATGTTCACCGGTAATCTTTAATGGATCCCAACCATCAAGCGATTTACCATGCTTATTGAATAAATAAATATCACCTGAAGTTGCTATTAATACAAATCGGTAAGATTTGGTTTTATCATAGTCAACAACCCTCGACCCTCTACATGTAAATGATAACTTTTTAGGATAATCTTCAACAAAATTACCAAGTCTGTCTATTATATAAATGTAACTTCTCGTGGTAAAAAAATATTGGAGTTTATCATTTTTATAGAAGTCAATCTGAGTAATTTCTGAATTTATCTGTTCATCAATTTTTACAGTCCATAACTTCTTTCCATCATTTGATATGAGAGATACATTATTCAGCGAGTCCTGAACAAGTGTCTCTAAAAGATTGGTATTATGATTTTTGACTACATAAGGCTTACTAGTTATGGCATTTGTAAACGTCAGAGTGTGATCAGCTGTAAATACCGATCTGGCTTGATTCTTTGCTTGCTTTGATTTTTCAAACGATACATTAGTATAAAAACTTTCGTCAATTCTGCTTAATTGAATTTGCCCTAATCGATAACTCTTAAATTCAGATTCATTGTCTAAAAAGAAATCCTTCCAAACAGGATCAATATTTTCAATTATTGAAGGCCATAGCCTCAGCAAATTATAGTTATAGCCTATGTTAATCTCATCAAGCCCACTGGAAAAAAACTCATTGAAGCTTAATTCTCTGCCCCATGTTCTTTCAGATTCTATGCTCTGAACTAAATCCTTTAAAACATTAATTGTTGTTCCAAAAACAATGTAATCATTAAGTTTTAAGAAGTATACAGATTCAAATCCCTCGAATACTTCGCCAAACATCAACTTAGGAAAATTTGGAATGCCCAATTCAGTAATTTCATAATTTCCGTATGATTCTACATACAAAGAATCACCAGAAAGAGTACTTACTGATTCAGAAAGCTTGTTGAGCTTAGAAAGATAATCGGTGACATCCTTTACAGAAGCATAAAGTAGTGCCTCATTTGATGGCCCATCAATAACTTCTACATAACAAAGCCCGTCCTTCAGGTTAGAAAAATATTCATTTTCCTTAAGCTGATACTTTTTTAGAAAATCATTTCTTGAAATAGAAAATTTACTATTCTCTTCTTTCCAATATTCTATGAGATTACTTTTCCACTTTAACGGATCACTTACTAAAAATTTCTTGGCAGACAACGCATTTGATGGTATAACATAATTAAACCTATCCTTAATAGGTGTTTGCTCAATAAATGTATTCGTATAATCGCCTCCGTCTATATTGGTGAAGCCGTTTAAAGTGAAAGTATTTTCACTTACTGAAACATCTAAAAAAGAACTACTGCCATATATCTTAATGAAGCTTAAATCTTCTTTAGTAAAGACGTTCAGCAAATTATCAAGCCTATCAATATTTATATAAACATTGCCTTCATCACTAGAAAGCTTCGGAACAGTTAATAACTTATAATTAACCGTTTTAAATAATTTTAAATTAGAATCTGATCCAACTCTTATAACATCTTCTATCAATAGAGGAGATGAACTGAAAATTATATACTCACCATCATATGTGTAGGAGTATTTATCCTCATCTATTTTAATATCATAAATTTCCTTATCGAGATATTTTCTTCCTTTATCATTTGAACTTTTCTTTAGCAAACTACTGATAAGCGGCTTAAACAGACTAGAGTTTGATTTTATAATTAAAGTTTGATCAAAACCAGATTTTCCTGTTTGATAATATGATACTAGAAATCTATCAGCGGAATTTTGATTTATTTGTAATGAATCATAAAAGTCATTATGTATGAACCCACCATTGAACTTTTTGAGCAACCTTAGTCCTTTGCCCTCACTATCCAATAATATCGGGTTATCAAACTCCATAACTAAACATGCATGTTCAGTTATATATTCCCACTCATCTGACTCAATTCGAGTATAGTACTTATTATAAAATAAGTATGAAATTCCAGTGATTAAAATGAGAAGTGTAAAAAGAAGGGCTCGCTTATTCAATGTGGCTTTTTTACAAATAAACTTAATTTGGATATCTTCTACTAACAGAATATCTACAAAGCAAAAAACCCTTAGAGGTTATCTAAGGGTTTAGCTCTACCATAGGCAGATAAATAAAAGCTGGCAACGACCTACTCTCCCACATATTATTGCAGTACCATTGGCGCTGATGGGCTTAACTTCTCTGTTCGGAATGGGAAGAGGTGGACACCATCGCTATAGTCACCATAAAATCTTACTGTGGACTTTACCACAGTTAATATCGTTGACATTGTGTTATGAAAGAATTTATGAGGGCATAGCCCTAGAGAAAGTTTACAGGTAATTAGTACTGCTCAGCTTTGACATCTCTGCCTTTACACCTGCAGCCTATCAACGTCATCGTCTTTAACGTCCTTTTAAAGAAGTCTCATCTTGAAGTGGGTTTCGCACTTAGATGCTTTCAGCGCTTATCCCTTCCTAACATAGCTACCCGGCGGTGCAGCTGGCACCACAACCGGTACACCAGAGGTTAGTCCAACCCGGTCCTCTCGTACTAAGGTCAGATCTTCTCAAACTTCTTACGCCCACAACAGATAGGGACCGAACTGTCTCACGACGTTCTGAACCCAGCTCGCGTGCCACTTTAATGGGCGAACAGCCCAACCCTTGGGACCTTCTCCAGCCCCAGGATGTGACGAGCCGACATCGAGGTGCCAAACCTCCCCGTCGATGTGAGCTCTTGGGGGAGATCAGCCTGTTATCCCCAGAGTACCTTTTATCCTTTGAGCGATGGCCCTTCCATGCGGAACCACCGGATCACTATATCCGTCTTTCGACCCTGATCGACTTGTAGGTCTCACAGTCAAGCTCCCTTATGCTATTGCACTCTGCGCACGATTACCAACCGTACTGAGGGAACCTTTGAAAGCCTCCGTTACTCTTTTGGAGGCGACCACCCCAGTCAAACTACCCACCAAACACTGTCTCCCTTACAGGGATTAGGCATCACGTAAATAAAGGGTGGTATTTCAACAACGACTCCACGACACCTGGCGGCACCGCTTCGTAGTCTCCCACCTATCCTACACATTATTTACACAATGTCAATGTTAAGCTGTAGTAAAGGTTCATGGGGTCTTTCCGTCCCGTTGCGGGTACGCGGCATCTTCACCGCGACTACAATTTCACCGAGCTCATGGCCGAGACAGTGCCCAGATCGTTGCACCATTCGTGCAGGTCGGAACTTACCCGACAAGGAATTTCGCTACCTTAGGACCGTTATAGTTACGGCCGCCGTTTACTGGGGCTTCAGTTCAATGCTTCTCCTTACGGATAACATCCCCCTTAACCTTCCAGCACCGGGCAGGTGTCAGGCCTTATACATCATCTTTCGATTTCGCAAAGCCATGTGTTTTTGCTAAACAGTCGCCTGGGCCTTTTCACTGCGGCTTCTCACCCGAAGGTGAGGAAGCGCCCCTTCTCCCGAAGTTACAGGGCCATTTTGCCTAGTTCCTTAGCCATGAATCACTCGAGCACCTTAGGATTCTCTCCTTGACTACCTGTGTCGGTTTGCGGTACGGGTACCATTAACATTACTTAGAAGTTTTTCTTGGAAGCCTGATTAGGGCCACTATCCGCGCTCCCGAAGGATTGCGGTACTATCAGGTTCAGCTAGTCTTGCGGATTTGCCTACAAGTCCAATACCTACACCCTTTAACGTGCTATTCCGTCAGCACGCGAGCCTTTCACTTCTCCGTCACTCCATCGCTGTTAACGGTAGTATGGGAATATTAACCCATGGTCCATCGACTACCCCCTTCGGGTTCGCCTTAGGTCCCGACTAACCCTGATCCGATTAGCGTTGATCAGGAAACCTTAGTCTATCGGTGGGCGGGTTTCTCACCCGCCTTATCGTTACTTATGCCTACATTTGCTTTTCCATACACTCCACCATACATTACCATACGGCTTCACTGTGAATGGAATGCTCCCCTACCCAGAATAAATTCTGCCAAAGCTTCGGTATTACACTTAATGCCCGATTATCATCGATGCCCTGTCGCTCGACCAGTGAGCTGTTACGCACTCTTTAAATGAATGGCTGCTTCCAAGCCAACATCCTGGCTGTCTCAGCAACTGGACTACCTTAGTTCAACTTAGTGTAAATTTGGGGACCTTAGCTGTTGGTCCGGGTTCTTTCCCTTTCGGACAAGGACCTTAGCACCCTTGCCCTCACTGCAGAGTATATCTAATAGCATTCGGAGTTCATCAGGATTTGGTAGGATGTGACTCCCCCTAGTCCTATTGGTAGCTCTACCTCTATTAGACTTAACCTCCACGCTGCTCCTAAAAGCATTTCGGGGAGTACGAGCTATTTCTCAGTTTGATTGGCCTTTCACCCCTACCCACAACTCATCCAAAAACTTTTCAACGTTTACTGGTTCGGACCTCCAGTGCGTGTTACCGCACCTTCATCCTGGTCATGGGTAGATCACCAAGTTTCGCGTCTACCCCCACTGACTTATGCGCCCTATTCAGACTCGCTTTCGCTCCGGCTCCGTGACTCTAATCACTTAACCTTGCCAGTGAGGAGTAACTCGTAGGCTCATTATGCAAAAGGCACGCTGTCACAACACGAAGTTGCTCCAACCGCTTGTAAGCGTATGGTTTCAGGTACTATTTCACCCCCTTATTCAGGGTACTTTTCACCTTTCCCTCACGGTACTTGTTCACTATCGGTCTCTTAGGAGTATTTAGCCTTACCGGATGGTGCCGGCAGATTCAGACGGGATTTCACCTGTCCCGCCCTACTCAGGATACTACTATCATTAATAAGGTTACCAATACGGGGCTGTCACCCTCTATGGCCTGTATTCCCATACAGTTCTTGTTCTATTATTAATAATTATTGTAGTCCTACAACCCCGATCCAGCCGTAACTGAATCGGTTTGGGCTATTCCGCGTTCGCTCGCCACTACTAACAGAATCACTATTGTTTTCTCTTCCTCCGGGTACTTAGATGTTTCAGTTCTCCGGGTTTGCTCTCCTTGCGGAGTGACTAGTCTTCAACTAGCCGGGTTGTCCCATTCGGAAATCTACGGATCAATTCATATTTGCTAATCCCCGCAGCTTATCGCAGCTTATCACGTCCTTCATCGCCTCTAAGAGCCAAGGCATCCTCCATACGCCCTTATTTACTTTCTCTATTTTCTTTTGTTGACTGCTTTTG